>JAADIP010000258.1:2773-42653 GCA_013151275.1 Calditrichota bacterium | reverse complement strand
GTTTATTGAAACAGAGCGATGAACACGCCTGCGGCAATGGCGGATCCGATTACTCCCGATACGTTCGGCGCCATGGCGTGCATCAGCAGGTGATTGTCTTTGTCGAATTTTAAAGCGTAGTGTTGCACCACCCGCGCCGAATCCGGAACCGCAGAAACGCCCGCCGCCCCGATCAAAGGATTGATCTTTTCCTTTAAAAACAGATTCATGAACTTGGCGAACAGCAATCCGCCGGCGGTGGCGATCATAAACGAGAACAATCCCAGGGCAAAAATACCGAGCGCCTTGGGCGTTAAAAACACCGACGCTTGCGTGCTTGCTCCCACGGCAAAAGAAAGCAGCACCGTGCAAATATCAAGCAGGGCATTACCGGTCGAACGAGCCAGCCGGTCGGTTACGCCGCTTTCTTTTAAAAGATTTCCCAGCATCAGCATTCCGACAAGCGTCAGCGATCCGGGCGCTATCATGGAAGAAACAATTACCACAATAATCGGAAAAAGTATTTTTTCCGTTTTGGACACCACGCGCGGCGGCTTCATGCGAATACGCGCTTCTTTTTCCGTGATCAGCAACTTCATCAGGGGCGGTTGGATCACCGGAACCAGCGCCATGTACGAATAAGCCGCAATGGCAATGGGTCCCAACAGATGCGGCGCCAACTGAGAAGAAAGAAAAATAGAGGTCGGTCCGTCCGCTCCGCCGATAATGCCGATCGATGCGGCTTCCAGACCGTTAAATCCCAAAAGCAGAGCGCCCACAAATGTTCCGAAAATTCCCAATTGTGCCGCGGCTCCCAATAACACCGACTTCGGACTGGAAATCAAAGAAGAAAAGTCGGTCAGGGCGCCGATCCCCAAAAAGATCAACGGCGGCAAAACGCCCGCTTTAACTCCCCAGTAAATATAACTCAACACGCTGTTTTGCGAAGCGCCGTTGGCGACAGTGTCGTAAACGCCTAACGGCAGGGAAGGGTTGTAAGGTATGTTCCCCACAATAACGCCGAAACCGATGGGCAGCAGCAAAAGGGGTTCATATTTTTTTACGATCGCTAAATAAATTGCCACACAGCCAACCACAATCATTATCGCGCTTCCCCAGGTAAGGTTGGCAAAACCCGTGGTCATCACCATCTTTTCCAGAATGTGCATGGAATCAACCCTCCGCCGGTTTGAGTAGAATCAACACGTCGCCCTGATTCACCGTGTCGCCTTCTTTGTGGCGAATGTCAATGACCACGCCATCCGCTGTGGCGTTGACTTCGTTTTCCATTTTCATGGCTTCGATGAGTATTACGGGTTGACCCGCTTTAACCATGTCGCCTTCGTTCACCAGAACCTTCAGGATCAAGCCCGGCAGAGGAGATTTGATGGCGCTGCCGTCGCTTACCACTTTGGGGCGATGGAGCGCCGGAGACGGTTTTTGCGTCAATGAAGTTTTAGGCGCCGTTGCCTGCGGACCGCGCGGCGCGGGTTGAGGCTTAACGTAAGCCACCTCTTCAATTCCCAGATCTTTTAAACCGACCCGATAGAGGGTCTCGTCAACGCTGATTTCCGCCTCTTCCGCGGAAAAGCGGTGAATTTTCACTTTATAGTCTTTACCGTTTATTTCCAAAGTAATCTCTTTTTCTTTCATGGCTATTTCCTCGGTGCAATTCGTTGTCCAAATTTATATCCCGTTTTCCAGGGCGTATGGATTTCTCCGCGATCAAATGTTACTTTTGTTCGAATGGGGTCCAGATGCAACCGCCGGTAAAGTTCGACAGCCGCGGTAATGGCGATCAGATGATCGGTCGGAATTTCGTCGCCGCGAAACGCCGGCGTTTTTGCTTCCTCTTCCTGCCGTGACTTTTCTTTTTGCTCCCGCTTTTGCACCTGGCTTGAAAAAAAGTTAAACAGGCTGATGGTCAGGGCGATCAAAATAAGCCCTAAAAAAACGATCAGAATTCCGCTTAAGGCAATGGTATGTCCGTGGTTATTGATCAGATTCGTCAGACCGTACGCGGGCTGCCCGGCTGCATTGAGCGTATCGGCGGCGGTTTTCAGGCTATCCGTTATCATTCTGCATCCTCCTAAAGCGGTATATTGCCGTGTTTTTTGGGAGGATTTTCATCCCGTTTGCTTTTCAGCATTTCCAGCGCTTTGATTAATTTGTAACGCGTAATTTTGGGTTCAATCACTTCGTCAATCATACCGCGCCCGGCTGCCACATAAGGATTGGCGAATTTCTCCCGATACTCACGGATTTTTTCCTGCAGGGTGGCTTGGGGATCCGCTGATTTTTTGATCTCCTTGGCAAAGATAATCTCGCTGGCGCCTTCCGGTCCCATCACGGCAATTTCCGCGGTGGGCCAGGCGTAAACCATGTCGCCGCGTAAATGCTTTGAATTCATCACGCAAAAAGCCCCGCCGTAAGCCTTGCGGGTAATAACCGTAATTTTGGGTACCGTTGCCTCGGCGTAAGCGTAAAGCATTTTTGCTCCGTGACGAATAATTCCGTTGTATTCCTGAACCGTGCCCGGCATAAAACCCGGAACATCTTCAAAAGTGATGATGGGAATATTGAACGCGTCGCAAAAACGAACAAATCGAGCCGCCTTAACCGACGCGTTGCTGTCGATAACGCCCGCAAGGTATTTAGGCTGATTTGCCACCACGCCGACAGAGCGCCCGTTCAATCGCCCGAAACCAATCACAATATTTTGCGCGTACGGCTCCTGAACTTCTAAAAATTTTTCGTCATCCAAAACGATGCGGATGATTTCTTTCATATCGTAAGGCTTGTGAGGATTATCGGGAATAATATAATTGAGCCGTTCATCCACGCGTTCGGCGGGATCGTCCGCCGGAGCAAGCAAGGGCTCTTCCATATTGTTGTTGGGCAGATAGGTCATCAATTCGCGAATGGAGGCAAACAGCGACTGTTCGTCGTCGAATGTAAAATGGGTAATCCCGCTTTTTGTGGCATGAACGTCCGCGCCGCCCAGCTCGTCCGCGGTAACGTCTTCGTGATTTACGGATTTTACGATTTTAGGTCCGGTCAAAAACATAAACGAAGTATTGCGAACCATAAAAATAAAATCCGTCAACGCCGGAGAATACACCGCCCCGCCGGCGGCAGGTCCCACAACTGCGCTGATTTGCGGAATTACGCCCGAATGCAGCACGTTGTTTAAAAAGATGCTGGTGTAACCCGCAAGGGAATCCACGCCTTCCTGAATCCGCGCGCCGCCGGAATCGTTAATCCCGATGATGGGCGCTCCGTTTTTTGCCGCCATTTCCTGAATTTTAACCACTTTCTCGGCTACCACCTGCGAAAGCGATCCGCCGTAAACGGTAAAATCAAACGAATAAACAAAAACCAGACGACCGTGAATGGTTCCGTATCCGGTCACTATGCCGTCTCCAAAAACTTTCCGTTCCACATCGGTAAGACTTTTGTCCGCGGACATTCGAAACATGTCGATTTCTTCAAAGCTGTTCTCGTCCAAAAGCAAATCGATGCGTTCGCGGGCGGTGAGTTTTCCTTTTTCGTGCTGTTTTTGGATGGATTTTTCGCCGCCGCCTAATTTGGCGATTTCCTGCTTCTCTTTTAATTCTAAAATTTTGCGTTCTATACTCATTCTTCTTTTCTCCCGGATTGACAAAGTTCGGTCAATACCTTTCCCGACGATTTCGGATGAATAAAGGCGATTTTCGTGCCATGCGCTCCCTCTCTCGGATATTCGTCGATTAAACGAATGCCTTTATTCTTTAAATCCGAAAGCTGATTTTCAAGGTTGTCGCTTTGAAAGGCAATGTGATGAATTCCCTCGCCTCTCTTCTCCAAAAATCCCGCAATCGGGCTGCTTTCTTCGGTCGGCTCCAAAAGTTCGATTTTAACTTCTCCGACCCTGAACATCGCCACCCGCACTTTTTGCTCTTCCACTTCTTCGGTTCCCAGGTATTTCAGCCCGAGAACATCCCGATAAAAGGGAATGCGTTCTTCCAACGACCGAACCGCAATCCCGATGTGATTTATTTGCTGAATCATTTTTCTTTTAACTCCTTTAAAATTTGAATCACCTTTTCGTTAATCAATTTATAGGGAGAGGTTTTTTTACGAAGAATCTGATCGATCCAGACATCCAGATTGTTGCCCGTTTCAAGAAATTTGTGAACATGAGCTTCAATCTTTGCGGTAATGATTTTCTTCAGCTCCAATGTTACCCGCCGACGGCGTCTTTCTCTCAACGTTCCGTTTTCTCCCATTCTTTGCATGTATTCGTGTAATCCGTTGACCAATTCTTCAATTCCCGTATTCTCCGTGGCGGAGGTCATAAAAATCGGGTTTTTAACCCCTTTTTCATCTTCCGTCTTTAAGTGCAAAACGTATTCGATTTCCGCTTTCAGCCGGTTCGCTTCTTCTTTATCGGCTTTGTTTACGACAAAAATATCTCCTATTTCCATCACTCCGGCTTTTAACGCCTGAATCTCGTCTCCCAGTCCGGGAACCAGCACCAGCATCACCAGATCGGCAATATTCATCACCTCAATTTCGGTCTGCCCCACACCGATGGTTTCGATAACAATCAAATCAAATCCCGCCGCGTCAAGAACTTTAACGGAATCGGAAGTTGCTCCCGCGACTCCGCCCAAATGACCGCGCGAAGCCATGGAACGAATAAAAACGCCCGCATCTACCGTGTGCTTTTGCATGCGCAATCGGTCGCCAAGAATAGCCCCTCCCGTGAAAGGCGAGCTGGGATCGATTGCCAGCACGGCTATTTTCTTATCCCGTTTCCGCTCCTGTTCGATAATCCGATCCAGCAGGCTGCTTTTACCCGAACCCGGAGGTCCGGTTATTCCGAGAATTTGAGCGCGCCCGGTGTGCTCAAACAGGGCGTCAATCAGTTCCTCTTTTTGCGGAACATCGTTTTCGATCCAACTAATGGCTCGGGCGATGGATCGCGTTTCGCCGTGAATAATGCCGTTGACTAATTTGCCGATCAATGGAGTACTCTTTCTTTATTGGTTTCGATAAATTCAATTACTTTTTGGATGGGTGTGCCCGGAGTAAAGACGGCTTCGATCCCTTGTTCTTTAAGATAGGAAATATCTTCCTGCGGTATTACCCCGCCGCCAAACACGATGACGTCATTTGCTCCCTGCTCGCGCAAAAGGCGAACTACTTCGGGGAAAAGTTCGTTGTGGGCGCCGGAGAGCAAACTCAATCCCACAAAATCCACGTCTTCCTGAATTGCTGTTTTTACTATTGCCTCGGGTGATTGACGAATTCCCATGTAAATCACCTCGTACCCGGCGTCTTTTAAGGCGCGGGCAATGTATTTTGCGCCACGGTCGTGACCGTCCAGACCGGGTTTGGATATCAGAATACGAATTTTTCTTGACATAATCTATTCCTCGCCAATTTTAATCAAAGTACAATTGATTCACGATATTCACCGAATTCATCTCTCAGAACATTACAAATCTCGCCCAAAGTGGCGTAAGCTTTAGCGGCGTCAAGAATCAGGGGCATCAAATTAACGCTTTCGTCGCGCGCCCCTTCCCGTAACGCCTGCAGCGCCTTATCAACTTCCTGGTTGTTGCGGTTTTTCCGCAGTTTCATTAATTTTTCAGATTGAACTTTGCGCAACAGGGGATTGACTCGCAAAATTTCTTTGGGCTTCTCTTGTTCGACGGTGAATTTATTAACTCCCACCACAACACGATCGCCCTTTTCAATTTCCTGCTGATATTTGTAAGCGGCGTCCTGAATTTCTTTTTGAACATAACCGTTTTCAATGGCTTGAACCATTCCGCCCATCGTTTCAATCTTGTTCAGATATTTCAGGACTTCTTCTTCTATTTTATCGGTTAAATTTTCAATAAAGTAGGAACCGGCGAGAGGATCGACGGTGTTTGTTACTCCCGATTCGTAAGCCACAATCTGTTGTGTCCGCAGCGCGATTCGCACGGAATCTTCGGTGGGCAGTCCCAGGGCTTCATCGCGTGAGTTGGTGTGCAGGCTCTGTGTTCCGCCGAGCACAGCCGCCAACGTTTGAATGGTTACGCGAACGATGTTGTTGTCAGGCTGCTGAGCCGTTAACGTGCTGCCGCCGGTCTGCGTATGAAAGCGCAGCATCATGGACTTCTCTTTTTTTGCCTGAAATTTTTCCTTCATTATTTTTGCCCAGATGCGGCGAGCCGCGCGGAATTTGGCGATTTCTTCAAACAGATCGTTATGGGCGTTGAAAAAGAAAGAAAGCCTTCCGGCAAACTGATCCACATCCAGTCCCACTTTAATGGCTGCTTTGACATATTCGATACCGTCCGCCAGAGTAAACGCCACTTCCTGCGCTGCGGTTGAACCCGCTTCGCGAATGTGGTAACCGGAAATGCTGATCGTATTCCACTTCGGAACTTCTTTGGAGCAATATTCGAAAATATTCGTAATTAAACGTAACGACGGCTTAGGCGGAAAAATGTAGGTTCCGCGCGCAATGTATTCTTTAAGAATATCATTTTGAATGGTGCCGCGTAACTGCTCTTTTGCAACTCCCTGCTTTTGAGCCACGGCGATGTAAAAGGCAAGCAACACCGCAGCCGGAGCGTTGATCGTCATGGAAGTCGAAACCTTGTCCAGGGGAATTCCCCGGAACAGGATTTCCATATCTTCGAGACTGTCGATTGCTACGCCTACTTTTCCCACCTCTCCGACGCTGCGCGGATCGTCCGAATCGTAACCGATTTGCGTGGGCAAATCGAAGGCTACCGAAAGACCTGTCTGCCCCTGACTCAACAAATACTTGTAACGCTGATTAGACTCCTCAGCAGTGCCAAAGCCCGCGTATTGGCGCATTGTCCAGAAACGACCGCGGTACATGGTGGGCTGAACGCCGCGGGTGAACGGGTACTCTCCCGGAAAACCGATGCGTTCCAGATACTCTTCTTCGCTCATTTGCCGCGGCAAATAAAGTCGTTCAACGGGAAGCCAGGAACTCGTTGAAAAAGATTCCTTTTGTTCGGGAAATTTTTGCAGAACCTTTTTAAGGGTTGTGTTTTCCCATTTTTCTTTTTGCTGTTCGATCAAACTTTTTTTGTCCATAATCTATTTACTCTCCTCGCCTTTTTTTAAATAGAATATATAATTTAAGAATATTTTCACGATTTCGAAAATCTAATTCAACTCACTATCGTCATTTTTTTGAAAGTTTTGAATTTAACATAAACCGGAACCCGGCGGTATCTTTTTCGTCGTTAAAACGTTAAAAAAAATCGTTGCTTTTAGTTCAAATTATATTTCTTTTTTCAACCTTAAATAAAACTATTGATTCGTTATTTTAATAAAGTTTTGACACTATACTAACAAAACACTAATATTTTATTTTAATCTTCTAACAATTGACTAACAAAACAGGAGAATATATTATGAATAAACATCTTTTTAAAGTGGTTTTATCTTTGATCTTCTTTTTCACGCCGCTTTTTTCGTTTTCTCAGTCTTTGCCACAGGGCAAAATAAGCGGCTTGGTTTTCGGCGATTACTATTACATTTTATCCGATCACGATTCGAATTTAAAGGATCGCAACGGATTCTGGTTTCGGCGGATTTATCTGACTTACGACCAGGACTTGCTGCACAATTTTTCCGTGCGCCTTCGTCTTGAAATGGCGCACAAAGGAGATTTTGAATCCAAAGAAGCCGCCGTGCCCTTTGTGAAAGACGCCTATTTAAAATACAAAACCAAAAGCACGGAAATAATTTTGGGAACGTCTCCCACGCCCACCTTTAATATTATCGAAAAATTCTGGGGATACCGCGCGGTGGAAAAAACGCCGGCTGATCTTTACAAAATGGCTTCATCCAGAGAAACGGGACTTGCAGTCAAAGGTAAATTCGGACCATCCCAAAAGGCTTACTTCCACGCCATGGTCGGCAACGGGAACGCTCAAAAATCGGAAAACAATAAAGGTAAAAAAGTCTTGCTTTCGCTGGGATACAATGTTACAAACAATCTTTTGTTTGAAGTTTACGGAGATTACGAAACTCTTCCCGAAACCAAAAGACGCTACACTTATCAGGGCTTTATGGCTTATCAGAACCACTCATTAAGGGCGGGATTAATGTATATTAATCAGTTCAGAACGCAATCAGGAAAGAGCGCGGTCAATCGCAGACTTGTTTCTGCTTTCGCAACTTACCATTTAAAGAAAAACCTGTCCTTCTTCAGCCGGGTTGACAAATTGTTTGATCCCGTTACCGACGGAAAAGACATTTCGTACATTCCGGTCGATTCATCGGCAAAAGCCACTTTTGTTGTGTTTGGATTAGACTATTTGTTTTTAAAGACCCTTCATTTAATACCGAATATCGAATTGGTTTTTTATGACGGCGCGCAAAAACCGGACAATGACATTATTCCGCGAATAACGTTTTTCTACAAGTTTAAATAATTTACCAAAGGGGCGCTTTTTTGAAGCGCCCCTTTTTTTTGTTTTGCGGATTTTACTAATCTTTGGTTTCATTCGGAACCTTCCGTATCTTTTTGAATTAAATGTGAATAAATAAATCGACAGGCGATAAATATTTCTCTTGCATTTTGAGAAAAATTATTTAAAATAGAAAAAGTGCGAATTAAAAGAGAGGATTTAAAAAAAATAGATCAGATCACTCCACAGCTCGAACGGTGTATTTTAGTTGGTATGGTACAGCGGGGTCAGTCCCGGTGGGAAGTGGAAGACCATCTTTCCGAATTAAAAGCTTTAGCCCAAACCAGCGGCGCCGAAACCGTCCACACCTTTATTCAGGAGCGCTCTTCTCCTGATCCCGCCTTTTTTTTGGGCAAGGGTAAAATTGAAGAAATAAACGACTTCCTTCAGGATAACGAGATCGATCTCATTATTTTTGATGATGAACTCTCTCCGGCTCAGGTTAGAAATATTGAAAAATTAACGGGAATTAAGGTCATCGACCGCACAGGTTTAATATTGGATATCTTTGCCCTGCACGCGCGCACTAACATGGCTAAGGTACAGGTGGAATTGGCGCAGCTAAATTACTATCTTCCCAGACTTACCCGTCAATGGCAGCATCTTTCCCGACAGGTCGGCGGAATCGGCACCAAAGGTCCCGGCGAAACCCAGTTAGAAACAGACCGCCGATTGGTTCGCAAACGCATCGCGCATTTAAAAGAAAAACTGGTTCGTTTTTCGAATCAGGATATGGTGCAGCGGCAAAATCGCAAAGGGCTGTTTCGCGCCGCGCTCATCGGATACACCAACGCCGGAAAATCCACATTGATGAACGCGCTGACCGACGCCGACGTTACCATCGAAGATCAGTTATTCGCTACTTTGGATACAACAATAAGGCGGCTCGAGTTGAGTCCCGGCACCACCATTCTTTTAAGCGACACCGTCGGATTTATTCGCAAGCTTCCGCACCATTTGGTTGCAAGTTTTCACACAACGCTTTCCGAAACCCGTGAGGCGGATTTGCTTATTCATGTTGTGGATGTGAATCATCCCAATTACGAGTCGCATCTGGAAACTGTAGAGCGGTTGTTGCGCGATTTGAACATGGACGGGAAAAAACAGTTGCTTGTTTTCAATAAAGTCGATCGTTTGCAAAATCACGGGCTTTTGGATCAGTTAAGAATTTTGTATCCCGAAGCTTTGTTTATTTCCGCATCGCGGCACATCGGCTTGCATCACTTAAAACAACGTTTATTGCAATTCGCAGAAGATCGATACGAAATACGCGAAATAAAATTGAATTATCAATCGGGCGCCGCCGAGCATTTGTTTTATCCTCTGGCAACCATTCTCGAAAAATCTTCGGATGACCACTATCTCTATCTTACTATTAAATACGATAAAGCTAATAAGACTAAAATTAACCGCATTGCAGCAAAGTATCGGTGAGCACTATGAAAAAAACCTTTCTTTTTACCTTCATCCTTTTCCTGTATGCCCTGTCCCTGAAAAGTCAAACTATTAACCGGATCTATTTCGACCGATTTACCCATTACACTATCGACGACTGGATTACCTACGCCCCGGCAACGGATATCACTTCCGTTGAAATCGGAGAAGATTACGTTTTTTTCGGAACGCGGCTGGGCGGGATTTTGCGTTACAACCTTTATGAAAAATATTGGGATTTTCCTTTTACGACGAGTTCGGGATTACGCAGCAACTCGATTATGAAACTGAGTTACGATGAAAACAGGCGCTTGCTTTTTGCCAGAACTCCAAAAGGCGTTGACGTGTACAATTTTGCTTTTCAATACTGGACGCCGTCCGACGACACCATGCCTCCTCAGCGTCAACCGGATCCCGTTGAAATGAAGTACTTTAAAAAAGAAAAAAATCCGATACGCTACCCGCCTTATTACCGACCTTCTTTGCGGGAATTACCGGATTTTTTCACAGATCGCAAATACGTTTTTCGTCCTCCGGATGAAATTCTCGATCCTTTTAACCGCACTTTTTATCTCAATTCCGAAAGAGTTGTGGATAAATTCAATCGTCTTTGGCTGTCAACCAACGGACTTGGCCCCGCTTATGCCGATTTGAATGAGAACACTCTGGTCATTCAACCCCAGTCTCTTCCTAACATTTATCCCAGAGACATCTATTTAGACGGGAACGATGTGTGGATCGGCGGAAAAAGCAACGGTTACGTTCCAAGCGGAATCTGTCTGTGGCGCGGCAATCCCGAAGAATGGGAATACTTCGAAGCGGGTTTAATAATGGGCATCTACGATCATAACATTAACGCTATTACCGGAACCAAGCGATTCGTCTTTTTCGGTTCACAGCAAGGTCTGGTAAGATACGACAAAAAGAAAAAGGAGTGGCGCACGTTTACCCGCGCTCAAAGGCTCCTTTCCGAAAATATTCGTGATCTGTTGATTTTTGAGAATCAATTGTTCATCGCCACCGACCGCGGATTCAATTGGATGGACTTAAATTACGGGTCCATCCGGCGCCCCAAAAACTCCAAATTGAATAATATTCTGATCACCCGAATTGCCCGAACCGATTCATCGCTTTTATTTGCAACGCCCTACGGAATTTATCAATACTTTCCGAAAAAAGATTCTCTCACTCTTTTTAAAACGGGTTCCGCGGTATTTGACATTCAAATAGGAGCGGTCGGCGTCAATAACGATTCTCTTTGGTTTGCCGGAGAGCAGGGCGTCTCTTTTTACGATCCGGGCAAAAAAAGCTGGACTTCATTCACAAGAATCAGAATGAAGTTTCATGATATTGCCTTTACTCCGGGCGTCGTCTGGTTTGCTACGGATCGCGGTCTTTTAAAATACATTATTAAACGGGATTATTGGTATCTTTACACAACGCGTGACGGCTTAGCCCACAACCGCGTCTATCGCATTGATCTGGACGGCGATAACATGTGGCTTAGCACGCCCAGCGGTATTACCCTTTTTCGCTGGTACCGGCAGGGAAGGTTTGAATAACCGGCAGGTCAAATTATTTACGCCTTCTGAAACAGCGATTGACTAAAATTAAAAAAGGGCTGCTCTTCTTTTAAAAGCAGCCCTTTTTTCGTTTTTTATTTATTATTTAATACCGGCTATCTTTTCCAGCATATCCGTGGTCAGCGATTTCGGACGTTCAATAGCCTGACCAACCGCCCGATCCCAAATGATATTGCTCAAAACACCGATAGCGCGTCCGACGCCAAACATTACTGTGTAAAAATCATAATCTCTTACGCCGTAATGCCATTGAATCACGCCGGAGTGTGCGTCAACATTGGGCCATGGATTTTTAGCCTTGCCGTGCTCCGTCAGAATCGGAGGAACAACTTCATAAAGCATATTTACCAGTTTAAAGATGGGGTCGTCCGGCAGATGTTTTAAAGCGAATTCGCGTTGAGCCATGTAACGCGGGTCGGTTTTGCGCAGAACGGCGTGACCGTAGCCGGGAATAACCTGACCCGAATTCAACGTATCCCAGACAAATTTTTTCAACTCATCTTTTGTGGGTAATTTACCGCCCATTTTCTCCATCACATGCTGAATCCAGCGCAATACTTCCTGATTAGCCAGACCGTGCAAAGGACCGGCAAGACCGTCCAGACCAGCCGATAAAGCATAGTACGGATCGGATAAAGCCGAAGCGACAAGGTGTGTTGTGTGCGCGCTGACATTTCCGCTCTCGTGATCGCTGTGCAAAATAAAATACATCCGCGATACTTCGTCGTAAGGATGACCGATTCCCATCATGTGGGCAAAGTTAGCGCCAAAATCCAGTTCGGGATCCGACGGAATCGGCGTGTCGGCTTTGTACTTCATGCGATAGATATAGGCTGCGATTTCCGGTAATTTTGCCAGCAGGTTCAGGGCGTCTTCAAAATAGGGCTCCCAATAATTCATCTTGCTGATGCCTTCGTTGTACTTTTTAACAAATTCGGATTCTCTTTGCATGGCAAGAACGGCAGCCGAGAACATGGTCATCGGATGGGTATCGCGGGGCATTGCGCGGAGCATATCGAAAACATAGTGAGGAACCCGGCGTCTCTGTTTAAATTCTTCGACCACGTCCTGAATATCTTCTTCGGTCGGAATTTCGCCGGTCAGCAAAAGATAAAAATGCCCTTCAACATAAGGCATTTCGGCGCCTTTTGGTTTGGGAAGTTTTTCCAGAATTTCAGGGATCGTATAGCCCCGGAAACGAATTCCCTCCTCAGGGTCAAGATACGAAATGTCGGTCGTTAAGCATTTTAAGCCTCTCATACCTCCGTATAATTGGCGAATGTGAACTTTATCGACTTCCACATCGCCATATTCCTTCATCAACTTGGTAATTCTTTCACGATATGAAGGAATCTTTTCCGCTAATTTTTGTTTTAATTTAGACATACCTATCCCCTTTCTTTAATTAAATGAGGTTGGAAAAAAGTTAATATGTTTATGCCGGTATTATCTCTTTTTTTCTTCTTTTGCCTCTTTCTTCGGTTTGTTGTTTTTTCCGTTACCGTTATTGTTCTTTTTATAGTCGGTGATATAAAATCCGCTGCCCTTAAAAACAAGTCCGGCACCGGCGCTTATCTTTTTTTCCACCCGACCCGAACATTCCGGGCACTTGGAAATCGGTTCAGCCGAAATGCTTTGAAATTCTTCGAATTGATAACCGCAGTCTTTACAAATATATTCGTACGTCGGCATTTTGCCCTCCAAAATTCGGTTTAGTTTTCGGCTAATAAGCTACATATACATGCCACATTTATTATATCGTCAACGCTGCAACCTCTGGAAAGATCATTAAAAGGTTTGGCAAGACCCTGAATAACCGGTCCCACCGCTTCGGCGCCGGCAAGCCGCTCGGTAATTTTGTATCCGATATTCCCGGCGTCTAAGTCCGGAAAGATAAACACGTTTGCTTTTCCCGCCACCGGGCTGTCGGGGGCTTTGCGTTTTCCGATTTCCGGAATCAGCGCGGCGTCAAATTGTAATTCTCCGTCAACATTAATATCCGGCGCCAATTCTTTTACGGTTTTAGTGGCTGAAACAACTTTTTCCACATCTTCGTGGCTTGCGCTTCCTTTTGTCGAAAAAGATAACATTGCCACCCGCGGCTCGGCGCCCACCAGTTTTCTGAATGTGTTTGCGGTGCTGACGGCTATACTTGCCAACTGCTCAACATCCGGGTTAGGAATAACCGCGCAATCGCCAAAAGCAAATTCTCTTTCATCCGGCATTACCATGATAAACGAACTTGACACGACTTTAATACCCGCTTTCACGCCAATAACCTGAATAGCCGCCCGCAAAACATCGCCCGTGGTCGCCACGGAACCGGCGACCCCGCCGGAAACTTCTCCGCGCCGTACCATCATCGCGCCAAAATAGAGATTGTTTTCCACTGTTTTTCTTGCTTCTTCCGACGTAATGCCTTTATGTTTGCGCAGCTCAAAAAATTCCTGAGCGTACGAATCGAGTTTCGGTGATGTTTTTGGGTTTTCAATTTCAATGTCTTTTAAGTTTACTCCGTTTTCTTCGGCAAGCTTTTGTATCTCTTCGGGAGAGCCTAAAATGATAGGGTGAACTAAATTCTGTTTATGTAAAAATTCGGCTGCTTTTAAAACGCGCGGATCGAATCCTTCCGGAAAAACGATTTTTTTAAACTCCTTTTTTGCGTTTCCTCTTATCTTTTCAATGAATCCCATTTCAGTTTCCTTCCTGTCCTAATTTCTCTATTAGTTTCTTTTCCACAAATTTTGTTACAAATTTTTCAATATTTCCGCCGAAATTAGCGACATTTTTAATTATTGTCGAATTCAAATAGGTAAACTTTTCGTGCGGCATTAAAAAAACAGTTGTGATATCATCGGCTAACTGTCTGTTCATCAAAGCCATCTGAAATTCATATTCAAAATCCGTAATGGCGCGCAGCCCGCGAATTATCACTTTGGCTTTTACCCTTTTTGCAAAATCCACTACCAAACCGTCAAACTTTTCAACGCTCACATTCGGAAAAGGTTTAATCGCATTAAAAATCATTTCCATGCGTTCATCTACGTTAAACAGAGGTTTTTTGGAAGGGTTTATGGCAATAATCACGATCACCTTATCAAACAGCTTTGAACTGCGCTCGATAATATCGATATGCCCAAGCGTAATCGGATCAAAGGTTCCCGGATATATGGCAATTTTGTGGTCACTCATTTTCTTTTTTCACTATAAAGCTAATTAAACTTCTACCCATTTTTTTCTGAATTAAGATCTCATAAACTTTGCTTTCCTGCTGAATAGGATTAATGCGTTCGTGTTCCGCGACCAAAACGCTTTTTTCGGACATCATCTGCGAAGTCAGCAGGGAATCTATTAATTCCTGCAGCTCAGGATATTTGAACGGAGGATCCAACAACAAAAGATCCGCCTGAAAATCAGCGGTGCGCGCAAACTGCAAAGCATCCTGTTTGATAATTGTGTAGTTTTCTTCGGGAATGCCGATTAACTCGATGTTCTGTTTTAAAACGGCTAACGACTTACTTGACTTATCAACAAAATAGACCTTTTTGGCTCCTCGGCTCAGTGCCTCGAGTCCCAAACTTCCGCTGCCAGAGAAAATATCCACCACTGTTTTTCCTTCGGGAAAATCTTGTAATACATTAAATATCAGCGCCTTAACCCGATCCGTAGTGGGTCGAATTGAAAAATCGTCGCTACTCTTTAACTTTCTCCCCTTATAAACTCCTGATATTATACGCATTCAGCCGTCAGCTCTCAAATGAATAAGTCAACCACTAATTCAATTTGATACTTTGCTTTATTAAATGTCTTTTGATCCGTTGCCGATATTATCATTTTGTGCACGTTTAAATTCCGATTGCTGGCGGCAATTGCGCTCAAAAACTTCAGGCAATCGTCATAGCTTCCTTTACCTTTAAACTGAACCCGGCGTTTTTGTAAACCGAATTGATCCGGAGAATTGCTAAACTCTTTAAAGCTTATCATCTTAATATTAAATTGCGTGCCAAGCGCCTCCAGCCATTGCTGAAACGAAGAAAGATCGCTCAGTTTTTGGGTGACCGTTACTTTCTCTGCGCCGCCCTTAAGCTTCACCGTAAAAATGCCTGTAATTCCGTCGCCCGGTCTTTCATCCGTTGCAACCAATGTTGCCTTTTCCGACCCCAAAACGTCTCTTAACTGCATTGTTATTGCGGCTAATTGAGCCCGGTTTTTGCTGAAAATTTCAAATGAAAGTTCATCGACGTAAAAAAGAACGCTTGAAATCTGGGCGTTATTTGCCCGAACCGCTCCCTCGATTTTCTTTACTAAGTTCAGATTGTAGAAATTTTTGCCGGCAAGCGTATTTAGATATTCTGTTTTTTTAACTTCCAATGGATTAGGCGGGGCGGGCTGACTAACGGGCTGCTCGGATACCTTTTCTTTAGCCGAAACGGACTCCTCTTCTTTTCCTCCGAAAAAAACTCCGCGCAAAACATACAGCAGCGCCGCCAACACAATAAATACTACCACGCCGATAATTATCGGCTTAAAATTTATTCCGGGAAGTTTTTCGTCTTCAAATTCTTCGGGGAAAACATATTTTTCGGGCTTGTCGTCAAAACTCTCGGGTTCGCTTTCGGGTTCGCCTAATGTCTTAAAAAAATCCTGTTCTCTCTGTTCTTCGTGGAAGGATTCGACTTCTTCTTCTTTTTCTACTTTTTCCTCTTCTTCCGGTTTCGAATCTAAATCAAACTCCGGTTCCTGCTCTATCTGCTCTTCCTTTTCTTCTTCCAATTGAAATTCTTGCTTCTCAAAAAGATCGGTTTCGAGAGGTTCCTGCTCCTGTTGGGGTTCCGCAGGCTTTTCTTCTTTTTCCGGCTGCTCTGTTGCCCGTTTTTCTTTTTTTAATTTTTCAAAAAAATCGTCTTCATTTAATAAATCATGTTCCGCCATCTCCCCCCCAAAATGTTTTTATAACGTAACTGCAAAAGCTTCGATATTATTAGAAGAAAATTCTTTTGAATTAGCGTTTGCATGAATAGAAAGCTCCGTAAATTCCATCTCCGATTTTTTAATATAAGAATATAATTTCTCGGTAATTAAGCGATTGACAAACACCTGAATCGCTCCTTCGGCGCCGGGCAGTTGTTTAACAATATTATTGATCTTGTCGCTTTCGGCTTTAAGAATTGATAAAACTTTTTGTTCAAAGCTCTCTTCTTTTTCAAATTCCGCTAAAGAATGAAGCGAATAGTTATAAAATTTACCCTTTATGTAAAAAAGAGCGGTGATACTAAAAACATCTACCTGAAAGATTAATTGATTCTTTTCCGGATCCAATAAATTTTTACTGGTCAAATGTTTTAGAATTGTGTCGGAATCTAACAGAACCTTCTGCAATTTTAATGAGCTCTTTTCGACGAGTTCCGTTATTTTTTTCAGAAGCTTTTTTTGAATTAAAATAAAAACTGATTCCTGATAAGACCCAAACGAAAAAACATAATCTAACTTCACGATCTTATATTCATCGATATCTCTGGAATTCAGATTTTCAACTTCCCATTTTAGATGCTTCTGAACGACCCGACTATCCAGGTCCAAGGGGATGGCTGCCCTTTTCATCTGCACCAAATACATCGGCAGCGATACAACACAGTTTTTCCCGCTAAAATTGTTGCTGCTTACGTAGCTCGATAAACGTTCAGCCAACAACTCGATGTTTTCGTCGTTTAGCAACGCGTTAAATTCAAAAGGAAACGGATACAATATATCCTGAATAGAAATCAACTCTGTGTTCGTATCTTGCTTTTTAGTGCAGGCTAAAGTAACCGAACGATTTGTAAAAGATAATCCGAGATATTCTTCCATAACTTTTTCAAATTAACAAGGGGAGAAAAATCTCCCCTTGTTCAGTTAATGATTATTTCTTTTTTTCTTCTTCCCAACTTCTCACATCTTTGTAAATATATCCGAAATTCTTGATCTCTTTATCGAATATACCGTAAACGCGGATTTTTTTACCTTCGGAAGCGAAGACATACAGATCTTCCAATTGCTTTTCTATTTTCTTCAGATTATTAAGCAACTGATCGTCTTTGGCGTTTTTAAATGCCGTCAACAGAGAATCAAGGGTTCTTTGCTCGCCTTCAAAGGTTTCAATTTTAGCGCGGCGGTTACGTTTTTTAATTTTCAGAAGAAGCTCGTTAAATTCATTCAGCTTTTTCTGAACATCGCTATGCAAAGAATCCAGATTGGTAAAGACATTCTCGGCATAAACCTGATCATAAATTTGGGCGGCTGTTAATCCCTTTTCAACCAATTCCTTGATTCTGCTATAGCTTTCGCATTTCGGCGTAATCTCGACAAAATCCGCCAAATTCCGGTACGCTTCCATAATGCTTAAATTTTGATATCTGCTTTGCAGATCCTCAAGTTCCTTATAAACAATAAATAAATCGGTGTTCTTGCGGAAATTTCGGCGAACCAAATTCGCTTTTTTTAAGACCGAGTCCGTCATTGCAACATATTGACCCATCAGATTAAGAAAAGGAAGATTATTAATTTCATCGACAATGGGTTGCGCCTTTTCTTTAAGTTCATCCAGCAGCACCGGACTTTCGATTTTTACAAACTGGGAATCCTGATCAAAAATCATTTTATATCTTTGATCGTTAATGGGGCTGTAAAAATTAGTTTCAGTCAGATGAATGATTAACGAATCAGCCTCGGGAAGACGATTGAGCGCAAGCTGAGAGGTAATATTATAATCTTTAAGGAACCGTTGATACATTTCGTCCAACCGCTGTCTTAACACGTTGATCTTTTCAACTTCGGTATTTATGTCTATGTTCTGTAATTGATTAAAAGAATCGTCAACCCGTTTTTTAAAATCTTCGAGACGATCGGCAACACTGGTTACCCGGACAAGCTCCGAGTGTTTTATCATTTTAATGAATTTTTCCAATCTGTCGGACAAGGGAGCCCATCGTTCTTTTAATACAACGGGATTTACCTTTTTAAGATACACCTGAAGCGAGTCGGTAATATAGGCGATTTTCAAGGCATTTACCTGCAATGTGTTGTCCGAAATCGTTTGACGAACCTGAAGCAAAGAATCTATGTAATTCAATACGCGGACAAATTCGGGATATTCCGGAGAATTTTCAAAATTCCCCAATTGAATCTTTAATTCATTTGCTTCATTATTAATTTCATCGATTGTTCTAAAATGATAGTTATTGCTCTCTATGTCGTCAACAATCTGATCGATGTTTTTCTTGATGCGCGCAATATGTTTGATATAAGGAGACGCAAGATAATTATTAAAGTTACGCATCAATTCGCGGGTGTAGTTAACCACTTTCTGTTTTCTTATTAAGTTCGAATCCGAACGAACAGTATTGATCAGTTCCGCAGGATCTGTGGTAAACTTTCCCGTCAGCTTTTTATAGTATTTTTCAGCCTCATAAATACTCATCATATTATAATGAGCTGTCTTCTTCTCTTGTTCCTGCTCTTTCCAGATCTTTCCGGGAATCAGAATAACAGCAACCAAAGCTGCGACTAATATTAAAATTATTAGTTCTAAAACAATTGATCCTTTTGCTTCTTGTTTAGACATTCTTCCTCCAAAACTCTGTTTTAACAATAAGGATATCTTCATAACTTATAATATTTAACGACTTTCAAATTACACAATTAATAAAATAATGTCAATCATTTTTTAGACGATATAATTTTCATAAAAACAATATGTTTGAGATTTTTTTCCAAACTTTTGTGATCTTCTTCCTTATTCATGGCTTTGCTTAAAATCCATATTATGATTAATATTAATACGTTTTCACTAAATTGAAGAACAGGAGAATTAACAGAATGATTCAACGTTATGTGTTGAGTTTCATTATATTTGTCTTTCTTTTTTCGTGCGGCGGGCAAAAAACCGAAAGCAATTCCTTCTTTGTTGAATTGAAAAAACTGGAATATTCGCGGGATTCCGATATCCGAAAATGGGAAAATCTTTTTCGTCAGGCAAGCACGCCTGAGCAAAAAGCGCAATTCGTTTTAAGCGTCGGAAAAACTAAAAACGACTCGCTTTTCAGCCTTTTGAAGAATCTCTTTAAAACCTTTCGGGAAGATACGCTTCTTTCGTTATCTTCTTTTTCGATTTCGCAAATAGAGAGCCCTCAAACGGAATCCTTTTTGCTGAGCGCTTTGCAACAGGAAGATTTATCTCCCGGAGTAAAAAACAATATCATAAAAGTACTCGGGAATTGCGGTTCGGATCAATCAATAAGCGTTTTACGGCAATATCTTAAACTAAACGAATATCACGACGCCGCATTTTATTCTCTTGGCTTGCTTGCACGAAAGGGATTTTTTTCCGAAGAAATTACTTCTTCTCTCTTCGATTCTTCGAATGCCACGGCGCCGGATCCTGCGGAATCTTACTTTTTGTATTATACCGATATCAACCCTCAAAACTTTTCGCAACTTGTCCGCTGGCTGACAAAAAGCGACTACAAATCGCAAATTCTTTTATCAAAAAAACTAAACAAGGTGTTACAAAAATCCTCCGTCTCCGTTTTGGATTCACTGAGCCAAAAGCAATTAAGAGATTATCTGGTTTCAACATTAAACAAAGCCGAGGCACCCTGGGCTTTAATTATGTATTCAATACCGTTAACGCGCTTTTACTCCGATTCCGTTATTATTAGCAGTCTTGAAAAATTAAGTTCGTATCCTAATCTGCATGTTCGTATTGCCGCCTTAAAGGCGTTTTCAAAATTAGCGCCTTTAAAAGCGCTGCCCTTATTAACCCAACGTTTTTCCGAACTCCCCGAAACTTTTGAGAAGGGAGCCGTTTGCAAAATAATTGCCGAAATAGACAGATCCACGGCGTATCTTTTGATTAACGAAAATCTTGATAAGGGAAACCCGTTTTTCAGGAAGCTTTTGCTGGAGGCTATAGGGATTACTCGCTTGCCGTTGGCTATCAGGACTCTTCATCAATTTCTGAAAGTAAACGATCCCATTTTATCGAACGGCGCTTTTCTTGCTTTACGCGAATCCAATCAAATAAAAAAATCCGATTTACAAATAATGATTAATTCCCCCAATTTCAGTAATGTGGCTAACATTGCGGAATGGTATATTCAAAACAATAAAACGCCGGAAAAACAAACCCTTCTGAAACTTTACAAAAAGTTTAACAAGCCCGATCATTTTGAATTGCAGCTTTCGTTGGCGGAGCTTTTGCAAAAAAATTATCCGCTGAAAAAATCTGAAATCGATTCGCTGATTAAATTCGCAGCCCATCCTTATCTCAGGGAAAAAATTTATTCCCTCTTTAAACAGCCCGTAAAAATAGACAGAGCGCCTTTGGATATTTTACCCGCTTATTTACAACCGGATAGTTTGATTTTTGACGACGGTCGATTGGTCTTTGAATTGCTTACCACAAAGGGGAGTGTTCAAATCCGCCTTTTTCCGGAGTACGCTCCTTTAACCGTAAAAAATTTCATATACTTAGCTGAGCACGGCTTTTACAAAGACATTTATTTTCACAGAGTGGTTCCCGACTTTGTTGTTCAGACGGGAGATCCGACCGGAACCGGATGGGGCGGACCGGGTTACTTAATTCCTTCCGAACATTCTCCGAAACCTTTTGTCCGCGGATCCGTCGGGATGGCAACCGCCGGTTTTGACACCGGGGGAAGCCAGTTTTTTATTTGCTATTCGGATCAGCCTCATTTGAACGGGAACTATACGGTGTTCGGGAAAGTTATTAATGGAATGTCAGTTGTGGATCAAATTGAAGTCGGCGATCAAATATTAACAATAAAACGGGTTCAATAATTTGAAGATAAAACTTGATTTTTCAAGTGAGCGTGTAAAAGTAAATTTTAAAGCGTTTTTATTTTTAATCGGCATCATTCTGGTGATTTCCGGAATCTGGTACTCCCAGAACCTGGTTTCCGTGTTACAAAAAAAGACCACGGAATATGTTAAATTCCGGATCAAGCTTTTGGAAGTCAGCCTTAACAATCCTAATTCCAATACTGATATTGATTTTTTATTTAATGAAGTAATCCAAAACGCGGATTATCCGCTTATTTACACTGATACGGAAAATAACCCGCGGAGCTGGCGGAACATATCTCCGGAAATCGATTCTAAGCCCATCGAAGCGTTTACAAGAGAAGACAGTTTGATTTTGCAAAAGGCTTTGGAAAGAATAAAAAAAGAAAATCCCCCCATTCCGATCAAATATCAAAATAAAATTGTTTTGGGATATTACTATTACGGCTATCCCGATGTGCTTTATAAGCTGCGTCTATTTCCGTATCTTGCCATACTTGCTGCATTTGCCTTTGGGTTGGTCGGTTATCTCGGGTTTTCTTACATTAAACGCAGCGAACAGCAATCCATCTGGGTCGGGATGGCAAAAGAGACCGCACATCAATTGGGTACTCCGCTCAGCTCAATCGCCGGTTGGATTGAACTGTTAAATATGGATGACAGTCTCAAGAGTACGGCGGTTAAAGAAATTCAAAACGATTTAAAGCGGTTGAGCAAAATTGCCACTCGTTTTTCCAAAATAGGCTCCAAGCCCGAGCTGCGACCAGAAAAACTAAAGCCTATTATTGAGGGAGTGGTTTCTTATTTTCTGCGTCGTTTACCGAAGACGCAAAAAAAGATACGGATTAAAACCGACTTTGATGATGAAAGCGTGGCGGCGAATCTTAACAAAGATTTATTCGAATGGGTGCTGGAAAATTTAATTAAAAACGCCATCGACGCCATGGTTCCCAACAGAGACGGTTTAATCACTATTTCGACCTCCGTTAATCATGAAAAAAAGACCATTTACATTGATGTGGCGGATAACGGCAGGGGAATTCAATCTCAGAATAAACGCACACTTTTTAAACCCGGTTTCAGCACCAAACAAAGAGGCTGGGGTTTGGGTTTAAGTTTGGCGCGGCGGATTATCGAAAATTATCACGGCGGTCGTTTATTCCTCAAGGAAACGCGGCAAAACCACGGTTCCACATTTCGAATCGTTTTAAAAAGTAAAACAAATGATTAAATTCTATTTTTTGACTTGATCGATTATTTTTTTTAGGTTTTTTGTTCTAAATAAAAGAGGGGCATGTTTTGGTGACAGACAAACAAAAGGAATTTGCGAAACTAATCGAACCGCATCTTCCTTCCTTATACAATACTGCATTGCGGATGACTCATAATCAAAATGACGCGGAAGATCTTGTTCAGGATACTTTATTTAAAGCGTACCGGGCGCTTGATCAATTTCAAAAAGACACAAACTTCAGAGCCTGGGTTTTCAGAATTTTAGTAAACACCTTTATTACCGCTTATCGGAAGGCGATCAGACAACCGCAAAAAGTTAGTTACGACGACATGGAAGAATTCTTCCTTTATAAGCGTTTAGATGAAACAGTAACTATTCAGGAGGTTCCCAAGGAAGAGTTTCTGGAAAACTTGTTCGACGATGACGTAAAAGAAGCGCTGGATAATTTGCCTTACCAATTCAGGCTTGTGGTTCTTTTGTGCGACGTTGAAGGTTTTTCTTATAATGAAATCGCCAATATAATCGATGCGCCCCTGGGAACAGTGATGTCAAGATTATACAGAGGGCGCAAGTTATTACAACGTTATTTGTGGAATTACGCTAAAAAAAGAGGATATATAACCGATGAGTTCTTACCAAAAAAATAAACAAGAATTTGATTGTGCGGATATTGAAGAATACGTTCAGCAATATTTGGATAATGTGCTCGACGAAGAGAAAAAGCGTCTTTTTGAAGAACATATAGAATATTGTCTGCCGTGCGACAAAAAGATAGAATTCGAACGAAGATTCAAAGAAATTATTCGGTTAAAAGCCAAAGAAAATCTGCCGCACGAAACTATCGATAAAAAATTAAAAGAATTGTTGGAGAACCTCAGCTAATGTTTTCCCGTCGCCACATCAATTTTTTGGTTTAGCCTGTAATTGAAAAACCTTATCTCATCGTAGAAAATTTTATCTTTTTTATCCGCCTTCTGGACCTCCAAAAAAAAGCTGACCGGCAACCAGATTTTATTTTCCTGCTCATAATTAACGGTAAGTTTAAAGCCGCTTGTAACATTTCCGTTTAACATGTTTTGTACGGTCCATCCCTGGCACAGCCATTTGTTGTCAACGGTTTTGAATTCCGGGTAAATTAACATCTGTTTGTTTTGCAAGGGGTATTCAACATCGATCATCATGCATAATCCGTTTATCCCCAAAAGGTATTTTACGGTTGTGCCCTGATCATCAATGTTTTTAAAGGTCATCTGAACGGCGTCTTCATTATTTCTTAAAATATAATTGTTCATTAAAGTTTCGTCCAATATGCCCACCAGATAAAAGCGTTGAAGGTCCAGAACAATCCCCTTGATCTGCACTTTCAATGCGTTCAGTAATTCCCGATATTCTTTTCGTTGTTTTGAATTCATCTTAAAGGGAATCTTAATTTCCGAGAGATAGATGTTATTTGGTCTTTGCCAGATAATCCGGAGATGGGGGATATTAACGGTGTCCCAATTTGCTTTGGTAAAGGCGTCCATTTTAGCGCTTGTTACATTGGCGACAAAATTATTTAAGGGCGTTGCTTCCAATGTGTAATAAGATAATTTCAGATTGTGCAAAAATTCAACCTCGTCAAAAGATTTTTGAGACAAGGAAACCGAAAAGAAAACAACAATCGTAAGCCCTATTAAACCAAACTTTCTCATAGCCTTTCCTTACAATTTATTTGGTGTTACAAAAGCTTTTTAGTAAATTAACAATTTGTAAAAATTGATTTAAGAGATGAATTTAGAAACAATTAGCTTTAAAAACAATACGTTAAAAATTTTGGATCAGACGGTTTTACCGTCCCGGCAGGAATATTTACATCTTGCCACACTGGAGCAGGTTATCGAAGCCATTAAGACGCTTAAAGTCCGGGGCGCTCCGGCGATAGGCGTTGTCGCCGCCTACGGACTTGTTGTTGAGGCTTTAAATCTTAATAAAAATCATTCTCTGACCGCCGAAAAACTTAAGGAGTCGGCAAAGTTATTGAAAACTGCCCGACCCACTGCGGTTAATTTAGCCTGGGCTGCGGACAGGATGATCGGTCGAATTGAATTTCTTTCGGATGCGGAAGAAATTTTATCTGTGCTGAAAAACGAAGCGCTTGCCATTCATGAAGAGGATAAACAAACCTGCGATAAAATCGGAGAATTTGGCAGTCAACTTATTTCGGACGGGTTCAATATTTTGACGCATTGTAACACCGGTTTTTTAGCTACCGGAGGAATAGGCACCGCCCTTGGGGTGGTTTACAAAGCTTTTGAACAGGGCAAAAAAGTTCATGTTTTTGTTGACGAAACCCGACCGGTGGGACAGGGCGCCCGGCTAACCTACTGGGAGCTTAAACAAAACAATGTTCCGGCAACCTTAATAACCGATAATATGGCTGGATGCCTGATGAAAGATAAAAAAGTTGATTTTGTAATAACCGGCGCCGATCGTATTGCTTTGAACGGAGATACCGCAAACAAAATCGGTACCTATCCTTTAGCCGTACTTGCTCAATATCATAACATTCCTTTTTATGTCGCCGCTCCGCTTTCAACGTTTGATCCTTCTGTTAAAGAAGGGGATCAAATACCTATCGAACAACGTTCTAAAAATGAGGTTTTGAAATTCTGGGGTATCGATTCGTTGGATTTTTACGAGGTCTTTAACCCTGCCTTTGATGTTACTCCCGGAGAACTCATAACCGGAATTATTACGGAATATGGGATATTACAAAAGCCATACACCGATCAAATAACAAGAATTTTTAAACACTTTAATAATAAAGGAGATGTTCTATGAAGAAACTTGTGTTATTCATAATACCGATTTTGGTATTGTCTTTTTTAACTTCCTGCCGTCCTCCCGAACTGGAAGGTGCTTTTGTAGATTACAACGCAGGACGTTTTGACAACGCCTTAAAATTAGCTCAAGAGGCTACACAAAAGTATCCGGATAACGCAGAAGCCTGGTTTCTTTTGGGTGAAATTTACGGAAAAAAAGAGCGCTACCTCGAAATGAAACGCGCTTTTGACAAGTCCTTAAAACTAAGCAATGTGTTTGCGGACAAAATCAAAGCCGCCAAAATCTATTATTATCAAAATCTGTTTAATCGCGGCGTAAACAATTATAACACTTTTACTAAGATGGAAGACCGTACCACGGATGAGGCTAAGAAACAGTTGAAAAAAGCCATTGAATATTTCAAACTTGCCAATATTGTCCAGACCGATTACAAATCAATCGATCTTGTAGCTTTATCCTATACTTTGATCGGTGAAAAGGACAGCGCTCTCGTTTATTACACAAAACTGACCGAGATGGCTCCCGATTCTGCGGACGGATATATTAAATTGGGTCGTTATGAATTGATAAATTCTGACTATGACAAAGCCATTAAAGCTCTTGAAAAAGCGCTTTCTATCGATCCGAGTAATCCGGAAGCAATTCAGATAATCGCGGAAGCATACGACCGGGCAGGCATGGCTGATAAAGCCATCAAATCTTATCAAAAGGCAATGGAAGTTAACAAAGAAGAAAAAGCGTTTCCTTTTAACCTCGGTCTGCTTTATTTCAAACTCTCTTCAAAAGAGGGCATTGACGAAAATCTGAAAAACGAATACCTGCAAAAATGTATTGAGGCGTTTTCACGTGTCATTGAGCTCGATCCTTCTATGAAAGAGCCCTATGATTTTAAATCTAATTGTGAAATTCTGCTTAAAAAATACGACGAAGCCCTGGTAACTTTAAAACAGGCAGTCGAAAGATTTCCAGATAACGGACCGTTCTGGTATAATCTCGGTGTTGTTTACTCGCACTTAAATAATGTAAAAGAAGCTACAAATGCATTTAAGAAAGCCGAAGAATTAGGTGTGAAATAACAGGAAGATTTTCAAGGTTAAAAAGGGTGATTAATTATTTTAATCACCCTTTTTATTTTGCGTTAAAAAATACGATAATGCTTCCAACTCAATGGACATGTTTTCGTTTTTGACAATTACATCCGAAGGAACCTTAATTGTCACCGGCGCAAAATTCAAAAACGCTTTTACTCCGCATTGTACCAATGTGTCAACTACCGCCTGAGCGTGTTTTGCCGGAACGGCGATAATCGCGATCTCAATTTTTTCCTTTTTAACAATATTGCAGGCGTTTTCAATATCGTGTATTTTTAAGCCGCCAACTTCCGTGTTAACTTTTTTAGGATCGTTGTCAAACAGAGCTTTAATTATAAATCCCTGTTTTTTAAATTCAGCGTAATCGATCAGGGCTCTTCCGATATTCCCCACGCCGACCAAAGCGACATTCCATTGTTTTTTCAAGCCCAGAATTTTTGCGATCTCTTCCCTCAGGTCTTTTGTATTGTAACCCAGCCCGCGTTTTCCGAAAGAACCGAAAAACGACAAATCTTTTCTTACCTGAGCCGAAGTAATATTGTTAATTTCAGCAATTTCATCGGACGAAACAGTTTCAACATTTTGTTCTATTAACCTTGATAGAGTGCGATAATACGTTGAAAGACGACTGATTGTTGAGTCCGATATTTTTTTCATTTTCCCTCCTAAACAATAGAAAACCTGACCTTATATATAATGTGATAAATTTTTTGTGAATAGTCAAACAAACTTTGACTATTCTTCTTCTTCCTCTTCCTCGGTAATGGCAACCTTAGCCACATCGCTAACCCGATCGTTTGCTCCAAGGCGGATTAGCCTAACGCCCTGCGTGTTTCGTCCGTAACGACTGATGTTCATCGTCTTCTGGCGGTTAACGATGCCGTTTTCGGTAATGATCACAATATCCTGATTGTCATGAACGCCTATCGCGCTAACCAGCTTTCCCGTTTTTTCGGTTTTTTTCATTGCTATTAAACCGCTGCCGCCTCTGGTTTGTAAACGAAATTCCGAAAGCGGCGTTCTTTTACCGTACCCTTTTTCCGAAATCGTTAACAGATCCATGCCCTCATCCGCTACCACCATCGCAATGACTTTATCTTTTCCTCTTAAGCGGATAGCTCTGACCCCCGCAGCCAGACGCCCCATTTCACGAACATCGTTTTCGTGAAATAAAATTCCTTTTCCTTCGGAGGTGATAAAGGCAACTTTGCAATCGCCGTCCGATAATTTGGCTTCGATCAACTGATCGTTTTCTCTGATATTTAAGGCGATTATTCCCGCTCGTCTGGGACGGCTGAAAGCTTTAAGGTGGGTCTTTTTGATCAAACCCTTTTCCGTCGCCATCAGAATATAACGGTTTTCCTCAAACGATTTAATGGCAAGAATGGCTTTTATTTTTTCGCCGGGCTCGATATTAATCAGGTTAATGATCGGACGACCCTTTGCCGTTCTGCCTCCGGCAGGTATTGCATGCACCTTCAGCCAGTAACATTTTCCGCGATCGGTAAAAAACAACAGATGATCATGGGTGCTGGCAATAAACAAATGTTCGATAAAATCTTCTTCCTTTGTTACCGCTCCGGTAATTCCTCTGCCGCCCCTGTTTTGTGTTCTGTATTCATTAAGAGGAAAGCGTTTAATAAAACCGTAATGCGAAATGGTTATTACAACATCTTCTTCTCTTATTAAATCTTCGATGGTCAAATCTTCGATGGATGAAACAATCTCTGTTCTTCTTTCGTCATCGTATTTTCTTACCAATTCATCCAATTCGTCTTTAATAATTTGGAACTGTTTTTCCCTGGATGCCAGAATGGTTTTCAGCTCTTCGATTAGCGCTAATAACTGCTTGTATTCTTTTTCGATTTTATCTCTTTCCAGTCCGGTTAATCTTTGTAAGCGCATGTCCAAAATGGCTTTAGCCTGAACCTCCGTCAATCCGAATCGTTCGATTAATCGGTTTTTAGCTACCTCCGGACTTTCCGATGTTTTAATCAATTCGACTATTTCGTCAATATTGTCAATGGCGATCCGCAAACCTTCCAGGATGTGAGCGCGGCGTTCGGCTTCGTCCAAATCGTGCTGAGTCCGCCTTACAATAACTTCTATGCGGTGAGCGATAAAATGCCCGATGATTTCTTTGATGTTTAAAACCCGCGGTCTTCCTTTAACCAGAGCAAGCATGTTAATGCCAAAAGTGTTTTGGAGCTGTGTGTGCTTGTACAAAAAGTTTATGATTACATCCGGGTTGTAATCTTTTTTTACTTCGATAACAATGCGCATGCCGTCCCGATCGGATTCGTCGCGAAGATCGGAAATTCCTTCCAGTTTCTTTTCTTTAATTAAGCTTACTATTTTGTTGATCAGATTGAGTTTATTGACCTGATAGGGAATTTCTTTGATGATTATGGCTTCTTTATCGCCTTTTCTTTCTTCAATTTCAACTTTGCCGCGAACCATTATCTTTCCGTGTCCGGTGTGATATGCCTGCCTGATACCGTCTATTCCGTAAATAATACCGCCGGTGGGAAAGTCCGGTCCTTTTAAATACTGCATAATCTGATCGATTTCAATTTCGGGATTATCGATAACCGCTTTTATAGCAGCCACCACTTCGCCCAAATTATGCGGCGGAATATTGGTAGCCATTCCGACGGCAATTCCGCTCGATCCGTTGATTAACAAATTGGGCAACGTTGCCGGAAGAACCACGGGTTCGTCCAGGGTGTCGTCAAAATTTCTGACAAAATCTACCGTGTTCTTATTGATATCAATAAGAAGTTCTTCCGCGATGCGGTGTAATCGCACCTCGGTATAACGCATGGCGGCGGGAGAATCGCCGTCGATTGAACCGAAATTTCCCTGTCCTTCAATCAACGGATAACGGAGCGAAAAATCCTGTACCATACGCACAAGTGTGTCATAAACAGCCATATCTCCGTGGGGGTGATATTTTCCTAAAACCTCTCCTACAATTCTTGCGCTTTTTTTATACGGTTTGGTATGTTGTACTCCCAGCTCGTGCATTCCGTATAATACCCGTCTGTGAACCGGTTTTAAGCCGTCGCGAACATCCGGAAGAGCCCGGGCGACAATAACAGACATTGAATAATCGAGATACGATTCGCGCATCTCGTCTTCTATTAAAATCGGAATTATTTTCCCATTAGGTGACATCTCTTCTCCTCAGCACTAAACATCCAGATTTCTAACAAATTGTGCGTTCTCTTCAATGAATTTTTTTCGCGGGGCAACTTCTTCGCCCATCAAAATACTAAAAATTTGATCCGCCTCCATGGCGTTTTCAATGCTTACCTGCAAAATAGTTCTGGAATCGGGATTCATCGTTGTATCCCAGAGTTGGTCGGGATTCATTTCACCCAAACCTTTGTAACGCTGAATTGTCAATTTGCCTTCCTCAACGCCCAATTCCCTGACTATGCGTTCTTTTTCCTCATCGTCAAAAGCGTAAAATTCGTCTTTCCCGTTTTTTATTTTGTACAGCGGCGGTTGGGCAATATAAATTTTCCCTTGCTGAATCAGCTCGCTCATGTACCTGTAAAAAAAGGTGAGTAAAAGCGTTCGGATATGCGCGCCGTCCACATCGGCGTCTGTCATAATGATAATTTTATCGTAACGGAGTCTTTCCATTGAAAAATTATCCGATCCGATTCCGGTTCCTATTGCGGTGATAATCGTTTTAATTTCGTCGTTGTTCAGAATTTTATCCAGCCGGGCTTTTTCCACGTTTAAAATTTTTCCCTTTAGGGGCAAAATAGCCTGGAAACGGCGATTTCTCGCTTGTTTTGCAGAGCCGCCCGCCGAATCGCCCTCCACCAAATAGAGCTCGGTTTCTTTCGGATCTTTTGAAGAACAATCCGCTAATTTCCCCGGCAAAGAACTGCTGTCAAGAGCCGTTTTTCTTCTCGTTAATTCTCTTGCCTGACGAGCGGCTTCTCTGGCGCGAGCCGCGCTAATACATTTATCTATTACGTGTTTGGCAATGGAAGGATTCTCTTCTAAAAACTCATACAGCTTTTCGTTAACCACTGTTTCTACCGCGCTTCGAACCTCCGAATTACCTAATTTTGTTTTTGTCTGACCTTCGAATTGAGGTTCCGGTACTTTTACGGAAAGAACCGCCGTTAAGCCCTCTCTGACATCTTCACCGGTCAATGTTACCTTATCATTGTTCTTTAAAAAATTATATTTTTGCGCGTAATAATTTATCGTGCGCGTTAAAGCCGATTTAAAGCCGGATAAATGGGTTCCGCCTTCAATGGTGTTTACGTTGTTGCAATAAGTCAAAATGTTTTCGGTATATGCCGTGTTATATTGCATGGCAACTTCTACCGGAATACCTTCCTTTTCGCCTTCAATGTAAATAGGCTCTTTATGCAGCGATGTTCGGTTTTCATCCAAATAAAGAACGAACGCTTTCAATCCGCCTTCGAATTTAAACGTATCTTCCAAATCGTTCCGTTCGTCTTTTATCGTTATTTTTATATTACGATTTAAAAAAGCCAGCTCGCGAAGACGATTCGCCAAAATTTCATATTTATAAGAGACTTTTTTAAATATCTCGTCATCGGCTAAAAAAGTGACTTTTGTTCCGCGTTTTTCCGTTTCGCCGATAATTTCCAAGCCGGTTACGGGCAAGCCTCTTTCATAAGACTGCGAATAAATTTTTTGATTTCGATATATTTCGACGCGGCACCATTTGGAAAGAGCATTGACAACGGATGCTCCGACGCCGTGCAATCCGCCCGAAACTTTGTAGGTATTCTTGTCAAATTTTCCGCCGGCATGCAATACAGTCATAATTATCTCTACTGCCGGTCTCTTTTCTATGGGATGAATATCAACCGGAATGCCGCGACCGTTATCTTCTACCGAAACAGATTCATCCTTATGAATCGTTACTTCTATTTCCGTGGCATATCCTGCCATTGCTTCGTCAATGCTATTATCAACAATTTCGTAAACCAAATGATGCAAGCCTTTGCTCGTGACATCCCCGATGTACATAGCGGGACGTTTTCGAACAGCCTCTAATCCTTTTAATACCTGAATATTTTTTGCGGTATAATCTTTTGCAGACATTTACACACCTTTATAAAATTTTAATATCCTCTATTTTCAGTTGCTTAAATTTACTTTTTAATATTCTTATAATTTCAAATTTTATTTTTAACAGTTCCTTTTTCCACCCTTCCGAAATTGCTTCGAGGACCAAAATGTTCCCTTCAAATTGAACCGGATGACAAATTCTGCTTATTTTTTTATCCACTAAAGTCTCCCAATTGTTCAAAATATTTAATTTAGTAAAATCCTCAAGGGCATTAATATCCTTAAGCACAAACTCTAATATTTTACCTATTTTTTCGGGTTCATGTTTCATAAATCACTTGCCCGTTCTCAACTTTAATCAAAGCAATATTTGTTTGTGAGTCTTTAAATTTATCCGCTTTTGTTGTGGTAATAAATGTTTGTCTGTCGGTCTTTTGAATGTTTTCCACAACCTTTTTAATTCTCCTTTGATCCAATTCACCGAAAATATCATCCAACAACAAAATCGGTTTAATGTTCAGATGTTTTTCCATTAGCTGCGCTTCCGCAAATTTTAAACTTATTAAAAACGTTTTATTTTCCCCCTGTGAGCCGAAAACCTTCAACGGCTGATTGTTTTTATAAAAAATCAAATCGTCCCGGTGCGGACCGACGGTGGTGCTTCCGTAATTAATATCCCGAGCCTGAACCTCCTGCAGCTTTTTTTTAAACTGTTGATTTACTTCTTCCGCTGTTTCCGAATTCAGCTTGAATGACGACTGATAACCGATTTCCATTTTTTCCGATACTTCCGAAATTTGCCTGTAATACGCTTCTATTAACGGATTTAACTCTTTTATCATTTGATATCGCTTAAAACAAAGATAAGACCCGAATTCGATTAATTGCTGATCCCAGGGAATTAAACCGTTAACGTCTTCCTTTCCTTCATTTATCAGAACCAATACTTTATTTCTGTTTAACAATACTTTTTTGTATTGTTTTAACGATTGCAAATAAACAGGATCTATTTGTGATAATAAAATATCCATGAATTTACGTCGTGAAGACGGGGAACCGTACGTAAGTTCCAGGTCTTCTAAAGAAAGAAGAATGATCGGAACCGTTCCGATAATGGAGGAGAAGGTTTTGATTTTTTCCTGATTATAAAAAACATGTTTTCCTTCATCCCAAGAAAAAAAGATTCTGATGCGAAATTTTTTGTTCGTTTCCTTTAAAAAGTCGCCTGTAATGTCATAAAATTTTTCTTTGTTCTTTACCAGGGAACGGTCATCATTAACGCGAAAACTCTTGGTTATTCCCAATAAATAGATCGCTTCCAATATGGATGTTTTTCCCTGACCATTTCCTCCATGTAAGATATTGATATTTTTTTTAATTTCTATGTTTAGTTTATCTAAATTACGAAAATTTAATACTTTTAAACTAATCAGCTTCACTTAACCTCACCGGCATAATCAACATTAATAAATCTTCGTCTTCCAACTGGTTCATGGGAAATATCAAACCTGGTCCGTCCGGGTCTTCCACCATAAAACGAATATCTTCGGAATCCATGTGACGAAGAAGGTCCAGTAAATAATTTGCATTATAAGCTATCAAAAGCGGCTCATGGTCAAAACGGCAGGGAATTGTTTCATTAGCCTCGCCGCCAAAATCAATATCCTGAGCATAAATTGTTAAGGAAGCAGGATTGACCTGCATTCTTATTTGATATGTCATCGGATTTGCAAACAAAGAAACGCGCTTTACGGAATGAATAAGTTCTTCCAGCTTGATAATTATTTCCTTTTGATAATAATCGGGAATGACCCGCTCATAATCCGGATAAGGCTCCTGAATTAATCTTGAATATATCCGAGTGTAGGGTAGTTCAAATAGAATATGTTCTTTGCTCAAAAATACCTGATGCTCGCCTTCCTCCGGTAAATTTCTGGCGACAAAATTTAATGCTTTTGTCGGAACAATAAATTGTCTTGTAAAGCCGGGATTTGTAAACTTTTTATTAATTATTCTTACAAGGCGATGCCCGTCGGTGGCAACCATGCGATATTCGTTTTCAAAAATCTGGCACAGTACTCCGGTCAGCGCCGCGCGTACGGTTTCCGTTGAACAGGCAAAGATGGTCTTTTCGATCATTCGTTTTAATTTTTCATTGGACAAAATAATTTTTTGTTCCGTTTCAACTATCGGCACAGACGGAAATTCCGTACGGGACTGTCCGGCAAGTTTATATTCGCCCATATTCGTTTCTATTACAACGCGTAAATTGGGGTCAACTTGAAATTTTAAATCGATCTCGGGCATTTCCCTTAAAATATCCAGCAATAATTTTCCGGGAATTGCCACGGCGCCTTCCGCTTCAACCTTGGCGTTTGTCCAGGATATTTGAGTTATATCTAAATCAGTAGCAATAATTCTTAATTCGTTTTCTTCGGCAATTAAAAGCACGCTGTACAAAATTTCTGTTGTGGTTTTTGTAGGAATTACGCTAATAACCCTTTGCAATGCTTTTAAAAATTCCGATCTTGCGATTGTAAATTCCATTGGACCTCCAAAATTTTATAAATATAAAATTTACACAAATCAAAGGAATATAGCAAGGTAGTTTGATTTTACTGCTCCGGCTAATTTGTATGTTTTTACTTATGCTTTTTTCAACTATAAATCGTTTACGGATTATCGGAAAAACGCCGAAATTAAACTTTGCTCCGGATGTGGGATGAATAAAAAACTGTTCGACTGCATGTTGCTGCTAAACCTTAAGTTTTTAATCTTCTCGTGGTTTTGAAAATTTTATCTTTTTCTGCTAATTATCACTACAAGGCGCGGCGTTATCATCTTTTTTAATATCCGCAATCGGGCAGTTTTCGGGTTCCTTAATTAAATAAAACGGCTGTTTTCCAATCAGAGATTTTTAGTCAACAGAAGCGCGTTTTTCTTTTTTCTTCTCGCTTACCTGTCGGAACACCCTGAGAAAATTACCGCCTAAAATCTTTTTGATATCTTCCTCTTTGTAACCTCTGGCTAAAAGTTCCTTTGTAATATTGGGAAGTTTACTCGCGTTTTCCAAACCGATTGGCGTTGTGCTTATTCCGTCGAAATCGGATCCCAATCCGACATAATCCGTGCTGCCTGTAACTTGAATAACATGTTCGATATGATCCACTACAGTTTTTACGTCTATTTTATATTTATGTAAAAGTTCCTGCGTTTTTTTCTTCAATTCCGCATAGAACCGCTTTTTCTTATTTGCATCCGCTTTTTGTAAAAGACGCCGATCGGCGGGCAGACCATATTTTTTTGCCAACTCTTTTCGAAGTTTATTTCTTTCGTTCCAGAATTCAACTTTTAAGTACCCCGGTTCAAAATTAATTCCAATAACCCCTCCGTTTTTTGCCAAAGCTATTAACATGCTGTCCGATAAATTTCGGAAATGATCGGAAAGAGCGCGGCAGGAAGAGTGAGAGGCAATAACGGGATCATCACTGATTCTGATGACATCCCAGAAGGTTTCATCATGCACATGTGACACGTCAATAATCATCCCAAGGCGATTCATTTCTTTTACCACTTTTTCACCGAAGTCACTCAAACCGCCAAACACCGGAATTGAATCGGCGGAGCCATCCGCCCAATCTGTGTGAGTCCAGTGCGTAAGCGTCATAATACGCGCGCCCAGTCTGTAAAATGAACGCAACAAACTCAAATCGTTTTCAATGGCATAACCGCCTTCGATGCCGATAAGTATTCCTGTTCTACCGGTTTGGTTTACTTTTAAAAATTCCCGGTATGAACGTACCAATGCCAAGTCGTTCGTATTTTGTTCAACCAGACGGTAAATTCCATCGATTTGACGAAGGACGTTTTTTGCGGCTTGCATCTTTTCTTTCTCGTTCTGCGGAACAGGGGAGTAACAAGCAAATACCTGAAGATCAACGGCTCCTTTTTTCAGCTTTGGAATATCGACATGCCCCTTCGCATTGTCCTTTCGCAAATCAACGCCCTTTAAAAAGCGCCCGATCGCGTCACAATGCAAATCCACCACAAATGCTTTTTTGTGCAATTCCAAATAAGAGCTGTCGTTATCAGCGTTCATCTTAAAATCAACTTCATCTGATGCCAATGTTGCCAAGTAATTATTTTCACTGTTTGATAAAGCAGGGTAAGTTTGTTGCTCTTTAAACCGGTTTCCAAAAAAATCGCCTTGTGCGAATAAAAGGGAAGATAAAAGAATAATAAGCAAAATAAAAAGACCGTTTTTTTTATTCATATTGTTCCTTTCTTTTTATCAGAAATAAAAAAGTTTGATTGGTTAATAGAATAATGTAATATCGGTTAAATTTCAAAATTACTTTTACTTTCAGACAAATTTGTAAGGAAGAAGGTGAGCGAAAAGAAGACTATTTAATCACCGATTATGCTTGTTTCGCGGTAAATAATAGTTTTAATTCAAGCAAACAGAAAAAATGTGTAACAACTTATTGATATTTAACGAGTTAATCTTTTTTATTGGTTGGAATTGTAATCTATTGCATAACTTAAGAGAAATAATTTGAAAAAAATAAAAATCTTTCAGAGCAATGGCTTGAAGATAAACTTTATTACTTCTTATTATTATTAATTTATTAATTGAATAGTGTTAGTAGTGTATGTGGAAATGTTGATAAGTATGTTAATCTCAAGAAAAACAAAAAGAAATAATTGTTAAGTTATCAACGAATATTTAAGTTAATCTTTTTAAAGAGACGTTTTACGAGAGAGATGTGCATAAGTGAGGAGTTATAAAATAATATCCACAAAAATATCAACATTTTTTTATTGATTTAATTATGAAGAAAAACATCATATTGTGAGGGGGCGGAAAAAGTTATCAACAATTGTTAAAGTTTGAATAAAAAGTAAATTTTTATTTTAGAAAATTTGCTTTTAGCCTGTTAAAATAAATAAATTAAAAGTTTTGAAATTTAGATGGAGGAAATACAAATGAAGAGAACATTTCAACCGAGTAATCGTAAAAGAAAAAATAAACACGGTTTCAGGGCAAGAATGAAAAGTCATAACGGCAGATCCGTTATTTCCAGAAGACGGAAAAAAGGAAGAAAAAGATTAACTGTAAGTGATGAATTTATCCAGACGGCATAATATTGTATCCATAAACAAGTCCTGGGAAATCAAACAGGTTCTTGATAAAAGCCGGAAACTTTATCATAAATATGGTATAGTTTTTCTTAACAAAGACGATGAAGTAAAAGAAAAACTAAGAGCCGCTGTTATAGTTAAAAAAAATTGTGGCAGAGCCGTCAGAAGAAATTATATTAAGCGCATAGGGCGTTATTTTATATGTAAAAATATCACTCTGTTTAAAAATTACAACAGGGTGATATTTTTATTTTTGTCTAAGGAAATGTTTAAATATAAAGATTTGGATAAGGAATTAAAAAGAGTTTTTTCCAATGAAAACGCTGGCACTGTTAATAATTAAAATTTATAGAAAATTTATTTCTCCTTTAATTCCGCCATCGTGCAGATTTTATCCCTCGTGTTCGGAATATTCTTATGAATCAATCAAGAAGCACGGCGTAATTAAGGGGGGGTGGTATTCCATAGTACGCATTAGCAAGTGCCACCCGTACCATCCCGGTGGCTTTGATCCTGTAAAATAAAAATTGGAAGGTATTAAAAAATATGGATAGAAATTCTATTATTGCCTTAATTTTAATAGCGATTATAATTCTCTTTTTGCCTTATTACGAAAAAATCATTAAACCTCCGTCAACCGAAGTTTATGAGAACAGTTCTGTACAAAAAAAGGACTCTCTTGTTGATAGAAACTTACCCGAAAAGACAAGAACTCCGGAGGCTGTGAGCAAAGAGCGGGATGTAATACCACCGGCAGGGCAAACGAAAGAAATTTCCGAACAGGACAGTTCGATTGATAAAAACGTCGTGCAGGATACCGAAGAGCGTACGGTAACCATTGAAAACGGGAATATTCGCGTAGTTCTTTCCAACAAAGGCGGCGGAAACCTAAAAGCCTATTACCTGAAAAAATTCAAAAAATACGATTCCACTTATGTGAACTTTATTGATCCGCTGCTTAATAATAATCTGTATTTTGCGTTTATCGATAAAAACGGAAATCTGGTTAACACCGGTAATTTTCTGTTTAAAACGGACTTCAACCCTTCGGATAAATATCTTAAAGACGGCGATACTTTTAGCATCACTTATTACTTTTATTACATGGGCAAAAAAATAAGCAAAAAAATTACTTTTTATGGCGGCAAATACCATTTTGACGTTGTTGTAAACATAGAAAACCCCGATGAAATTTTATTGAACGATCAATATCAAATCGGCTGGAAAAACGGCATTCCGCTTACGGAAATAAACAAGACGGATGATAATAATTACAGCCACGCCTATGTTTATATGGCTGATGAACTTGAAAATTATAAGATAAAGGACGAAGGTCCGCAAAAACCGTTGAATTTAACCGGATCAGCAGATTGGCTTGCCATCCGAACCAAGTATTTTTTAGCAAGCGTTGTTAACAACGATAAAGAGAATATTATTGACGGCATATATCTTGGCGGAAAGGGTAAGAAAGAACAAAAGATTGTGGTCGGATTATATGATGTTATGTTTAACGCCCGATACAATAAACGAGCCGAAAACAGCTATCGCTATTATATCGGTCCTTTGGATTACAACGAATTAAAGAAGTATAAAAATAATTTGGATATCTTAATCCTTAATAACGGCTGGTACGAAAGAACTTTTCGTTTTTTCAGTTTGTTAATTCTTCCCGTTCTGGAGTTTTTATATAAATTTATTCCGAATTATGGTCTGGTTATCATTCTTTTTTCAATTCTTATCAAAATTTTATTGTATCCGCTGACAAAAAAGAGCTATATGTCCATGCGGCAAATGCAGATGGTTCAACCCTTGATGACGGAATTAAGGAAAAAATATAAAGACGATCCTCAGCGCCTGAATAAGGAAATGATGAAATTGTACAAAGAGCACGGGGTTAATCCCATGGGCGGATGTTTACCCATGCTGTTGCAAATGCCTCTTTTGTTTGCGTTGTTTATCGTCTTTCGCTCAACAATTCAGTTAAGGGGCGCTCCCTTTATTCCGGGCTGGATAAACGATTTGTCAAGATCGGAAGGATTGCTGACGCTTCCATTTTCATTGCCGTTCTATGGTAATGAATTTAACATCTTGCCTGTTTTAATGGCGATTACAATGATATTTCAATCTAAGATGACGACGCAGGATCCGAAACAAAAGGCGATGATTTATCTCATGCCGATTTTTATGTTATTGATTTTTAACACTCTGCCGTCGGGATTGAATTTGTATTATACCATGTTTAATCTTTTGACCATTATACAACAGATATTTATTAACAGAGGTTCAACGGCAGAAGGAAAAGACCTGGTTGCCGTCTCCGCGTCCGCAAAAAAATTGAAAAAAGGTAAGAAATAAAAATCACCTTTTTAACGGAGATTAAATGAAAGGTGATTTACTAAACAAAGATACGATCATTGCGCCTATTACGGCTCTTTCCGGCGGAAGCGTCCATTTATTGCGTGTAAGCGGCGCCAAAGCAATTGAAATCACAAAACGGTTTTTCTCGAATAAAAAGATAGATCAAACCAGGAAAAACCGTTTTTTTTATGGCAGGTTTGTCAACGAACAGAACAAACTCATAGATGACGTTATAATACTTGTTTTTAAAAAACCGAATTCTTATACCGGTGAAGACGTTGTTGAAATTAGTTGCCACGCTAATATTTTGATTACGGAGCAGATCATCGGGTTATACCTCAGAAACGGATGCAGATTAGCGGACCCCGGAGAATTTACAAAAAGGGCTTTTTTGAACGGAAAGCTGGATTTGGTTCAGGCTGAATCCATTGCCGCGCTTATTGCCGCCAGATCGGAAAAGGCGCTTGAGAATGCTCTGAATCAATTGGAAGGGAAATTTTCCGCAGAAATCAAAGAAATAAAAAAGAATCTTATTAAAGCCCTTTCTTTGCTGGAATTGAATCTGGATTTTTCCGAAGAAGACATTGAAGTAATCGGCGATGATCAGATTCTTGAAGTTATTAACGATACAATCAACCGCATCGAGAGATATTTAAAAAGCTATAATCAAGGCAGGTTGTTATTAAAGGGGATTAAAGTACTAATTACCGGAAAACCCAACGTCGGCAAATCAAGTTTGATGAACGCTTTGTTGGAAAGAGACAGGGTGCTGGTTTCCGAAATACCGGGAACCACGCGCGATATTGTTCATGACGAGATTTATTTGGACAATAT
>JAADIP010000258.1:0-2732 GCA_013151275.1 Calditrichota bacterium | reverse complement strand
GGAGACTCCATCGAGCAAGAGGGCGTTAAAAGAGCCAAACAATTATATAGAGAAGCTGATATTATTATTATGATTTTTGACGTTTCTCAGGAATTAGACAAAGAAGATTTTTATTTGCTGGAGCTGGCGAAGAAATATGACGATAAAATAATTTTTGTCGGGAATAAGACGGATATTGGTTTTATTGAAACTAACGAAAAATATTTTAACGAACCGATAATAAAAATATCAGCCAAGCATAAAAAGAACATTAACTTAATTAAGGAAAAAATAAAAAACAAAATTCACCTGTCCGAAGACGAGGATGTATTTATTAACAACGAAAGACAATTACAGGTTCTAAAAGACGCCCGAAAAGGATTAAAGCGGACAAAAAAGGTATTGAAGGATCGAGTCGGTCATGAATTTGTAGCCATGGAGCTTAAGCAGGTTGTTGATTCTTTATCTTCTTTAACGGGCGAAATCACGAACGAAGATATTTTGAACAATATTTTTTCCAGTTTCTGTATTGGGAAGTAAAACGGATCAAAAATTTAATATTGACAAAAAGATGTTTCACGTGAAACAAAAAATATGCAAATATGAATGAATTTGATATTGTGGTTATCGGCGGCGGACATGCCGGAATTGAAGCGGCTGTTGTGGCTGCAAAAAGCGGTTTTAAAACGGCGCTGATAACGCTGGAAAAGAAGAAAATCGGTTTAATGTCCTGTAATCCCGCTATCGGCGGGTTGGCAAAGGGGCAGTTAGTCCGCGAGATTGACGCCCTTGGCGGAGTAATGGGCAAAATTGCGGACCTTACCGGAATCCATTTTAAAATGCTCAATACTTCCAAAGGTCCCGCCGTTCAATCCCCCAGAGCTCAGACGGATCGCGCGCTCTATGCCAAAATTGCCCGACAGTTTGTTGAACAGACGCCCAACTTGTTTATTGTTGAGGATATGGCTGTCGGAGTGAATATCGAGAATTACCGGATTAGCGAAGTTATACTTCGAAGCGGTCGAGCGATCAAAACAAAAGCCGCTATTCTTACAACGGGTACCTTTTTAAACGGCGTTATCTATATGGGATTAAAAAAGATGAAAGCGGGCAGAGCGGGAGAGTTTCCCGTTGAAGGACTGACCGAATGTCTTGCGGCTTACGGCTTTGAATCCGGCAGACTTAAAACCGGAACTCCGCCCAGAGTGCATCGGGATTCGATCGATTACGACAAAACGGAAGTTCAGAAACCGGACAAAGAACCCGTGCCCTTTTCGTTTTCCACCGAAAAAATAACACAGCCGCAAATCAATTGTTACATCACATATACGAATCAAAAAACACACGAAATCCTTCAATCCGGATTTTCGCGGTCTCCGCTGTTTACCGGAATGATTACCGGCGCAGGTCCCAGATATTGCCCTTCAATCGAGGATAAAATTTACCGTTTTTCAGAAAAACCGCGCCATCAGATTTTTCTGGAAATAGAAGGATACACATCCGAAGAAGTTTATGTTAACGGTTTTTCGACCAGCCTGCCCGCCGATATTCAGGAAAAAGCGCTGAGATCAATTAAGGGAATGGAAAACGTAAAAATTATGCGTCTCGGATATGCCGTTGAATACGATTATTTTCCTCCCCATCAGTTAAAGCGTACGCTGGAGACAAAGGAGGTAAAAAATCTGTTTTTTGCCGGTCAAATCAACGGTACATCCGGTTACGAAGAAGCGGCGGCTCAGGGCTTAATCGCGGGAATAAACGCCGTTTTGAATCTTAAGGAAGAAGAAGAGTTCTGTCTTGATCGATCCGATGCCTATATCGGCGTGCTAATTGACGATTTAATAAACAAAGTCCATACGGAACCCTACCGCATGTTCACCTCAAGCGCGGAATTTCGCCTGATTTTAAGGCATGATAACGCGGATCTAAGGTTAATGGACAAAGGGTTCAAGCTGGGATTGATCGATAAAGAGACGTTTAAAAAATTTGAAACAAAAAGAAGACAAATTAATGAATTGGAGAAAATAGTCCGAAAGACAACTATTGACCCGAAGATGTTCGATGAGCTGTTCTCAGAATCATCAAAACCGATTGAACGACCGACAAAGTTAGAGGTTTTGCTCAAGCGACCGGAAATTAAGCTCGAACCCGTTCTGAAAAGGATCTCAGAAGAAGAATATTTTCCTTCGTCAATAAACGAAGTCGAATACAATATTAAATATTCAGGTTATTTAAAGCGGCAAAAGAGGTTAATAGAAAAATTCAGACAACTGGAGAATAAAAGATTACCGGAAAACATCGATTATCAAGTGATTCCGGCTTTATCGGCTGAATCGAGAGAAAAGCTTTCCAGAATAAAACCGACGAGTCTGGGGCAGGCGGCGAGAATTTCAGGGGTAAAGCCCGCCGATCTGTCGGTGCTCTTAATCTATTTGGAGAAGCAAAAATATCTTTAATGTTTCACGTGAAACCAGGCTATGAAAATAGAACAAATTGTTCTCCTTCTTGAAAAAGAGGGGATTGCTGTAAATAAGCGGCAGGCGGATCAATTAAAACAGTACGTCAAGCTGTTAAGGCAATGGAATACTAAAATTCGTTTGATTTCAAAAGGAGATCAAAATTTTGTGGAAGAACGGCATATATTGCCGAGTTTTATGTTTGCAAAATTTTTAAGTGATAATGCCGCGGGTGATAAGCAGACGGTGTTGGATATCGGCAGCGGAGCGGGTTTGCCGGGAGTTGTCCTGGCGATA
>JAADIP010000164.1:13113-22710 GCA_013151275.1 Calditrichota bacterium | reverse complement strand
GGTTTAGAGCATCCCGACAAGTCGGGAGGGTCGTAGGTTCGAATCCTACATCGCCCACGCAATGCCCTTGTCATACTCTAAATTGATAATGGTCTTTTTATTCCGATCGAAAAGCATTCAGTTTTTTTCCGCAGGCTCGAAAAATCGCTTCTGGATCTTGTACTCTTTCATCTTTGAATAAAGCAGACGACGATGAATTTTCAAAAACTTTGCCGCTTTGGTTCTGTTCCAGCCCGTATTGTTTAAAGCGGAAAGAATCAATTCTTTCTCCACATTGGCGACAATGGCTTTAAATCCGATACCCTTTTTCAATTCACCTGCGATGTACGATAATATCTCTTCACCTTTCAGATCGCTGCCCAAAGGTCCGACGGTCAAAACATTTTCACGAGCCATTACCACCGTGCGCTGTATGACGTTTTCCAATTCTCTGACATTTCCGGGCCAACTGTAGTTCATTAGCTTTTCCATTTCTTCCGCAGGAACAACAAAATCTTTTCTTTTACCGAATTTTTTCAAAAAATGCCATACTAAAAGCGGAATGTCCTCTTTTCGTTCTCTTAAAGGAGGAAGATTGATCTGCACCACATTCAGACGATAGTAAAGGTCTTCCCTGAATTTACCCGCGTTAACCTCCGATTCCACGTCCTTATTAGAAGCGGCGATAATGCGAACGTCCACTTTGATGGGATCTTCGCCGCCGACGCGGTAAAAAGCCTGATGTTGCAGCAGACGCAAAAGTTTTACCTGCAGCGCCTGCGGCATATTGTTAATCTCATCAAGAAAAATCGTTCCTCCGTTTGCCAATTCAAAGCGCCCCTGTCTTTGTGAAATAGCGCCGGTAAAGGCTCCTTTTTCGTGCCCGAAAATTTCGCTTTCCAGAAGACTCTCCGAAAGTCCACCGCAATTCACTTTAATATAGGGCTTATTGCTGCGCAGAGAATGCTGCTGGATAGCGTCGGCAATTAATTCCTTCCCGGTTCCGCTTTCGCCCTGAATCAGTACCGTGGCGTCTGTTTGGGAAACACGCCCGATGATTTTAAAAATTTCTCTCATCTGTTTGCTGCTTCCGATGAGCTGTTCTTCTTCGCCGGAAGTCTTGGTAGCCACAATATTGCGCAATTCCTTGACCTCTCCGACGAGTTCCGAAAAATCGAGCGCTCTTTGAATAATCAGAAGAAATTCATCCAATTCAAAGGGTTTTTCGATATAGTCGTAAGCTCCGGCTTTCATCGCTTTAATAGCCCGTTGACTGGTTCCGAAAGCCGTAAAAATAATTACGGGTAAGTCAGGCAAAATTCTCTTGATTTCGCTAAGCGTGCTTAAGCCGTCTCTTCCGGGCAGATTAATATCGAGCAGTACAAGATCCGGTTGTTCGATTTTAATTTGCAGCAGGGCGTCTTCGGCGTTTTCAGCCTGAATCGGTTGGGCGCCGCGCGCCGAAAGCAAATCCACAATGTTTTTCCGCATTGCAGGTTCGTCGTCCACAATCAGAATTTTTTTATTTTTCATGAAAACTTTTTCTCCTGGGAATTGTTTATGGGAAATTCAATCAGGCAGCGGGTTCCTGCGGGCTTTTCCTGGTAAAAAGTAATCGACCCGTTGTGGGCTGTAACAATTTCATAGGAAATGGATAAACCCAAACCGAACCCTTTGTCTTTGGTGGTAAAAAAAGGATCGAAAATCTTTTGCTCGTATTTCTCAGGGATGCCGCAGCCGTTGTCAACAATCCAGACACGAATCTTCTTTTTGTTTTCGGCGGCTTCCGTTAAAATGCTGATTTTACCGCCATCGGAAATTGCCTCGATTGAATTCATAATAATATTAATAAACACTTGCTCCAGAGCGTTGGGATCGGCGTTAACAGGCGGCAGCATTTTGTCGGGAATGTATTCGATTTGGTATTGGTCCTTTTTTACATTGGTTTGAATGAATCGTATGGTCTGTTCCAATAAATCATTAATTTGAGTAGGAACGATCCTGTCCGAAATGGGTCTTGAAAAGTAGAGCAACCTCTTTACCAGACCGTCAAGTCGATTGACCTCATTGATGACCAACTGCATCGACTCCTCGGAAAAAGACGGAGTTATTCCGGATATTTTGTGGTCTTTTAAATCCTGCTGCCACATCTGAATCCGTGTTTTTAAAATAGCCAGCGGGGTTTTTACTTCGTGCGCCACTCCCGCTATCAGCGTTCCCAAAGAAGCCATTTTTTCTTTTTGATGTAATTGACGTTCCAGTTGTTCCCGCTTACGGTGTTCCTGATTTAAAGCTTCGACCATATTGTTGATGGAACGGCTGATATAGCCGAGCGTTCCGCTGATGGAACCTATTTTATGAGGAACGCCCTGTTTGATAATCTCCAGATCTTTATGTAAATGCTGGATTTTTTTCCGCAGATTCAAGGAACTGAAAACAGCGATTAAAAAACCGAGGAGCGCTATCAGCGCGCCGATATTAATGACCTGACGCAACTTTAAATGCGGAAGCTCGCGTTCGATATGAATACGAGCCCACACTGCGCCGATACACTCTCCGTTGGCGAAAATAGGTTTGGTAGCCAAAGGAAAAATAGCCGGATCGAATTGGTGTAAACGGGTAATCACCCCTCGCGTATCCACGGTTTCCAGAACCTGTTTTTTAATAATGTTATAAGAACGGGGCGGAGGTCCGTAAACGGGTATCGGGGGAGGAGAAGTCGGGTTTGCATACCCAAAAAACTTATCAAACTGGCAAATGTAAAAACCGCCCTCCATGCCGGGAGCATGGGATAAAATTTTCGAAGTGATTTTCTTCAACCGTTTATCGATCCATTCCATTTCCTCAACCGTCGGGGAATTGTTGGTAAAAAAACCCGCGCTCTCCAGACTGTCCAGAAACGCTTTGGACGAAAAATTGAGCTGTTCCGCAAAAACCTCGCTCAACACCATGTTGTTGTTTATTACCTGAGCTTTCCACCGATTCAACGAAATATAAATGGCGACCGAACTAATCCCGACAAAGATCGCAAACATGAGGGCAATTAAAAAGGCGCGTGAATGTATTTTGTATTGTGAAAAATATTTTTTCATAGTCGTAATTCTAAAAACCAACAAGTACAAATCACCACAATTTTTATGCCAATAAAATCCACGTAAAAATAACGGCTCATCACTAATGTTTTCCCAAAACGGGTTAATATGTTACAATTAATTGGGCTAATTTAGCACGAATCTGACGCAAAAGCAAAGACAGGCGTTCAATTCAAGCTTTCCGCAGATAACAAAATCTTGGCATATTCTTTGTAGTATTACCCGAAATATTGAGCTTTGAGCTATGATAGCCGGCAAATAACAATAAAAAAATTTCAACAACGAAAACGGTACTCGGTATGGATTTTGAATTGGTTATTCTGATTGTAATGCTTGGCGTGTTTGCGCTTAGCGTCTTCACATTTAAAATACCCGCCGGCATGGCTTTAATGTTGGCTTCAGTAGCAGGCGCGCTTGCCGGAGGAGAAGGAATTCCTGTCCGTCATCTTGTTGAAGGCGGATTTGGTTTTCTTGAAGCGATTCTGATTATTGCCACGGCAATGATCTTTATGAAAGTGATGGAAGCGACCGGCGCCCTGGGAACCATAAGTTACGCCATGATCAAATCTCTTTACAGATACCCGACCATTTTAATCATTGTGATTACAATTTTCGTGATGTTTCCCGGTATGTTGACCGGTCTTTCTTCAGCCTGCATTTTGACCACCGGTGCTCTGGTTATTCCGGGGCTTTTGGCTATGGGCATGCCGCGTCTGGCAGCAGGGTCTTTAATTGCCATGGCTGCCGTCTTCGGCGAGGTCGCCCCTCCCATTTCCATTCCGGTGATGATCATCGGAGGCGGGGTGGATATGCCCTACATCGGTTTCGCCAAGCCGCTTTTTCTGGCTTCGTTTCCCATTGCCGTGCTTACGGCGGTATTCTACAGATTCAAATATCTCGGTAAGTTTAAAATTGAAGAGGTTCTGCCCAAATTACAGGCGCCCGTTTACCGGAAGCACGGTATTAAATTGTTCATTCCGCTGATTTTTGTGATTGCTTATCTGATTCTGGAACAAAACGCCGTTCCGTATTTGCCGCACCTCGGGGTACCGTTGGTTTTCATAATAGGCGCAGTAATGGGACTCGGCAGCGGCGAGAAATTCAATTTTATTCACGTTTCAAGAAATGCCGTACGCAACGCAATGCCGGTTATGGCAATACTCGTGGGTGTGGGCATGTTTTTACAGATTTTAACCCTCACCGGAGTTCGCGGATATCTGGCGGTTAACGCTTTAGCCCTGCCTGTGGGATTTAAATATGTGGCGGCTTTAATCATGCCGCTTTTCGGCTCCGCTTACGGTTCGGCGTCGGTTATCGGAGTGCCTTTGGTTTACGTCTTTATCGGGAAAAATGTGATCGTGTTGACCTCGGCGCTGGCTCTCCTCGCGTCGCTTGGCGATTTGATGCCGCCCCCTTCTCTGTTGTTCGCTTATTCGGCGCAAATGATAGACGAAAAAAATCATTTTAATATATTGAAAAAAAGCTTGCTTCCCATTGCGGCATCCGTATTGGTAGCTTTGGCTATCATTGTATTTGCAAATGACCTTGGCAGATTACTATTTTAAACTAACGAGAGATTTATGCTTTACTGGATTTATATTTTAATTCTTGTCTATTTAACCGTAATTGTATTGATCGAATTTTTTTCGGCGGAAGGTTGGATAAAAAAAATAACGTACGCCATGTTGCTTTTACCGTTTATTCTGAGGATTTTACAAATCAAGTGAGTTGAGATGAAAAAACAAATAATTCCGAACATTGTTGTTTTAACCGTAACTTTTATTATCGGAGTCATTGCCTCGATCGATTTTTTAAAGATGAGACAGCCCGATGAATTGTATCCGAGCGTCTCTTTAACCAAAACAGGCGCTTTAAGCGATTATTTTCAGGGGATAAAAGGAACTTCCGGTGACACGAGGATTTATTATTTTGACAGCGGCAAGCCCGGAGCATCCGTGCTGCTTTTAGGGGGAACGCATCCTAACGAACCGGCTGGCTTTATCACAGCCGCGCTAATGGTGGAAAACATTCACGTAATAAGCGGTCGCGTGCTGATCATTCCGCAAGCCTGCCAAAGCGGTTTTACCTGTACCGATCCCTTTGAAGGCTATCCTCAGTTTTTTACCGTCGAAACCCAAAGCGGAAAGAGAAAATTCCGTTTCGGTTCGAGAGTATCTAACCCGTTGGATCAGTGGCCCGATCCGCTGGTGTATTTTCAGTATCCTTCGGGACAAAAATTATCCGGATTTGAAACCCGAAATCTGAATCGCAATTATCCCGGTCGCCCGGACGGCACGTTTACCGAAAAGGTCGCTTTTGCGATTATGAATCTGATAAAAAAAGAGAATATTGATTTGGCGTTTGATTTGCACGAAGCGGCGCCGGAAATACCCATCATCAACGCTATTGTGTATCACGAAAAAGGAGAAGAGATCGCTTTGACGGCGGTTCTGAATCTGGAGTCGGAAGGCTTGCGTTATTCGCCAGAGCTTTCTCCGAAAAACTTTCACGGCTTAAGTCATCGCGAATGGGGCGACCGGACTCAGGTTGTGCCCTTTTTGATGGAAACAAGCAATCCCATTCAGGGCAGACTGCGCGGAAGAACAAATGCCAAACTTATTCTGAAAGGCGTGAGTAAAGAATACAAACAGGCGCAGGAATCGGGCGCGTTCCGCATTGTTTATGAGCCTTCGGGGGAGCCTTTGAAAAGACGCGTCGGCAGGCATTTGCAGGGCTTTTTAGCAATTATTGACGCCTACAATGAATTGCATGAGGACAAACAGGTTAAGGTCGATAATCTTCCGGGTTATTCGGACCTGATGAAAAACGATGTGGGAAACTATTTGCGTTAAAAAATGACAATTATTAAATATGAAGGAATTTACAATGAAACAGCTAATTCGGTTTTTTCTCGTTTTAACGGTTTTAAGCGGAATATCGGGACAGGCGGAAGCCCAGAACAATCCAAAATATCAGCAGCCGATTCTCATATCGTCCGCCGGTCAAAGCGCTGACGTAAAACTGGTGGGCATGCTTGCCAAAAGGCAGAAACTGAATGTCAAAACGATTAATATGGCAAAGCCGTCCGATTTGGAGGGCGTTAATACATTAATCATTGTGCCGGGTTTCAGTTCAAAAGGGCTCGGAGCCGCGGGCGTCAGCCAGAAGGATGAAATGGATCGCGTTGTGGGTTTGGTAAAGGCGGCGCAAGAAAAGAAAATCCCCATTATTTTGGTGCATATCGGAGGAAACGCCCGCCGAAAAGGCAATTCCGACGCTTTTAACAAACTGGTCGGCGAAGCGGCAAGTCACATGATTGTGGTCGCCCAGGGAAATGAAGATGATTTTTTTACTAATATCGCCAAACCGAAAAAGATTCCCCTGGAAATTGTCAATAAAATCGCCCAGGTTGGCAAACCGTTGGGGAAATTATTTAATTAAGTCTCACGGATTGCAAACCTGACTAAGGAGTCGTTATGATTCGTTTCCAAAAACGCTTTTTGCCAATAGTCTTAAGTGTTTTCCTGTCGATAATCGTTCTTTGGGCTGACCCGCCCGATAAGGGAGTGAGCGGAAAAAACGGAATGGTTGCCACGGCGCATCCCCTTGCCTCGGCTGCGGCGTTGGAAATGCTGAAAAGAGGGGGAAACGCGGTTGATGCAGCGGTAGCGGCAGCCTTTACCATCGGAGTGGTGGAGCCGGACGGTTCGGGGCTTGGCGGCGGCGGCGGAATGGTCATTTTTTTGAAAAAACAAAAAAAGACGGTGTATATCAATTATTACCATAAAGCGCCATCGCAAATCAAAAAAATTACCTACAACAGAAACACGGATCGCCACACCGTTAAATCAATTTTGGTTCCGGGAACGGTCGCCGGTTTGACCGCAGCCTTAGAGCGTTTCGGAACACTGCCCCTGAAAACAGTTATCGAACCGGCGATAACCGCCGCCGAGCGGGGATTTGCGGTTGACGAAACTTTAGCCAGAATAATGTTAGACAACGTGGAAATGCTGCAAATCGATTCTTCAACGGCATCGGTCTTTTTGGACGAAGGTTTTCCGCGAATGGAAGGCGACACACTGCGCCAACCCGAACTGGCAAAAACATTAAAAGATATTGCGCTGTACGGACGCGACGGATTTTATTCGGGACGCGTGGCAAAAACGATCGTTTCCGCAATAGCCAAAGAGGGCGGCGTGCTGACCCTGAACGATTTGAAGAATTACCGGGCGGAAATCACGGTTCCCCTGCACGGGACTTACCGCGGCTATGACATTTATTCGGCAAACCTGCCGCAATCCGGCGCCACTATCATCGAAGCTTTAAACATTCTCGAAAACGCCGATTTACAAAAAATGGGACACTACAGCATGTTCCCCGCAACCCTGCATCTGATGGCGGAAACTTTTAAGAGGGTTTACGCAGACCGTTGGGCGTATCTCGGCGATCCGAATTTTTCCAATATTCCTTTAAAAGGAATCTTATCCAAAGCGTACGCCAAAGAGCGTTTTTCGGACATCAATCCCACAAAAGCCGTGCCGCAAAACTATCGAAAAACAAAGCCCGGAAATCCGCAGCCCTACAACTCAAAATCCGCCTCTCCGACCGGAATTATGATACAAGCGCCAAATCTTATGTACGTTTTTAACGCCCAGGAATATGACGGGCACACAACACATCTCTCGGTTGTGGATAAAGACGGTAACGCCGTTTCTTTGACCCAGACTCTGGGCACCTTTTTCGGGTCGGGAAAGACCTTTGCCGGAGTATTGCTGAATTGCGGCATGGCTAATTTTTCAACCCGAAAAGGAAGCGTCAACGAAGTGGCTCCGAACAAACGTCCGCGAAGCTCCATATCTCCGACAATTATTGTGAAGAACGGAGAGCCGTTTCTCGTAGTTGGTTCGCCGGGAGCAGGCAGAATTATTTCGACGGTTATTGAGCTGATTGTGAATGCGATTGACTTTAAGATGAACGCACGCCAAATTAACGACGCGCCGCGTTTTTATTGTCAAAAGTTTGACGACTATTTGCATCTGGAATACGGTATTTCGCCGCAAGTGCAGACGGCTCTGAAAAATTACGGGCACAACATCCGGGTTTACGATGATTTGGACTTGTTTTTCGGCGGCGCTCAGCTTATTCTTGTCGATACCGTTAACGGCTTGTTTTACGGTTCCGCGGACAAAAGGCGCGGCGGCGCGGCGATTGGCTATTAATTTATTTTATTAAAGGAAGTATCTTGCAGATTTTCGCTTTGCTGGTTTTTCTGCTATTGCTTTTAGTGCTGGAAAAAAAGATCGTAAGCCAAAGTGTTAAGAAAATCCCCATACGCATTCATGTCAACGGATCACGGGGAAAGTCGAGCGTAACCCGATATATCGCAGCCGGACTCAGAGCTTCCGGAAAAAAGACCTTTGCCAAAATTACCGGCGTACAACCCGTGGTTTTTACTCCCGCCGCCGACAAGGAGCAAATCCGGCGATTGGGACCAGCCCGCGTTAACGAACAGTTCCGCATTATCCGACGGGCGGCTGCGCAAAATGCCGACGCCCTGGTTCTGGAATGCATGTCGATTAATCCCCGCTTGCAGCAACTGGAAAGCAGAATCTTTGCCGCTCAATATTATGTTATCACTAATATTTTACAGGATCATCAGGAAGAACTGGGAAGCGACCGGTCTTCTTTGGAACAAGCCTATTATTCCGCTATTCCGAAAAATTGCACCGTCTTTGTCGCAACGGGGCAAACGAACGGTCAATTATCCGGTTACCTGCAAAAGAAAAAAAGCGCCGTGGAAATTACCGAAACCCTTCCCGAACAACAGCTAAATGATTTACCGGAAGGGGTTTTTAAACAGAATATCGAATTAGCCGTGGCGGTCTGTAAAAAAATAGGGATTCCTGCAACACTGTCGCTGCCCGCCATTTTAAAAGAAGCCGAACAGACGGGCAATCGGGTAATCGTGATTTCGGAACGACAAAACATCGGTTTTGTTAACGGATTTGCGGTTAATGACACGGAATCGGCATCTGTTTTCTTTGAAGCCGTAAAAGAACAACACCCGTTGATTAAAGAATATTTGATTATTTTAAACACCCGCGCAGATCGCCCCATGCGTTCGCGAATGTTTGCGGACTGGCTCGCTAAAACGGCGGGAGCTAAAAAGGTAATTCTGACGGGAAACCACAAAAGCTATACAAAGCGGCGTTTAATAAAAGCCGGAATGCCGAGCCGGGACGTGCTTTTATGGAAGCGAAAAGAGGTTCGGCAGCCACGACTGGTTTTATCTTCGCTTTGCAAAAAAAACACGCTGGTTGTCGGCTTCGGGAACATTAAAGGCGACGGACTCCGGATTATGAAGGCGCTTAATTATGATGTTGTTTGAATATTTTTTTATCGGGCTGGTTGTCGGCTTTATTTTTTATGAGATCACGGGAATAACCGCAGGCGGCGTTGTGGCGCCCGCATATTTTGCTTTGTTCGTAAAAGAACCGAACAAAATTTTTGTTACTCTTCTTATCGC
>JAADIP010000164.1:0-13086 GCA_013151275.1 Calditrichota bacterium | reverse complement strand
TCTTCCCAATTGATAATTTACGGGCGGCGGCGTTTGATGCTGGCGATGCTGATCGGATTTTGTATTAAGATGGGAATAGAACTGTGGATTCAACCCAACCCGTTTTTTACGTTTAATCTGCAATCCATCGGTTATATTATTCCCGGATTAATCGCCAACGAGATGGACCGTCAGGGCGTCGTACAAACCTTGTCCGCGGTGGGAATCGTGACAATTCTTATTTATCTTGTTTTTATTTTAGTGCGATAAGCAAATGAAACGTTTGTTTTGCAAATACTGGCTGTTTCCGGCATTTATTATTTCCGTTCTTTTTCTGACGTTGATCAATCAGAAAAAAGAGACTGTTAACGGCAACGAATATCCCGAAATGAAAAAAGCGTCGCAACTGGCGGCGTCATGGTTCGATTTAATAGCGGAGCTGAAACAGAGCCGTCATATCCGCCCCGACAACCATTCCTCTGTGCGCTACAGGGCGCTGATCGGCGACGATTTCTCTCTGATCACAACCACGCTCGGTTCTTTGGAAGCCAAAGAAATTGCCGCCAATCCGGTTTTTGCGGGACTCATTGTGCGTTTGCTAAAAAAGGCGGGAATTGATTCCGCATCAACGGTTGCCCTTTCTTTAACGGGTTCTTTCCCTTCGCTGGCAATAAGCGCGCTGGCGGCTCTGCAAACCCTTGGCGTGAATACCGTTGTTTTGAGTTCGTTGGGCGCTTCATGTTACGGCGCCAACCAGCCGCTTGCAACCTGGATTGACATGGAAACCTGGCTGAGGAAACACGGCAATTTGCGGTACAAAACAAATCTGTTGACCCTCGGAGCCGAAGACGATAACGGCGGCGGACTAACCGAAGAAGGCAGACAATTATTAATTCAAGCCGCCGAAAGAAATAATATGCCGCTCTTTATTCCGAAAGATTTACAAACGGCAATTGAATATAAAACCCGTTTTTTGTCGGAGAGAAAAATTCAGTTGCTCATTAATATAGGCGGTAATCAGGCTGTTTTGGGAAGTTGCACGCACGCGCCGATAATTCCTACGGGACTCCGTCGTAATTGGACGCCGTGCGCCGATAAAAATCGCGGCGTTCTTTCGCGTCTGGCGCAAAACAAAATTCCGTTTATCCATTTATTAAACATCAAAGAACTGGCTTTGAGGTATGGTATTAGCAAAACAGCGGACGAAACCGGAAATTTTTGTGTTAATACCGCGCAAAAAACGTCTCCTGTTTGGGTGCTTTCCGTAATTATCGGTATGGCTGGAATTTTATTGGGCTCTAAGCGGTACAAAAACCATCTTTCGGGACTGTGCGATAAGTGAACATCCTGTTGAGCTATTTTCGCCCCATTTTTGTCGTATTCCAAAAAACAATGAGCGGAAACGCCTGATAAAAATGATCCCGCTCTTCGGCACAATATTTGTATAAGTAGCCTGTATGATTATTAGTCCATTAATTCCAGTTAAAGATATGAAAAGAGATTGTTCTCCCGACTATCGGGAACAAAAACCTGTCGGTGGATTGGTTATTTCGTTTTACGGTCAAATAATATCTAAAAAAATAAACGTATATTTATTCATCAGTATTACTGTGATGTTTCTTTCCATTTAATAAATGTTTCAACATTAAATTTTAAGGAGGTACCATGTTACGTAAAGCTACGATTTTAATTTTCATCGCTTTATTCTTTCTGCCGGGCGAAAACGTTTTTGCCCAGGAGAAAGCCGTGCCGATCGTAAAGGCGACATTGGTTGATTCATCGGTGTTCAACGGAATTTACAGAGGCATTCAGAATCAGATTTTCTGCGAACCGACAACGGGAAATCTTGTTACAGCCTGGTATCGTTATTTTAAATCGGATGCGGATAATCCGCGACAGGTGACGGCGGCTACTTCAACGGACGGCGGTAAAACCTGGACCGTCCACGAGCAGATCAACAACGGAGTGGGCGCGGGAATGAACGGACGATATCCCGCCGTATCCGGAACACCCTCAACTCCCGTTGTGGCTTATTCCGACAGAAATCCGACCGGAACAAATCAGAATAGTCGTCCCGTTGTGGCGGTGGATATTCTCGGATGGGGCGGCGGTCTGTTTGACAACCGCTACGTCGATAACAGCGATAAGGCAGACACCGTGCTGTACGGACGTTACGTTTCCGTTACCGTCGATCCGAATAACGACCAGAGATGGGCGGTAGGTACCTATCATAACGCCGATCCCGCGGAAGGTCTTTATTTTTACATCTCGACCGACGGCGGCAACAACTGGAGTCGTCCGGTTGTGGTTTGTGAAGCAAAAGATGACTATAACGCGTTCACAAACGGAGTTTATGATGTCTCTTCCACCGGACTCGGAGTAGGGCTCGGTTCCGATAACACGGTTTTTGCTTCTTTTGTTTTAAAACCCGACAGTAATTCGACTCTCTGGAATATCGGTTATTCCGTCTCAAACGATAACGGCAAAACATGGTCAGCCCCTGCCGTTGTTCCCGGAACCGAACATCTTTCATTTTTAAATTCGAATATTTACCATCAGATGACCGAACCGGTATTGGATAAGGCTGGCAACTGGCATATTTTCGGTATCGGAGTGGATACAACCGAATACAAGGGTAAGCTCGGACCCAGCGGATTCCCCGAACCATATCGTCCTTACGATTTCCGTTTCGACGGTTCCACCTGGACCATTACCAAGATTGCCGAGCCTCAGCTTGTTACTAACGGAATCGTCGGCTGGGGCGATTATGCCGATCAGGAAGAAAACATGATGAACGAACCTTCCATCGGACCCGACGGCACAATTTACTATACGTACGTTGATATTATCGATACGACCGGTTCCAACGGCGATCCGGACTTGTTTAATTTTAACATCATGGTTGTTTACTCCGAGGATAACGGAATTACGTGGAGCAATCCGGTTTCGGTTCTGGATCAGTATCACGGATACGAGCCGAACGGAGTTGCCAGAAACGCCACGGATAAACTGCATATTACTTACAGAGATCATCACGACGCGGAGAATCCGGGTTTGTATTATTACATGGGCGTTCCCACAGACACCTTAAAACAACTCGCAACGTCGATCGATTCCAGACCCGATGCTTCGGTTCCTGGTGAATTTGCCCTGTATCAGAACTATCCGAATCCCTTCAATCCGACCACAACAATCCGTTTTGACCTTAAAGAGACCGGACGGGTGAAATTAACCGTTTACAACGCTCTGGGACAAAAGATTGCCACACTGGTTGACAAAAAAATGCAAGCCGGACACAAAGGAGTTGTCTGGAACGCACAGGATATGCCGACGGGAATTTACTTTTACAGGTTGGAAGCGGGAAGCTATACCGAAACAAAAAGAATGATACTGCTAAAATAATTTGTATTTGACCGGGATGATCAGCAGATTTTGTGAGACGGAAAATCCCGGTCTTTTTATTTTTAAATTTAATGTCAAGCAGGAGAGAATGCCATGTCGATAGCAAAGCGTAAGCTTGCATGGATTATCGTAATCTTACTTTGGGCGACGAGTTCGGTTTTATGGGCTGGTACAACGGGCAAAATTGTCGGAATTGTAACCGACAAACAAACCGGAGAACCCCTGCCCGGCGCTAATGTGATTATTGAAAGAAAGCCCTACGGAGCGGCGACGGATTTGGAAGGGGCGTTCCTTATCATGAATATTCCCCCCGGATACTATGATATCAGCGCTCAGATGATTGGCTATCAAAAGCTTATTAAAGAAAACATCATGGTAATGGCAGACAGAACCGTTATCATTAATTTTGAACTGGAATCTGCCACGCTGGAAACAGAAGCAATCGTGGTTCAGGCGGAACGTCCGATGGTTCGCAGAGACGAAACCAACAAAGCCGCTATTTTGGATTTTGAAGTTTTTCAGGATATGCCTATTCAGGAATTCGACGAAGCCGTTGCGGCGCAGGTGGGTATTGTCACGGACGAAGCCGGAGACCTGCATTTACGCGGAGGCAGGGCTGGTGAAATCGCCTATCTGATCGACGGTATTCTGGTGCAGGACCCCTTCTACAAAAGCGGCGCCGCAGATATTAATCTGGACAAATATCTTATTCAGGAACTTCAATTGCAAACAGGAGCTTTTGGCGCGGAATACGGTCAGGCAATGTCCGGCGTGATTAATATTGTTACCCGCGAAGGCGACCAAAACAAATATTCCTTCAGAATGGAATACGAAAGCCCGCAGATAAACAACTCTCCCTATCGTAAGGTTGATTGGATGCTGCACAGCGATATGGTGGACGTGCCTCCGGGTCAGGAAGACGCTTACAGGGATTCGTGGCGATTTTATGCCCAACCGGGAGACACGACATTTTCCACAACGCCCACGCCCTACGATCCCATCGGCGTTTCGCAATACAAAGTTCCCAGATTTGAATCTATTCCGAAGGCTGGCGATTTGCCTCGCTTATTCGGGAACCCGGTTTACGGATTTTTTACTTCCAACTTTTCCGGTCCCATCCCTTTTGTAAAAAAATTGTCTTTTTTTGCGTCTTCACGCTATTCAAACATTTACAGCTATTTGCCGTTCGGCTACGACTCGCGCCGCGATTACAATGTAAAATTCACTTACCGACCCTTGAATGTTTTGAAAATTAACGCATCGATTCAACGGTCGCGGCGATACTATAAACCCTACAGCCATTTATGGAAATACCGCCCCTTTGCCCTGGAAGACCGCCAGAATATCGTAAACAGGGAAACTCTGGAAATTACTCATACCATAAATCCGAACAGTTTTTATACCCTTCGTCTGTCGCGCTATTATCACAGGTTTTATCGCTTTAATCCGAACCGAAAATTTAAAATAAGCGACTACCCGGAAGAAATCTGGAGCGATCCGCAAAAACTGGATTCGGTTATCGTAGCCGATAATTCCGACTGGGAAAAAGGAACCAGAAATTCCGACGGCTTTTATGTCAGAGGAGACCGCGGTCGTTATGAAGACAATAAATTGACTACCTACGCGGCAAAAATCGATTACGTAAATCAATTAAACCGCCGCCATGAAATTAAATCGGGATTCGAATACAAATATCATACGGTTGATCGTGACCGCTGGCGTTATCCCTGGCCCGGTTCGGCGCACTATGTTGAAATTTTTACATATCATCCGGAGGAATTTTCCACCTACATTCAGGATAAAATGGAATACGAACGCTTTGTGTTGAATTTGGGGTTACGTTATGATTATTTCGATCCCCATGCTACAATGTGGGAAGATATTTACACTCCCGGCTATCTCGATGACGACACAGGCGAATGGATACCGGCAAAAGAAGTTCCCGCCAAACCAAAGCAGCATATCAGTCCGCGTATCGGTATTGCTTATCCCGTGACCGAGAAGATGGTGTTTCATAGTTCGTACGGGCATTTTTATGAGAATCCCAGTTTTTACAATATGTACAAACACCACGACGTAACTGTGGGCGGCATTCCTTTGGTAGGCAACCCTTCCATAAAAAGTCAGAAAACCGTACAATATGAATTCGGCGTCAAGGTTCAGATTGCCAGCAACTGGTCGTTTGACGTGAACGCTTATTTCAAAGACATCACCAATCTGGCTGCCAGCACCTACCGTCTGGTCTTTCCGTACAACTTTACCGTTTTCGATAATAGTGATTACGCCAGCGTAAAGGGCATCGATTTTACGCTGGAAAAAAGGATGGGTCGATTTTTCACCGGAGTTCTCAACTATTCTATCTCGGTAGCCCGCGGTAACGAGTCGTCAGCCAGCGACGGATACAACAACTATCGCGGCGTCGATGTCACGCTTCGCCCGAACCGCGAATATTATCTGGATTTTGACCGCCGGCACGATATTTCAATGAACGCTATTTTCAAAACGCCGAAAAATTTCGGTCCCCGTCTGTTTGGTTCCAAAATATTCGCCTCATGGAATCTGAACTTACTTATTCAGGCTGCCAGCGGTTTACCCTATACCCCCTTCGTCGAAGAATCCGCGGAAAATGTGTTTGTCGAAAGAAACACCGGCAGAAAACCCTGGTACTCGCAGGTGGATCTGCGGCTGCAGAAAACCACTAAACTAACGTCTTCGATCAGCCTTTCGGGGTTCCTTATTGTAAAGAACCTGTTTAATCGTTTGAACGAAAACTACGTATGGAGCCGGACGGGAAGAGCCTGGGATGCCGGACCGACAAGCTCCTACAGCCAGGATCGCATTCACAATCCGGCGAATGTGAGTATTCTGCGGCAGATTTCTTTCGGATTCCGGTTTTTATTTAGCAAACCAAGATGAGTTTTAATAATCTATGGATAATTATTCCCGGAAAATGGTGAACGTTATATTTAAGGAGAAAAACTTGTGAGAAGAATTGTATTCATTTTTATAGTGATATTCTCCTCTCTGTTATACGCCCAAAGAGAAAAAACGGAAGCGGACGGACCGAACCGGAAATTAATAAAACCGGTCGCTCAGGGTCCCGACATTGGTTATGCGCTAATGACAAAAGGAGAATTGGTTAACTGCTTTATGAATTTCGGCGGTTTGACCGATTCCTACTTCCAGACTGATTTTTACAATTTTATGTGGCCTAAAAGCAAGGGCATCATCGCTTCGGGTGATAATGCCGTGGACGATTTTTCCTTCATGTTCGGACGCAAAGGAAATGTTATCGACGCCTTTACGGCATATCGGCAGGAAGACTGGAGTCCCGTGCCCGGCAGTTGGGGAATGTATCATGCCAAAGATCAACCTGCAGAATTAAAATACAACGATTTTCCCCATCTGGCGGTGAGCGACATTCCCGCCACCTGGCCCGAAGGATATTTTGACGAAGACGGTAATTTCATCGAAACGCCCGGTGAACACCACTGGCCCGGAAGTTACAGATTGGATATCAATCCCAAGTCTCCCACCTACGGGCAGGAAGTGATCGGAGAATTCGCCGCGGATCGCGTGATTTACGCCGCTCTTGACGATCATACAAATTTAACCAATCCCCCCTTGGGTATTCGTCTGGATATCGAAGCTTACGAATACGGACGACCCTATGCCGCCGACTTTCATTTCTATGATATAACCATTACCAATACTTCCGACACCTATCTGGATAGTTGTTACTGGGGATTTTATTACGACATCGATTACGGCGAATATGAAGATGAAGCATATTACACCTATAACAGCGGTTTGAATCCGGGTCCCTGGGACGTAATCTATGAACTTGATCCCGAAATTACCGATCCCAATGAACCCGAAACCGGCGTTTTTGGCGTCGCCTTTTTAAAAACTCCCAAAGATCTCGGAATTACCGATTCTCACTACTATCTCGATACGGGTCCCACAACCGACGAACAACTCTGGCCCATTATGAGCAGTAATCCCAACGATCCCAACATTTCAATGACAAAAGCGGATTATTTCCACGGCTCCGATGTGCGCCTGGATGATTACACGTTAACTCAAACAAACTTCGGTTACGATTGGGTTTGTTTAACGAGCACCGGTCCCTTCGATCTTGCACCCGGCGAATCGGTAAAATCGGTGGTTGTCGTTTGCGGCGGAGATAATGTCGAGGACTTTATGGCTAACATCGAAATGGCAAAGAGTATGATGGAGAAAAATTATCAGGGACCGAGCGGTCCCAAACCTCCGTCGCTTTACGCCGTTCCCGGCGACCAGCAGGTTACTTTGTACTGGACGGACGAACCCGAAAGAGCTCCGGATCCTTTCAGCGGCGAGTATGATTTTGAAGGCTATAAAATTTACCGCAGCGAAGACAACGGTCAATCATGGGGCACGGAAATTCTTGACGGAAGCGGACGCCTCGTCGGATACGTTCCCGTTGCCACCTTCGATTTAAACAACTCTTTCAGCGGTTTGGACCCTTTAAACGCTAATTTTAATCTGGGAAGCAACACCGGAATTCGCCACAGTTGGGTGGATACGGATGTGAAAAACGGCGTCAATTACGCTTACACGATTACGGCTTATGATCATGGCGATCCGGCATCGAATATTATGGCATTTGAATCGTCCAAAGGGACAAAGTCAACGGAACATAATTTTATTGTGGTAACTCCCGAACCGCGCGCGCTTGGATTTGTGGATCCTTTAGCCGAATACAGAGCGATTTCCGGTCATGCCAAAGGTTATCTGGATATCGAAGTCATCGATCCGTTTGTCGTTACCGATCATATCTATCATATCGCTTTTGTCGATAGCCCGGCTTTGGATTTTAACGTTATCGACGCCACTACGGGCGAGCTGAAACTGGAAGCGTATCCGATTAATCGCGACGAAGCGCCGGTGGTTGACGGCTTTAGGGTGCGCGTTAACGGCGATGAAACTTTTGGCGGCATCAAGGCTGTAACCGATGAATACGGACGCAATGTGCTCGGCTCACAAAATCCGGACACCACCAACTCATGGTATGTGGAAGTGATGTCATGGAACCGCGGCGATTTTGCCGCGCGTACTTCGGATTACGAAATTCGCTTTACGGCAAACGGTTCAAATGTCGGAACGCGGATCGGCACATCCATTGAAATCAAAGAAACCGTTCCGTTTGAAGTCTGGAACACTACTTACAACCGACAGGTTACAGCCATTGTTTTGGATGACGGAGACGGCGCCTACGAAGAAGGCGAGCTGATTTATCTGGTCAATGTACCTTATGATAATCCGAATATCGGCGACACCTATAATCTTGATATTTTGAATAATGTTCCTTATCAAATTTCCATCAACAATACCCCGGAAGATACGTTAAAGCGCATTCCGATAGAAGGACAGATAGTCAAAATAATTACGAACCGCGGCTTCACGCCATCCGATATATTTGAGATTAAGCTTACAAATCCTTCGTTTTCGGAGATTAATAAAGAAGAGTTGAGCGGCATTCGTGTTGTGCCGAATCCCTATGTGGTAAACGCCGCCTGGGAAACCGCCAAGAATGTTCGTCAAATTCAATTCATGTATTTGCCGCCGATTTGCACCATATCGGTTTATACCACGCGCGGCGAATTGGTAAGAAAGCTGGAGCACACGGACGGAAGCGGTCGCCTGAGTTGGAATTTGACGTCGCAGTCAAATCAGGATCTGGCGTTCGGGGTTTATATTTATGTTGTTAAAACGCCGGACGGCAAGGAATATGTTGGTAAATTTGCACTTATAAAATAGATTAGGGAGGTTGGCTCATGAAGTTTGTTCTTGGGCTTATAGGTTTATTATTGCTCTCATCGGTATATGCAAAAGATTTTGTAAAAGTCGGAACAACGGCTGCTCAGTTTTTAAAGGTAGAGCCCGGAGCGCGCGCGCTTGCCATGGGCGGAAGCTACGGAGCTCTTGCCAACGATGCCTCCGCTCTCTACTGGAATCCCGCCGGACTGACGCAAATACATTCTTTTCAGGCAACGTTCACACACACGCGCTGGATTGCGGATATCTATAATGGCTTTGCCGGAGTGGTTATTCCCATAAATGACGTCAGCACCGCGGGCATCAGCATCCAGTACCAGACGATGGACGAAATTGAACAAACAACGATAGATCAACCCAAAGGAACGGGCTTGTACTATGGCGCGCAGGATGTCGCCTTCGGAGTAAGTTATTCCAGAAAAATGACAAATTTTATTATGGCGGGCTTGACGGCAAAAATGGTTTATCAAAAAATCTGGAATGAATCCGCCACCGCTCTGGCTGTGGATATCGGCTTTTTACTCGATACCGGTATTCACGGTCTTAAGTTTGCCATGGTGATGACCAATTTCGGAACGGATTTAAAACTGGACGGTCGCGACCTTATCCGCGGTTATGACCAGAATCCGAACAGTATTATGAACCCCAATGCCGAAGCAAGATTAAGCACCGAAGCCTGGCCCCTGCCCACTAATTTAAGATTGTCTTTAGCCATGGATTTGATAGGAGGCGAGAAGGGCTCTTTAGCCCAAAGCGCTACCAACCGCCTGACTTCCGTGGTGGATTTTACCCATCCCAACGATAACCACGAACAATACACCATGGGACTGGAATACGCCTTCAAAGAGATGCTCTTCGGTCGAATCGGGTACCGGGCAAATTCCTGGGAAGAAGGTCTGACGCTTGGCGGAGGGATGCGGATAACATTGGTGGAAAATGTAAAGTTAACGGTTGACTACGCTTACGCCGAATTCGGAATTTTCACTTCGGTTCAACATTTTACGATCGGCTTGCAGTTCTGACAACACAGGATAACGCTACTGTTTTCAAAAAAGTGAAAGCTCATTGTCAGGCGCAATGGGCTTTTCTTTTAAAAGCCAAAACAGCGTTAGAATCCGGAGAAAGCGATTGAGATATTTTAAACTATCAATGGCGAAATCGAACGCCTCTTTTTGGATTTTTATCCTCCTGTCGGTTATGGCTCAAAGCGGCTTTACGGAAGTCGTCTTTTTAACCCAACAAAATCAAGGCAATGTTGAACCGCAAATCGAGATTAAAACCACATCCGCTAATGAAATAGTCATTAATTTTAAGATCTTTTCGCTCTTTCGCTCCAAAACAAGCCTCGGCGGCTCCGGGCGGTATCATTCTATTTCGATTCCAAACTTTTCGAATATCACCGTTCCCGGTGAACCCGCTTTGCCGGTATGGAATAAATTTATCGCCGTGCCCCTCTCCGGCGATGTGTCCGCCTCGATTGAAATTCACGAAGTAAAAGAACTTGGGGATGTTTATGTTGCGCCCGCTCCCGAACCTCAAAGGGAAGACGCCGCAATTTCCCCGTCACAAATCACGCTCAAAAAAAGCATTTACAACGCCGACGCCTTTTATCCGCGAAATGCGGTCAACATCGGCGAGGTTAAAATTGTTCGCGGGCAGGCGATGGTTTTACTGTCGGTTTATCCCGCGCGGTTTAATCCTGTGAAAAAAAGCGTGGAAATTTTAACCGATTTTTCAATCCGCATCTCCCTCCCCCAAAAAGACGGCTCCAAGACAGACTTCAGATATCAATCGGAAATATTTGATCTGCTTTTTGAAAATCTGCTGCTCAATTGGCAAAAAACAAAAAGCGCGCAGCCGAGTTTTAAACCCGCGGAAGTTTACGGAGCCGACTATCTTATCATTACTCCCAAAATATTTTCCGAAGCCGCGGATTCGCTTTCCGAATGGCGCAGGTTAAACGGATTGATTACCAAAGTGGTTACTTTGGAAGAAACGGGCGCTACCGCCGACGAAATCAGCGCCTATCTTCAATCCGCCTACGATAATTGGGATGTGGTTCCCGTTTATGTTCTTTTGTTGGGCGACGCCGAATTCATTCCCATGCATTACATCACGCTGCATCCCACGAAAGACAACGGACGAATCGGCACCGATCTTTATTACGCCGCCTTAGACGGAACAGATTTTTTCCCCGATTTAATTATCGGACGAATACCGGTTGACGAACCGCTTGAAGCCAAAGCGTTCGTAAACAAGGTGATCGGGTACGAAAAAAATCCGGTTTTAGATGAGGACTTCTATCGACGCGCGGAAGTGATTGCCTATTTTGAAGATGACGACGATCCCGACACTCCGGATTACAACGAACGCGACGGCTACGCGGACAGACGCTTTGTTTTAACTTCCGAAGAAATTCGAAATATGCTGCTAACCAAAGGATACGATGCTCAGCGGATTTATTACGCGAAACCGGAAGTTACGCCCGCCAACTACAATAACGGCAAATACGCCAACGGCGAGCCTCTGCCCCCGGAATTGCTGCGATCCAACGGCTTTTTGTGGAACGGGAACGCAGCCGATATTTCCGCGGGCATTGAACAGGGATGTTTTTTGGTAACCCACAGAGACCACGGTTCAAGAGCGGGATGGGGGTATCCTTCGTACAAGGCTTCGAACGTGCGGTGCGTAATCTTGTAAACGGCAATAAATTACCTGTTGTCTTCAGCACAAATTGTAAAACTGGATGGATTGACAATGAAACGGATGATTTGATCTCCGACACTGAGTTTGAATCGGAAAGTTTTGCGGAGGCGTGGATCCGGAATTTTCGCGGCGGCGCGATAGGCGTGTTCGCTTCAACCCGCATCAGTTACAGCGGCTACAACGACGCGCTGGCTAAGGGCTTTTTTGACGCGATCTGGACGGATTTCCTTCCGTTTGGTTCCGGAAAACCAATCCTCTCCCTCGGTCAGGTGCTTAATTACGGCAAAATGTATATGGCTGCCGAATATTCCTCCGGTTCAAAGCTGCTGATCGAATTCGAGGAATTTCATTACTTCGGAGATCCCGCCACGCAACTTCGGACGCGTTTTCCGAAACATTTGTCGTTGAATCGCCGGACACCTGCTATTTGAATCAAACGACGTTCGCCGTTAAAGTCGGCATTAGCGACGCTGTGGTTACTCTTGTTCAGAATAATCGAATACTCGCCTCCGTCAAAAGCGATCTTTCGGGAACGGCAACGCTTTCGTTTAATCCCGTTACTTCCCCCGATCCGCTGACGCTCTGCGTTCGAAAAGAAAATTACAAGCCGCTGCTAAAGACGATTCCGGTAGTCGGCGCGGGCGGAATGAATCTTGTTTGCTCCGTAACGGATTTGCAAGACAGCAACTTTGATGATAAAATCAGCATGTCCGAAAAGGCATCATGGAAACTGAATATCCGGAATACGGGCGAAATTGACGCGAATGGGGTCAAACTCTCTCTCGATTGTCTTAATCCTTATGTATCGCTCCAGGACACCTTAATTGCGATTGAGGAATTGAAAACCGCAGAGAGCTTTGACGCCGAATTCCGTTTTAGTATCCGCAGCGATTGCCCTGAAGGTGAAAAAATAGTAATGAATTTAACGATCGACGCGCTCCCGGAATACCGGACTGTTTATCCGCTGACGTTTACCGTGGAATCGGGATTGCCCGCCATTGCCCTCACTCCTTCCTATTTCGCCGTCCGCGCCTCCGCCTTAAACGATTCCGGACAAATTACTTTACGGCTCGAAAATCAGGGCTATGGCAAGCTGGTTTACCGGATTCAGGATGCCGCGAAAGGCTTCGTAACCGTCGGCGATACCGCACAAAAAACCTGGCACGATATTCCGGCGGG
>JAADIP010000212.1 GCA_013151275.1 Calditrichota bacterium | reverse complement strand
GCGATTCTTTTTTTAGAAGATGTCGGAGAAAGTCCCTATAAAATCGATCGCTATCTGGCGCAGCTTTATCAGGCTGGAATTTTCAAAAAGATAAGCGCTTTAATTTTAGGGCAGTTCATCGAGTGCGTCGATGAAAATCCCGTAAGAAGTTCCATTACCATCGAAGAGGTTTTAAAAGACTATTTTTCCGACGCCCCCTATCCGGTAATTTATAATTTTCCTTACGGGCACGGAATGAGAAAATTTAGCATGCCGATAGGGGTGACGGCGGAGCTGAATACGCAAAAAACACTGTTAAAAATTCAAAATCCGTTTATTTCCGATTAATTAACGGAAATTATTCAAATTGTCCGTTGAATTCTTTTGACTGTGTTTGTACATTTTAGTAACTTTAAGCTTTTTAAGAAATTAGATTGCTTAGATTTTTAGGAGCAGGGAGCATCGCCATGGGGTTTTCGTTATTTAACTTTTTTTCTTCTGATATCGGAATAGATTTAGGTACTGCTAATACATTAATTTATGTCAAAGGCAAAGGAATTGTCGTAAGCGAACCGTCCGTAATCGCCCTCGAAGAGAACAGCGACCGGGTTATGGCGGTGGGCAATGAAGCGCGGCAAATGTTAGGAAGAACGCATCAGGATATTATCACCATTCGTCCCTTAAAAGACGGGGTAATTGCCGATTTTGAAGCAAACGAGATAATGATCCGCGAATTCATCAAAAAAGCCAACGTTAATCGCATGATGATAGGACGCATTTTGGTTTGCGTTCCTTCGGGAATTACCGAAGTGGAAAAACGCGCGGTTCGCGATGCAGCCGAACGCGCCGGAGCCCGTCAGGTCGATCTGGTAGCGGAAGCCATGGCGTCGGCGATTGGCGTGGGGTTGGAAATCGACGCTCCCGTGGGCAACATGATCGTTGACATCGGCGGCGGAACTTCCGAAATAGCCGTGATCTCATTAAACGGCATCGTAAATCACACATCCATCAGAATTGCCGGCGACGAAATGAATCAGGCTATTATTCAATATTTCAAGAAAAACCACAATCTTTTAATCGGCGAAAAAACGGCAGAAGACATTAAATGCAATGTCGGCTCCGCCGCCCCGTTAGAAGAAGAAATTGCCACCGAAGTTAAAGGACGCGATTTAATCAACGGCATCCCCAAAACCATTGAGGTAAGCTCCGAAGAAATCAGAGAAGCGTTGAACGATTCCATCAACGCCATTATTGAGGCTGTAAAACTTTCGCTGGAGCGTACTCCTCCCGAATTGGCTTCGGACATTCTTGACCGCGGAATCATTTTAACGGGCGGGGGATCATTGCTGAAAAATCTTGACGTGCGTTTGCGTCAGGAAACTTCCATGGCTATTCATGTGGCGGAAGATCCGCTGACTTGCGTAGCCCGCGGCTGTGGCAAAATTCTTGACGAACCGGAGCGCTACGAGAAAGTACTTTTAAAACAGCGTCGTCCGATTTAATTCAACCGGATAATGTTCAATTATAACAGTTTGAATTACACAGGTGAATATATTTAGCCATTATTTTATCAGATATCGGGAGTTTTTAACTCTTTTATTATATATTGTCCTTTCCTTTTTACTAATGACCGCGAGCGATAAGGCTATTGTGGAAGGAATTCGTTCTTTTTCTCTGCATAGCATCGGAACCGCAGAACGTACTCTTTCGACTTTCAGAGACTATTTTAATCTGTACGAAAAGAACAGACAACTGCGGGCACAAAACACCCGTCTGGCTTTTGAAAACTTTCAGTTGCAGGAAGCATTACTGGAAAACCTGCGTTTAAAACGTTTGCTAAAGTTTCAACAACAATTGAATTACAAATTGATTCCGGCAAAGGTCATCGGATACAGTCCGCACGAAATTGTGACGGGTTTTCAACTGATAGCAAACAATATTTCCCAACGCCACAAAGGCGCGGCGGTTATGACCGTGGAAGGGCTGGTCGGTCGCATTGTAAAAGTTTCGCCGCCTTACGCTATTTGTCAATTATTAACGGATCCCAGCAGCAAAGTAAGCGTAAGAATTCAAAGAAATCGCGAAGTGGGAATAGTAGCCTGGGACGGAGCCAAAGGGCTGCTGTTAAAATACATCCCCAATACCATCGAAATAAAAACCGGGGATATCGTATTCACTTCCGGGTTGAGCCAAATTTATCCGCCCAATATTAAAGTAGGGGTTGTCACAATAATCAAAAAGGATCCCAGCAATTTGTTCCAGACTATTTATGTAAAGCCAAGCGTTAATTTCAGCGCTCTGGAAGAAGTGTTCATCGTTGACAGGGAGTCGGAAGTTGATAAATCAGGAAACTAAATTTTTTCTGGTAATCATGCTATTTTTCGGAGTGGGCAGCCTGTTGGCTCAGGCTCTTTTGGCTCCGTTGATTTCCGTAAGATTATGGGAACCGGATTTTGTTTTGGTTATTGTGCTTTTGATGGCTAAACGATTCGGAGGCATTAAAGGCAGCAGCGCGGGATTTTTTTTGGGACTGCTTCAGGATGCCATCACCGGACTGCCGCTGGGAATTTCCGCCATGCCCAAAGCGATAAGCGGATATTTAGCCGGTAAATTCCACGGTCAAACCGTAAAAAACATAAGCCTTGATCTGTGGTTCATTATTTTTATTCTGATACACGAAGTGGTTTTTTACGGACTTTTTCAGTTCAAGTCCGAGTTTTCGTTTCAGTTTTTGCTGTTTTCCAGAGCTTTGCCCAATACTATTTACACGACGATTTCTTTATTGATCATTTCTTTTTTCACCAGAAACTATTTTAGTGAATGATATGAATTATTGGGATCGATCATTCAGGACAAAACGGTTAATCATTTTTTCTTCTTTTATTATTTTCAGTTTTACGATACTCGTTCTGGGGTTTTTTAATCTGCAGGTTTTGCAGGGAGAATATTATTTGCAGCTTTCTTTGCATAACGTAATCAGGCAGGTCAAATTGAATCCGGTTCGCGGTCTTATTTATGACAGCAAGAACAACCTTTTGGTTGACAACCGTCCCGCATTTTCCGCCGCCCTGATACCGGCGCATACCACAAAAGAAACCGTTAAAAAGATTGCCGATTATTTTAATATTCCGGTTAAGAACATTACTTACCGGCTCAGAAGCGCTCCGCGGTTTCGTCCGGTGATTATAGCCCGCGACATCGAAAAGAAGAAATTAATCTACCTTGCCGAAAATCAGTATTTTCTACCCGGGCTGGATATCATTCTGGATTCAAAACGATATTATCCCAAAGACGTTAATTCCCCGCATATTTTCGGCTACATCGGAGAAGTGAATCAAAAGGAACAGGAACGCGATCCGCGCTACGAACTGGGCGACATGATCGGGAAAGCCGGCTTGGAACGCTATTACGATACGGACCTGCGCGGCACCAAAGGCATCCGTTACATTCGTGTGGATGCAAGCGGCAAGGAATTGGGCGATTTCAATCCTCAACTGAACGAGCCTCCCATCCACGGCAGCGATCTTTATCTGACGCTTGATTACGATCTGCAAAAGTTTGCCGAATCGTTAATGGAAGACAAACGGGGCTCTCTGGTGGCAATAGATGTGCGAAGCGGCGGAATTCTGGCGATGGTAAGCAACCCGGACTACGATATTCGTTTATTGAGCGGCAAAATCGATCCGGAAATCTGGAGGACTCTGCTGCAGGACGAAAGCCACCCTCTTTACGGGCGATCCATTCAAAGCGCCTATCCGCCCGGCTCCACTTACAAAATTGTGACCGCCATTGCCGCCTTGCAGGATGAGATTATCACTCCAGCCTGGGAAGCCTATTGCCCGGGATATTTTAGATTAGGCAGAAGAATAATCCGCTGCTGGAAACTCGACGGGCACGGATGGTTAGATTTGTACGGCGCCATTAAAAATAGCTGCAATGTCTATTTTTCCAAGCTCGGCTTGAAAATCGGACTTAAAACGTGGTCTAAATACAGCAAATTGCTCGGTTTCGGAAAACGAACGGGAATCGATCTTCCGAATGAGAATCCCGGTCTTATTCCGACCATCGAATATTTTAATAAAATTTATGGTGAAAACGGCTGGACAAAAGGCAATCTTGCCAATTTAGCCATCGGGCAGGGCGAGCTTTTGACAACCCCTCTGCAGATCGCCCAATTCGCCATGATTCTTGCCAACCGCGGCTTGTATCATCGACCGCATCTTGTGGATCACATATATAATTATCAGACTCAAAAAACGATTTATTTCCCGGTTCAGTCAAAATATGTAGTCGGCGTGTCCAGTGAAGTATTTGACGTTGTTCGCGAAGGAATGCATCAGGTTGTTAACGGGGGAACCGGCTGGCTCGGTAAAGTGCCGGGAATAGACATGGCGGGAAAAACCGGCACCGCGCAAAATCCCCACGGCGATCCCCATGCCTGGTTTATGGCTTTTGCTCCCTATTATCATCCGGAAGTAGCCATTGCGGTTATGGTCGAAAATGCCGGCAGCGGCGGCGGCGTGGCTGCGCCGATCGGCAGAAAATTTCTGGAAATGTATTTTTATCATAAATTGATCCCGCGTCCGGTGATAAAAAAAGACTCATTACAGGTCGAACCGGCTATTAATCCAATTCAATCGGTTCCCCTGGACAGTCTGAGTCCGTTACCGATTTTAAATCAACCAGGGACGGAATAGTATGTACCGCTTTCAAAATATTTTCAAACAAATCGATTTCGCCCTGTTATTGCCTGTTATCTTTCTGATAATTACCGGGCTCTTTACCGTTTACAGCGCAACGCACATAACCCAGGCTTCTTCTCAGAACTATTTTTCGCGCCAATTATTTTATGCCGTTATCGGGGTTGTATTGATTTTTGCCGTTACCTTTGTGCCGTACAAAGTTATTTTCGATCTTAGTTATCTGCTGTACGGTATTTCTTTGCTGCTGTTGATTCTGGTGCTGTTCATCGGAATACGAGGATACGGCGCCGAAAGATGGCTCTCTTTGGGCACCGTCAAAATTCAACCATCCGAATTCGCCAAAATAACCACCGTCTTAGCCGTTGCCCGATACCTCTCCCGAAACAGACGCAACATCAATCATATATCCCATCTTACGGTTGTTTTTCTGATGATTTTAATTCCCTTTATTCTGATTGCCAAACAACCCGATCTCGGCACTTCCCTTGTATTTTTGGCTCTGATCATTCCGATGCTCTATTTTGCCGGAATTTCATGGTTCGTATTGTTCGTCCTGGTTCCCCCGGTAATTACCATGGTGGTTTCTTTCAATCTTTACGCTTATATGGGCTGGATTTTAATTATCACAATCATCTTAATCTTTGCCAGACAAAAACTGTATCTTAAAATTCTGGTTTTTCTGCAGCATATTTTGGTCGGCAGTTTAATGCCCGTTTTGTGGAATTCTTTGCGGGACTACCAAAAACAACGGATCCTCACTTTTTTGCAACCGGAAAAGGATCCGCGAGGCGCGGGATATCAAATAATTCAAAGCAAGGTGGCTATCGGTTCGGGGGGAGTTTGGGGTAAAGGATATCTGCAAGGCTCGCAGTCGCAATTAAACTTTTTGCCGGCGCATCATACCGATTTTATCTTTTCCGTGCTCGGCGAAGAACGAGGATTTATCGGTATCTTTATCGTATTGACGGCTTTTCTTTTTTTGTTTCTGTACATGCTCTATCTCTCCAATCAGGTTAAGTCGTCATTTTCGCGATTAGCTCTTATCGGTTTTACGACTATCCTGTTCTTCCACACGCTCGTCAATATTAGCATGACCATCGGACTGGCGCCCGTTACGGGATTGCCTTTGCCCTTCTTAAGCTACGGAGGCTCTTTTTTGTTGACAAGCTGTCTGTTGATCGGGATTTCAATGAATTTTTCGAGAAATCGTTTTCAACCTTAATTTTTTCACTGAATCAATAGTGGAAAATGTGCAAAATCCTGATTTATTTATTATCTTACAAAAAAGTTTTACGGCTTTTAACTTGTAAAACGCAAAGTTTAGGAGGCATATTTGGCGGTTATTGTCTTACTAAAATGCAAAATTTAATGGTCATTTTTTTACCATTTTTTCATTTGATGATTTTTTACTAAATTGGGGAATAATTGTTACATTAAAAGGCATTAAATTTAATAAAAATTCATAAATGACAAGGAACTTTAAATATTGAATTAAATTAGATTCAAATCCTGCCGAAAACATAATAATGACATAGTGAAGTAAATAAGACAGTCGAAATATTAAAAGTTGATATGATGTACAATATTAGTAAATACCTGCTGATTTTCCTGCTAACTGTGAGCGCGCTTTGGGCTCAGGATAAAAGAAAAGTTGGTTTAATTCCTTTTATAAACGAAAGACCTAATCCGAAATACGATTGGGTTTCTTACGGACTCGAGTATTATCTGCGTAATAAACTCAGCGTGCTGTCGGGTTTTTACGTCCCCGAAAAAAAGGTCTTCCAAAAAGTGCTCGATGAAATCGGATTCGGAAAAAACCCTCCGACCGAACGGATGATTTATCATATCGGGCAATACGCCAAAGTGGAAGTCACCGTATCCGGCTCTTATGTTGTGGAAAACGGATCGTTGAATTTAAAGATTCTTTACAGCAACGCCTATAACGGTACGCCTATTTTAAGCACCCAAATCCGTGAACCGTTGTCCAAATTCTTTGACGTGGGCAATCAGATCATCGATCAATTGGTTAATCTTGCCGGAATTCCCGTAAGCGAATCGGAAAAAAGGTTGTTGTCGTTTACCTTGACCAACTCCGTAAGCGCCTTTGAATCGTTCATTAGGGCTTACATGGAAAACAACAAACCCAATCCGCGCTTCGAGGTTGTTACGGGTCTTTTTAAGAAAGCCATTCAGAAAGATCCTAAATTTTGGGAAGCCTACTACAATTTGGGAATTGTCTATTTTAATTCCGGCAAACTGGAAGACGCGCTCGCTCAATTCGACAAAGTGATCCAGGCTTTGCCGAACTTTTCCAAACCGTACTTCGGCAGAGGATTAATCTATTTTAAGAAGAACAGATACGAAGAAGCTCTGGCAAACTTTCAGCGTGTTACCGAACTCAATCCGAACGATTACAAAGCCTTTTACTATATCGGAAGGGTTAATATCAAATTAAAAAAATATAAAGAGGCGGAAGAGGCTTTAAACGAAGCAAGCAAGATAAATCCCGAATACGCGCCGATCTTTTATGAATTGGGCAATATCTATTATAATCAGGGTTTCTATAAAAAAGCGATCGAATTTTATCGTTCGGCTACTGAATTGAACCCCAAAAACGCCGATTACCATCTGAAATTGGGCGACTCCTACTATCGATCTCAAATTTTTTATAACGCCTTAAACGAATTAAACAAAGCTATCGATCTGCAACCGGATAATCCCATCGCCTATTTTTTAAAGGGCTTAACTATTTACAAACAAGCGGTAATTGAAGAATTGATCGAAGCCTTTCTGGAGCTGCTTAACGGAACCGACGACGGATCAAATCCCAAAAATCCGGGCGGCAATACTTCCAGATTTACGATGGATCCTATCAAGAAAAAGCAGGTTTATCTGGACATGGCTATCGCCTTTACCAATGCCGTCAGATACAGACCCAATTTTAAGGAAGCTATTTTTAATCTGGGACTTACATACCATGAAATGGGAAGTTATGATCTGGCGGAGAAATATTACATCTTAACTTTGCAGCACGACAGTACCCTTGTTCGCGTATATTTAAAATTAGCCGAACTTTACACTCAAACCGGTCAAAAAGACCTGGCGGTTGAGCAATACCGCAAAATCTTTTATCTGGATCCCGCCTATATTGTCCGCCACCCAACTTTGGGACCCGAGCATCGCTATCTTAATCTTTTGAGCAAATTCAAAAAAGAACTGGAAGAAAAATTGCAGAAAAATCCCAATGATACGCAAAGCAATTTGACTTTGGCGAAAGTTTTTGAGGCTCAGGGGAATTACGGCAAGGCAGCCAATCTTATTCGCAGAGTTTTAGCTTTTAACCCTAACAACAAAGAAGCGAAAAAGCTTTTAAATTCGCTCAATAAGTATTAATGTAAAGACGTGACGCGTGATGCGTAATGCGTGATGAGTAAAAAAAGACAAAAGATTAAAGGTTAAAGGAAAAGGTTGGCGGGAGGCCGTGACCACAATCTACCGTGTTAAGTGAAACCGAAGAGACACGTTCTGTCCGGCTCCGGTAGTAGCGAAGCGGAGACATATTCAACGCTAAAAGAATAACGCTTTGGTGAAAATGTCAAATTATAATAATGGAAACCCAGTTATTTTTAGAAAATTTATTGTTTCGGATTTTGAAATTAATGATTGAATGAATTTTCTGTTGTTTTTTCTTAAAGGCAAATGATTTGTTTAAATTTACTGAATATTTTGAGAAAGAAGTTTTAAGAAAAAGACCTTATTTAAAAAAAGAATGGTGTGTTAGAATTGTTGAAAACCCCATCAAAATTGAAAAACAAGAAGATAATAGATATAGATTTTGGGGAATTGTTGATGAATTGGATGGAAAAATTTTGCGTGTTGTAACGTTAGAGGATAAAAGAACAATTCATAATGCCTTCCCAGATAGGAGGTTCAAAAAATGAAATTAAATTATTATCCCGAAACAGATTCGTTATACATCGAACTCTCATCAAAGCCAAGTACGGATAGTATTGAAATATCCGAAGGAATAGTTATTGATTACGATAGTGATGGTAATGTTGTAGGGATTGATATAGATAATGCCGGTAAGAAGTTTGATTTAAAAGAATTAATTCTTTCAAAATTACCTTTTGATCAGAAAAAGATGATTGCCTAATTTTAAGTAACTATGTCGTAATGCGTGATGAGTAAAAAAAGACAAAAAACAAAAGATTAAAGATTAAAGGTTACAGTAAAAGGTTAGCGGGAAGCCGTAACCACAATCTACCGTGCTAAATGTGTCGAAGAGTTCCGCTTACCCCTTAACCCTTAACCCTTAACGACTACCGACTTATTCTATTTTTTCTTTGATCAGGTTTATCACTTCTTCTGTTTCCGGGAAGCGCATGGTTTGTGCTTTCGAGAATAAGACTTCGCCGTTCAGATAAATCTCGAATCTTCCGCCGCTGCTTTTTTTCAATTCAGCGTTCAATCCCAATTGATCATTTATCTTTTCTGCCAGACCGGCAGCGCGATCGTAGTAGTTTCAAACAGTGCAATATTCGATAACAACCTTGTACATTTTCATGCCTCCCTGTTAAAGATGGATTCTCTCAAGATAGCTTTTATAAGCCTGACTCATATCGTCAACCGTATCGCAGCCAAATTTATCACACAGCGCGTTCGCGATTACCGGAGCAACCGCGGCTTCCGCAACTACCGAACAGGCGGGCACAGCCGTAACGTCGCTGCGTTCTTTATGCGCGTCGAAAGGTTTTTTTGTTTTAATGTCAACGGAACGCAACGGTCTCATTAACGTGGGAATGGGTTTCATAAAAATATGAAGAACAATATCCTCTCCGTTGCTCATTCCGCCTTCGATTCCCCCGGCATTATTCCGCTTCCGGTAAATCTTTTCGCCGTCGTAAAAAATTTCATCGTGAAACAGGGAGCCGGGCAGTTCGGCGCCGCCGAAGCCGATCCCTACTTCCACGCCTTTTACCGCCTGAACGGACATTAACGCCGCCGCTAACCGACCGTCCAACTTTTTGTCCCAATGGACGTGGCTGCCCAGTCCCGGCGGAACATTGCGGATAATAATTTGAATGATCCCCCCGGCGGTGTCGCCCTGCTGTTTTATTTTTTTAATGAATTCGACCATGCGTACTTCGGCTTGTTTATCCAGACAGCGAACGGGCGACTTATCCGCTATTTCGTTAATTTCATCTGTTTTTAAAAGCGATTCGATTTTTGCGGCGTCGGCTTTAACTGGTCCGATTTGCAACACATGGGAATAAATCTTAATGTCAAAAAAACTTAGCAACTGTTTACAGAATCCGCCTACCGCCACGCGCATCGCCGTCTCGCGCGCGCTCGAACGTTCCAGAACATTGCGCATATCATTGAAATTGTATTTTAACGCGCCCGGCAAATCGGCATGCCCCGGACGCGGCTTTGTGATTTCCTTGCCCGGTTCTCCTTCTCCCTGCGCCATCACCCCGCGCCAGTTGTCCCAGTCCTTGTTCCGAAGAACAAAACTTACCGGACTGCCAAGAGTTTTATTAAAGCGGACGCCCGAAAGAACTTCAATCCGGTCTTTTTCCATCTTCATGCGTGCGCCGCGACCGAATCCCTGCTGCCGGCGAAAGAGTTCATGGTTAACCGCCTCAATATCGATCGGTAAATTCGCGGGCAGACCTTCGATAATACCCGCCAGCCCCGGTCCGTGCGACTCTCCGGCTGTTAAAAATCGAATCATTAAATTTCCCTTTACGATTATTGATTCTTTTTGATCAAAGTAAGCGTTTCTTTGACCACCTCGTTCAAAGGCTTGGAAGAAGAAAAACCGGCGGCGTGAAAATGTCCTCCTCCGCCAAACCGCCTGGCAATAGCGCCTACGTCAAATCCGTCTCTGGAGCGCAAACCTACCATGACCTCCTTTGAATTCTTTTCCACAAACATGACAAACACATTAGCCGAGGCGTCCCGCCGAATAATATCAATGACCCCGTTCAGCTCTTCGGGACCCACCTTAAATTGTTTCAGCGTTTGCCCCTGAACTACCGCCCAATCCACACGATCATCGGATTGCAGATTGGAAAGGATGTGTCCCCAAAAACGCAACTGCTTTTTATTGCTGTATTCGTAAACCTGCCGATAAATCCAGGAGGGGTCAATTCCCATTTTTGCCAGTTGCGCCGCCATATCCAGCGTAAAATAACTCGTGCCTTCAAAGCGGAATCCGCCCGAATCGCTTAAAATTCCCGTGTATAGCGCAAGGGCAATTTCATAAGTGATTTCTACCTGTTGGGAATTAAAATACTCAAAAATAATCTCAGCCGTAGCCACCCGCTGCTGGTCGATGATTTTTAAATCCACTCCGTGACAACCGTCGGGATGGTGATCAATACAGATTTTAAAAGCTTTACTGTTCATCACCGGCTCGTACAGGTAATCCATGCGCTCCAGCGAGCTGATATCCAAAATAATGATCACCTCAGCCTCATCAACGCGCTTCAGGGTTTCAGCCTTATTCAAGCGATTGAGATATTCCCGGGTTCGTAAAAAATCATAACGTTCCGGGAGTTCGCCGGGCACCGCCGCATCAACTTCTTTATTTTCTCTTTTCAAATAATGATACATGGACAACACAGACCCCAGCGCGTCGCCGTCGGTGTAAATGTGGCTAACCAGAAAAAATCGTTGATTTGAATCGATCAACTCCCGCAATCGATTGAAAGCTTTATCGTTCTTCATCTTCTCCATCGCAGTTATTATTAGTACTCCGCATTTCTTTAAATTTCAAACCCCGGACAAAAATGCCGGGAGATGTCATCGGAAAATTTTGCTCAATCTTACCGAAGCAACTTGATCTTTTCGATCAGAGCGTCCACCAATTCGTCGGTTGTGGCATTGCCGCCAAGATCCGGCGTTAAATGTTTGCGTTCCGCCAAAAACAAGACCATGGCAGCCCGGATGCGGTCGGCGGCTTTGCTTTCGCCGATGTGCCGCAGCATCATATTGGCGGAATGAATCGTCGCTAATGGGTTGGCGATTCCCTTTCCGGCAATATCCGGAGCGCTGCCGTGAACCGATTCAAAAATCGCTATTTCCTCGCCGAGATTAGCGCCCGGGACAACGCCGAGTCCTCCCACCAAACCGGCGGCAAGATCGGAAATGATGTCGCCGTAAAGATTGCCGAGAACCACAACATCAAACTGTTCGGGACGCATCACCATTTGCATGGCGCAATTATCGACAATAATCTCCTTGTAGGTCACCTCGGGATAATTTTTTGCCACCTTGCGCACACTGTCCAAAAACA
>JAADIP010000091.1 GCA_013151275.1 Calditrichota bacterium | reverse complement strand
TACAGACAGCAAAAATCATCTTAACGATAGTTTCGGACAATAGTTTTACATCCGGAACCTCCACCGAACTCAAACATCCTGAATTGATTTTTGGCGCAAATATTTGTCATATAAAAATTTTCTCTGTAAAATACAAAGCAACGGACGAGAAACAAATTGAACGGATTGCAATGGTTCCGGATGATTTACACTTTATGCGTGAAGCAATAAGGGAAGGTCGCAAGGCGCTGCGCTCCGGCGATGTGCCCGTCGGCGCCGTTGTGGTGCTTAACGGCAAAATCATCGGACGCGGTCACAATCAGGTGGAGCTGCTTAAAGACCCCACAGCCCATGCGGAAATGATCGCCATTACTTCGGCAACGGCGACAATCGAAAACAAATGGTTACGGGATGCCGCGCTGTACGTGACCGTGGAGCCCTGCGCCATGTGCGCCGGAGCAGCGGTTCTGGCGCGATTAAAACGTGTGATTTACGGCGTGCAGGATATCAAAACCGGCGCCCATTCCAGCCTGTTTAATCTTTTGAATGACCCGCGATTAAATCATCAAATTGAAGTTGTTCCGGGTATTGCCCGCGAAGAGTGCGCCGCTTTGATGTTGCAGTTTTTTCAAAATCTGCGCAAAAAAAACTCCCAAAATTCCGAAGAAGAATAATTACGCTAAATATCGATTCAAATAATAAATTTCCACATTGTTCACATCTATGGATTCCTCAACATCTTCCGCCCGAACAAGTTTCTTTTCTCCGGGTAAAAGAATAAATCCCTGCTCGCTAAAATTTGCCTTTGGATGTCGCAGTTCCACAAAAAAACAAGGAATTTTCGCTTCAACCACAAACGACCCGTTTTCCGATTTTGCAATCGTAACGGCATCGGGAACGTCGGGAAACCTGAGATGTTTCCATGGTTTCAGATTAAAAAAATTGCGGCTGATTATCCCGCCCTGCTCATCGAACAAGGTCGCTAAAATCACGCCCGGATTTTTAAGTTCTTTTATTTTAATCTCTGTCAGTAACGATGAGGACAGCGAATCCGGAAAATCCGAAAACAATGTTAAAACTTCATTGCTTTTATCGGGAATATGGTTGATTTCTACTCTCGGTCTGCCGTTTATCGTTTGGTCAATCTGAACATGCACCTCAAGCAGATCATTATTCTCTTTAAACAGTACGGCGTTTTGGGCGAATGATTTTTTCACCTGGTAATAACTGAGTTTTGGTCTCAGATCGCTGTCTATCAGCGCCCAGCTTGTAACCTGCCAGCAATCGTTGAGCTGCCAAATAACGGAACCCGCGGTTTGCGGTTGATTTAATCGCCAGTGTTCAAGGCAGGCTTTTAAGGCAAACGCCTGATTCAATTGCGTTAAATAGATAAACGACCCCGTTTCCAAACGCACCGGAAGATGGGCGCTTAAAAAGCGCAAAAGTCGTTCCGGACCCTCCTCCTGTTTGTTGTGCCATTCAAAACTCTCGCTTTGAACATGAAACTCCGCTTCGGGCAGACTTTGTTTTAACGTTTGATAGTGAGCCGGCGCCTGAAATCCGAATTCGCTCACAAATAAACTGCGATCGTTCTTGACATCCGTGTAATCCACCCATTGAGACCAGATATGCCACACATGGCGGTTACCGCTCCTCTCATCATTCGGATCCTTCTCCAGTCCCCACGGTGTTGTAGGCCAGTACGGACGATAGGGGTCTAATTTGTTCAACCATTCCGGCATGAGGCGGTGGAACAGACGATAACCGGGCATGCCTTCCATTCCTCCGCAATGATCGCGGTACCAGATCCACTCATTCTCATTATTTCCGCACCACAGAACAAGGGAAGGATGAATACGCAATTCGGAAACATTTTCTTTAAGCTCCGCCTCAACTTCGGCAAGAAAGGCATCGTCTTCCGGATAGGAAGCGCAGGCAAACATAAAATCCTGCCAGACCATTAACCCGAGTTGATCGCAAAGTTCATAAAATTGCTCGTCTTCGTAAATACCCCCTCCCCAAACACGGATCATATTCATATTCGCATCTTTTGCCGACTCCAGCAATCGCCGATACGTCTCCTTTTGAACGGAAGGAATGAACGAATGCGCGGGAATCCAATTTACGCCTTTAACGTAAACTCTTTTATCGTTGATTTTAAAGTAAAAACGATTTTGACCGTTTTCGGAAGTCACAAGCTCCACTTTACGAATTCCGACCTTTTTCTTTATTTGATCGACAATTTGACCGTCCTCATTCAGCAAGCGAACTTCCAACCTGTGCAGGGCGGGATTTCCTTCGCCGTTGGGCTGCCAGAGTTCGGGGCGTTCGATTTCAAAGACTGTTTCGTTCTCTTTAAAAACCGGGTCTAATTTTTTGAGCAGAACCTGATCTTGGTGAAACAAAGCGATTTCTATTTTGCGCGGATTTACCGGTTTTTCCCAAAGATTAATCCCAATACGCACTTTTGCGGTTTGCCCGGTTAATTCGAGCGTATCAAATGTGACAAAATCAATACCCTCGTTTTGCTGCAAAAGAAAAACAGGTCGCCAGATGCCGCAAGTCGGGTATGCGGGACCCCAGTCCCAACCAAACGAATACTGGGCTTTTCGCACAAACGCCCGATCGGGATGCCGTTCCGAGGGCATAGGTTCAATCCGCGGCTGATAATCCTTTCCGTATTGCAAGGCGGAATTAAAAACGATCCGCAAATGATTGTCTTTTTGTTTCAAAAATTCATTCACCTTAAAGCGATAACTTCGGAACATATTTTTTACATTTGCCAGCGGTCGCCCGTTCAGAACGATTTCGGCAACGGTATCCAGACCATCGAAAACCAACCACAGGGTTTCTTGTTTGTTAAAAAAGTCCGGCAAATCAAACGTACATTCATAGCGCCAGTCATTCCAACCGATCCACTGCAAATCCTTTTCGTTCATGCCGTAAAACGGATCGGGTATTAGTCCGGCGGCAAGTAAATCGGTGTGAACCGTTCCCGGAACCTCGGCTTTGATTCCGTCTTCGGGGAAAGTGAAATCCGGCGGCGTTTCCCGTTTTCTGTGTAAAAAGACCTTCCAGTTATCGTGCAATAAAAAGCTTTTATTCAATTACAGTCTCTCCTTTAAAGTATTTGTGCGTCAAGTCTTTTGCCACTTGATTTTGTTCGATTTCGATTAAAGTCAACAGCGCTTCAATTGTCGATTCGGCGCCCGAGTTAAGATTGATTTTTTGCGGATTGACAATACCGTCAAAACATCTGCCTGTTTGAGGATCGTACATTTTTGCTTTTGCCAAATTTTCTCCGGCAAACCACGAGGTAATCTGCGCAGCCAACACGGCGTATTTTTCGTCCTTGGTGATTTCATAAGCATTCAAACACGCCCAGACCATCGGTCTGAAATCATAGGCGATTTGTTCAAACTGCTTTTTTTCTACGATCTGTACTTTACCCGTTATCCTGGAAAGTTTGAACGAGCGGTAATATCGCTTTTCATAAAGATAGCGGTAAAAACGGTCGATCTCTTTTAGCGCGGCTTTTAAGGCTAAAGAATCCCCGCTTACTCTGAAATAATCCAACAGGGCGTCAGCCTGGCTGTTGCCGTAAGCGTGCCAGTAATTTTTCCAGCTTAAAAACATTCCGTCAACGGCAAGGGAGTCGTCATTAATCTGAACGGCGATTATTCCGTTGGCAAAAGATCGCATAAGCGGTAGCAGAGCCCGATCTTTTGTCGTATCATAATAGTTGGTCAATCCTTTTATTATTAATGCGGCTTGATCGGCGGCGTGTTTCAGGGGCAGCCATTCCGGAAGACGGAATCCTTCAATTTCTTTCCAAGAGCCTTCTCGTTTTGCAAGATCGGAAATATGCGGTATTACTTTGCCGATAGCCAGACGAACCGAATCGGACAATCCCTGCTGCGGAGGCTTGCTGATCTTAAGATATTCGGTTAAAGCCCAGAACGCTCTCCATGTCCACCAATCCGGAAGGGGCTGACTGTTCGGAATTGTTTTTTCGATTTCGCCTTCTGAGGAAATAAAGTTGTAAAAGAAGCCGTTTTCCGCCTGCATCTTTAACAGCGACCGCATAAGATTTTCGGCTTTGCGCAAAGACGACGCATCACTATAATAATAGGAATATCTCAGATACACTATCGCCGCCCGGGCGATGTCATCCACACAGGTAATTCCTTCTCCTTTTGCCTCAACCGGTTTATAGTCCGGGTACTCGGCATAAATGGGAATAATAGCTATGGTTGTTCCGTCGGTTAAATCAAGATTCCGGTAGAGATAATTTAAATGTTCCAGATTTACGACGCTTGTTTTCTCGGCGGTATTTTTGCAGCCCCACATTCCCGCGAGCAGTAGAATTATCCAGAAAATCTTCTTTGCAAAAATCATGATCTGGTCTCCGTGCCCGCATTGCATTGAGAAAGCAGATAGTCCACGCTGGTAATTGCCAGACTGACATTGCTGTCGGCTCCCGAATAATAGATCTTTATTTCGCCGCCGGGTTCAGGAATCCATCCGGTGGAAAAGATTACATTCGGGACGTCGCCCATGCGCTCATATTCTTCTTCGGGCGACAAGATCGGGTGCAGACTGCGACCAATAACTTTAAACGGCTTTTCCGCGTCCAATAGCAGCACTCCCTGCCGGTAAATCATGGATGTTCCGATCATCCGGACCCCGTGATACAACATAAGCCATCCCTTTTCAGTTTTAATCGGCGGCGTCGATGCTCCGATCTTATGTCCGTCCCATAAAGGTTTGCGCGCTGCGATCAACCGCCGGTGCATTCCCCAGTGAAGAAGATCGGGACTGCGGTTAATCCACATATCGCCCTGTAACGCCGAAACAGCCGGACGATCGATTTTCCAGTAATATCCGTCTATTTTTTCGGGAAAGATAACCGCATCTTTGTTCACCGGCTCGGAAATGGGACCCAAAAGCTCAAAATCTTTGAAATTCTTTGTTCTTGCCAAAAGAACGACGGGTTCGTTTACGGAGTATCCCGTGTATGTTATGTAGTAAACGCCGTCAATCTCGGTAATTCTGGCGTCTTCAACGCCCCAGTTGGCATACTCGAAAAATTCTCCGTGTATATCCGGCGTTAAAATCGGTTTTTCATCGACCGTGAAATGATACCCGTCTTCGCTTCGCGCCAGAATTAATGACGACAAACCTGTGGGTAATTCGATGCGGCAAAGCAATAAATATTGTCCGTTGAATTTTATCGCGCCGGCATTAAAAATACTATTCACTTTAAAAGGCACATCCGCAGCAGTCAAGATCGGATTTTCGTTGTAGCGCTTAATCTCCATCGTCTCATTCCCTCCATTCTATTCCATAGCGTTCAAGATTTCCTCGATATTAAAAATAGCTATCCCCGATGCCAGATCGGACATGGCGTAAGGCACCACAAGCCGTTCACGATGAATCATTGCCCCGCAGGTATAAATGACATTGGGAACATAACCTTCACGCTCGTCTTCGTCGGGACCCAGCAGAGGCTCCTTCATCCGCCCGAGTACTTTTTTAGGATTTTTCGCGTCCAAAAGACAGGCGCCTAATTGATACTTGCGCATCGGTCCAACACCGTGGGTGATCAGCAGCCAGCCCTCCCCGGTTTTTAACGGCGAACCGCAATTGCCGATTTTGCTTAATTCCCACGGCATTTCAGGAATCAGCAAAGGTTCGGGCGAGCGCCATTCGAACAAATTATCGGAAAACATAATGTAAAGGTTATTCCCGTCCTGTCTGGAAACCATCACATATTGATCGTTAATTTTTTCCGGAAACAGCGCCATGCCTTTATCTTCTATGGCGGCGCCCCTTAGCGTGTGCGTTTTAAAGGTATTAAAATCTTTTGTTTCCAGTAACTTGGTCTGAATATTTTTGCCGTCATAGGCGGTGTAAGTTCCGAAATAGGTGATTTCGCCTTTGTCCTCAAACCGCACAAGACGCAAATCTTCGATTCCGTTGCTTTCATCCGCAGTTAACGGATAGATTACTCGTTCGGAAAGCGGAATTCTTGGATCGAACTTTATTTCAACCGTAAGAGGATCGGCGTCGATTATTCGAACCACTTCCGGACCCGTCGCCAAATCCGATTCCGGCATTTTAAAGCTGACCTCCCCTTCGGAATCGATCTTTCCCTGAATAAATTCAATGCTGGAGATATGACCTTCTCCGGTGGCTCTTAAACTGATAACAAATTCCTGTTCGTCTTCGGAAGAAGCGGGGTGATTCAACGGAACAATGGAAGGGTTAAAAAGCGCCGCGGCTTCGATGGAATATTCCTTGGTAAAATAACTGGCAAGCAAAAGCTTATCGACAGCCCTTAATTTTAAATCGGCGGGCAGAAACCCTTCCAGTTCCCGATAATATTTTTCCAGAATCTGTTCCAGATTACGGTGCCGTTTGGCAAAATGGGCTAAAATTTCCCCGTAAACGCGTTCTCTTTCCGCCGGCTCTATTTTCATCATTTTATCGGCAATTCGAATCACGCTTTGCCGGTCGATATTGTAAGAGAGCGTAATTACCCTTCTGATATTGGGTTTTATGCGTAAATCCAATTTTTTTACCTGCAAAATTAGTACTCCTAACCTTTTAGTCCTGATGTTGCCATACTTTCAATAAAATACCGCTGGAAAAAGGAATAGACCAGAACAATCGGCACGGCAAGTAAAGTAGCCGCAGCCAGAGTAGCCCCCAATTGAGATTCCGCCTGTCCTCCGACGGCAAAGATGGTAACAAGTTGCGGCATGGTCATTAAATACTCGTTGCGAATAACGATCAGAGGCCACAAAACATCATTCCAGCTTGTCATAAACGTAATAATGCCCACCGTAATCACAACGGGACGTGAGATGGGCCAGATTATTTTAAATAAAATCGTAAAATCATTGCATCCGTCGATCCGCGCCGCATCGATTAAATCCTGCGGAATATCAAGAAAGAACTGCCGGAACAACAAAATGGCAAACGCGCTGACCATTCCGGGCACGATCAACGACAAATAGGTATCGACCCATCCGAACTTGACCATTAAAATGTACATGGGGATCAATGTTATCTGAAAAGGAATGACCATGGTAAACAGAATCACGCCAAAGATTAAATTTCTGCCCCAAAATTGCAGCCGCGACAGGGCGTAACCGACGATTGATCCGAAAAAAAGCACCGAAGCGGTGACGCACGCCGAAACAAAAAGACTGTTCAGCAAGGCTCTGCCAATGGGAATTTTCTGAACCACCGCCTGATAACTGTGCAGATTAAAATGGTTCGACCAAAGAGCAAGATTGCCGATTTCCATTTCCGGCTTTAAACTGGCTGACAGCATCCACAAAAATGGGTAGATAAATGTAATTCCGGTTACACATAAAATCAGGTACATCCAAAAACGCTTCATCGCGATTATTTCCTCTCCACCACTCGTTTTTGTACCAGAACAACCAAAAATATGATAAAAGCAAAGAAAAATCCCAGCGTCGCGGCATATCCCATGTGTCCGAAATAAAAAGCCTGTTTATAAATGTAGAGCATTGCCGATAGCGTACTGTTCATCGGTCCTCCGCCTGTCATCACAAAGGGTTCGATAAACAGAGAAAAACCGCCGATTGTCGATAAAATTACCACCAGAACCATCGTACTGTTCAAAGCGGGAATTGTGATGTAAATAAATTTCTGCCAGTCGCTCGCGCCGTCCAGTTCTGCGGATTCGTACAAATATTTGGGAATATTCTGCAGCCCCACAAGAAAGAGAATAATATAAAGACCCACGTTTTTCCAGGTAGCCATTATGGCTATGGAAGGCATCGCCCAGGAGGGATCGTTAATCCAGGGGATTCTGGATAGACCCAATTTCAGGAGAAGTAAATTCAACACGCCGGTTTCGTAACCATACAATTGCTGCCAGAGAATGGTAATTACAACCCCGGAAACGATTACCGGCATAAAAAACACAGCCCGAAAGAAACCGCGAAAACGAATTTTCTGATTGAGCAAAACGGCAAGAATCAGAGCAAAAACAATCTGTAAAGGAATATGAATGACAAGGAAAACAAGAGTGTTCAAAATCGCTCTTAAAAATTCCACATCGTGAAATAAACGGTAAAAATTCTTCAATCCCACCCACTGCATGGGCGTAATGATATTCCACTTATGAAAGATCAGAATAAACGAAAATCCCAGAGGAAAAGCGATAAACAGAGAAAAACTCACCAAATAGGGCAAGCTCATCAAATAACCGACTTTATTGCTGCGTTTAATACGCTCTATCACAGACCGCATCATAGACGATTCCATTCTCTGATGACTTCCACCCTTTTAGCCGCGCGCTTTATCGCCTCCTCCGGCGTACGTCTGTCATAAATCACACAGGCTTCATATTCCTGAGATATGGCGCTAAAAATTTCCTTTAAATCAGCCACCCCATCTACTCCGCGCGTGTAAGGCGCCTGTTTGGCAAAAATAACCATTTTGGGATTATTTTTAAAATAATCGCTAAAAAGAGAATCCTGTAGCAGATCTTTGCGGATAGGAATTTGATTGGCGATTTGAAGCAAATTCAGATCTGCCTGTCTTGAGATCAACCATTTGGCGAACTGCCAGGCTTGCGCGGGATGCTTTGTGGTATTGAAAATCGAAATATTCTTAGGATCGCCGTAAGTGTAAACGGTTCCTTTGTAATCATCGGGCTTGGGAATTGGCATTATGTCGTATTCAAAACCGGGTTGTTTAAATTTTTCGATTTGAGCGACAAACCACGGTCCCGAAATTTGCGTCGCCAGCTTTCCCGACAGATATTGGTCGCCCTGAAACTGTGTAATGGGAATAAATCCTCTGCGGTACATGGTCTGGAAAAAGGCGAATACTTTTACGCTTGCGTCATTATTAAAATCAATAACGTCGCCCTTAAACAACGTTTTACCGCCCGAAGCGCAGATGTAAAACGGATAGTAATCGAATAAGCGCTGCCACCAGATTGGCTTAACCTCCCGATAAAGCATCCAATGATCCACTTCGCCGTCGCCGTCCCGATCGCGCACAATTTTTTCCGCGGCTTTTAAAAATTCGGAATAGGTGGTAAGCGGCGCCTGAACCCCCGCTTCCCTGAAAATCTTTTTATTGTAAAAGACCATAATCGGATTTGTTTTCCAGGGAATTTGGTAATAGCCGCCGTCTTTTGCTTTAAACGACTTTAAAAGGTCTTCGGGAACGCGTTCGTTCATGTACGTCCAGAAATCGGGAAAGGTATCGAGGCGCACCAGACCGCCGGCGGAAATAAAATCGTCCATGGCGCCGGGCCAGATATTGGAACAAAGATCGGGCGTGGTTCCTCCGGCTATAGCCGCCAACAACACCTCTTCGGAAGACTGACTCGACGGCAGGGGCTGCACTTTTACCTGAATATCGGGATGCGAAGCGTTCCACAAGGCGACCAGCTTTTTTGCCAATTTGATCTCTTGCGCGTTTGACGAACTCCAATAGGTAAGACTAACCTTTTCGGAGCTCGTTTGATTTGCGTGCCGCCGCTCCTTTTCGCAGGCAAATAATAAGAGCAAAATTAAAACCGCAGTCATCGTCCTATAAATGAATACCTTCATTTCTGGAATTACCCTAATTTCCTTTAAAAATCATTGTTGACAATTATTTATTATTCAAACCGCCCTAAATTTTTTAAATTTATCTCTTAATCCTGTTTTCCCAAATAATATTTTTCGCCGCCTTTTGCTTTGAATTTTAATTTGTTTTTATCAATCACAACGACATTCAACTTCTGCTTCTGCCTATCGTAAATTGCCGGAATATTTTTCCCCGTAATTTCGACCCAAATTTCATATTCGGGAGATCCGCTTAATACGAAAGAAGATTCGTCATTCCAAACAACGGGATATTCAGAATATACGGTAATATCGTCATTTATCTTTTTGTAGGCTTCGGCTGCAAAAGTGATAGGTCCTCCGGCGCCGTAAACCTGCTGCCCTATCAAACCGCTCTTCGACGACCCCTCGCGCAAATCTTCCAGAGGGATGTAAATAGAAAGATCGTTTAGATTAACCTCGGGATACGACGTAGGGTGTAACGCCGCCGCCTCTTTCGGCAGCAACGGAGGAAGCGTGTATTTAAGGGTAAAAAGCGTGTAACGATAAAATTCGGAAATCAAATTGTCTATGGGTTTTGGTAATTCTCCCTGCAATAGATGCAGATACTCCGTTAAATAACCCCACACTTCATACTGCTCTTTCATCGTAATCACGCCGCTGTTCATCATGGGACTCAGTCCGAAGAAAGTGGAGTAGGATTTAGCGTAGCCGTAATCGCATTCCCAGAGCCAGGTAACTAACATAATATTGGCAACGGGCATATAGCTCATTTTAAGATATTTTTCTTCGTCCGTAATTTTATAGAGCCTTGCCGCAGCGACCGCTCCCATCGCCGTCATTTGCAGTTCGTAATTTAAATTGAAATACTTGGCTGTAATGCGTTTAATCGATTCCTTTGCTTCGTTGAGATATTTCTTGTCGCCGAAAATATCATAGAGCTCAAGCATCAGGTAAGCGTAGCCGCCGGGAACATCCTGCTCGATGCCAAAGGTGGGTCTAAAATCGGAATAAGAAAAGTGATTGGGAAATTCGTAATCGACATTGCGGGCAAAGGTTATCATGTTTTTAACGGATTTTAAAAGGATCTCTTTAGCCGTTTTATTGCCTAACCTGGCGAGCTTGGCAAGCTGGGTCATCTCTTCCACAACGTACCAACTGTCTCCTTCTTCTATATTGGGGAAATTATTATTCAACGCCTTGTAGCGCTGCGCGTAAAAAACCGGAAGAGTGTTTGTTAGAATTTTAATGAGAGAACTGTCAATATCCCGAACCATTTTATACTTTGAAAGCGGCAGCAGCAGATCCAACTGGGTAATTAACTCCGCCGATTTCCGCTCGTCGTTCACATAGGCGCGTAAAAAGGGACGTCCCTCGACGGTGACCCACAATCCCTCTTTGTTTAAATCTTTGATTTCCTTTTCAGCCAAATCCCGCCAATCGGTCAACTCGGTTGCGGGTTTATTGATATAAGCGTAAACAGTGGAAAGGTAAGATAAGTATTTCAGCGCAACGTCCGCTTCGTCGCGGGGATACTGGCTTGTAAGATACAAATAACTGTCCGTTAAAAGTACCTTCTTTTTTACCGGCAAAGCTTTTAAAGCCGGAGCGGGGATGGTGTAGCCCAGAGCGGTTTCATAGTTATCGATATCGACCATAATTTTTTCGGCGCCGCTGCCGGAAAGTTCAAAAAAGTTATTTAAAGACGTAAGATCCTCAAAATAGAAAAAATTACCTCCCAGCCATCCCGGAGAACAAAGAAAGATGACGGGAGTTGTGAACGGCGCCTGCTTTGCATAAAGATAATTGGGATGCCTGGGACCGCTGCCCACAATAAAATCACCGGATTTAACGGGAATAAGTTTTTCGCCTTTGCGCCGCAATAGCTGCAACTCGGGCTTTGTCGCCACGGTTTTCGGCAAACTCTGTTTTAACGTTAATTGTTGTGTAAAACGAAATAATCCCGGATCTTTTTTATATTGATAAATCGTGATTTCATATTCGCCCCATTTATTTTCCGCCTTCAGCGTTATGGCTAATTTATCATTATCCGTGACACAGGTAATTTTATTGGTAGTATTTGCCAGATTAAACTCATCAGCCCCGCCCAGAATATTCATCCTGAGCACGCCCCTTGTTGAGGGTTTGTAAATCAGAATCTGATTTCCTGTTTGTTCGCCAAACTCTATTACATATCCTCCGCTCTTAAGGTAAAATGCGTTATTCTCACACTTAACCGAGCTGCCGGAAAGTTCTTTCTTTACCGCAAATGCTTTTTCATTGAATAAAAGTAAAAAAAACAGACTGATTAAAGAAAAAACCAAAAACCGATTAAAATAGTTTTTCATTAATTGGATTCCGGTAAACTCATTAAAGAACATACAACATACTCCCTCCCTAAAGCAAAATGATAAATATTACCCTAAATTACCCATTATTATTATAAAATTTCCTCTAACCAATTCCGATCAGAATAAAAAATTATCTCAACTTTTTCTTTTTTCTATTGCTTCAAGTAAACAGCAAATCAATTCAATCAGCGACATCAGTGTAATCAGCTTAATCAGTGGTCCGTAATCCGATTCTCTGCTTTACAATCTACCCCCGAGCCACCAAAGAATCCCAAAGCGCACAAAAATTTAAAATTGCAATCGAGACAAATTCACTTAATCAAGCACAAAAAATCAAAAACAACCTCTGTTCAATCAGCGACATCAGCGTAATCAGCTTAATCTGCGGTCCTACTTTAGTTTTAAGCATTTACGCACGCTCTGCCAATTATCAATTTGTAACCGATAAAAATAGACGCCCGACGAAACACCGGCTGCATTCCATTGAACCGAATAGCTGCCCGGCATCTGTTCTTCGTCTTTCAAAATTTGAACCGTTCTTCCCTGACAATCGAAAACGCTCAACTTTACGCGACTCCTTTTTTTCACGCGGTAGCGGATGGTCGTTACAGGATTGAAGGGATTGGGATAATTCTGCTCCAGAAAGGATTCAAGAGGCAATAAAGACGCCGAATTTTCCCGTAACGCTGTTTCGCCGTCGTACAGTGACGCGATTTCCGCTTCCGAAAGCGCCCGATTGTACAGACGGAAATTGTCCAGTATTCCGCGAAAATTGTACTGCGTATTTCCCGGTAAAACCTGCCCTAATGTTAAATCATAAGATGTCTGCAGAATGGCTCCGCTCCAGCTTTTTTGGGAATCCAACCGACCGTCGATAAAAATTTTCATTTCGGTTTTATCGTAAGTAAAAACCGCGTAGTAAAAGCGACCTTTTTGCAATTCCGTTTTTGAATCCAGATCGCTGACCCCGTCCGCGGTTTTTACCGTCCAGCGTAAACGTCTGTTGGTGACGGAAACCTTCCAGCGGTTTTCCCAATTTCCGTGACTGAAAGGATAGGCTTCGCGGATAAAAAACGAATCCACACGAATCCATGAGGCAACGGTGATCGCATTTTGAAAATTTAACGCCGGATTGTTCGGAATCAAAACAAGATCATTTTCCCCGTCAAAATACAGGGCTTTATTTATCTCCCCCGCTCGATTCACCGTTGGAACGGCTTCCGTTACAAGTCCGTTATTTCCGAATCCGCTTAAATCTTCGGCAGAACCGTTTAACGGCAGATTAATTACAAGATCGCCGTTGCTCACGCCTACGCTGTCTTCGTCGAATTTCCCTCTTTGATCGGTCACGCGGCAATGGATGTAATAATAGCCTATTTCGGAGGGAGTTTTCCACTGCGCCTGACTGTCAGAAGAAAAGGTGTCGCCCGGAACAACCCACCAGCGATAAACCAGTTCATCGTTATCCGGATCGGACGCCAGACATTGTAATTTTACCGTATCGCCGGGCATAACTTCGGAGGGATCGGCTTTTAATTCGTCGATTACCGGTGCTCGGTTGTTCGATACTTTTAAAAGGATAAAAGCGCTGTCAGCCCCTTGTTGACCGTCGGTAACAGTGCATCGGACGGTAAATGTACCTTCCTGCCCGGGCGCCTGCCAGGTTATTTTGCCGCTATTTCCCGTAATGCTTCCGCCCGAGGAAGTCCATTTGTAATTCAGTTCATCGCCGTCCCGATCTTCAGCCGTACAGTAAATTTCGACCGATTGGGAAGGCGAAACCTCGGTCTTTTCTGCCGCCAGCGCTTTTATCCTGGGAGGATGGTTTTCAAGTGTGTATTGGGTGTGAAAGTCGATAATATTCCCGTCGATTATCAATCTTTCACCCTCAAAAATTCGCTCGGCGTTTGAAGGAATCAAACAAACCAGGATCGCCTGATCCGATTGAAGATTTAACTCGACACTTCCGGATACTCCGCTCGCCAGATCCTGATTGGAGACCGCATCATAAAGATCGACCGATTCCGAACCGGCGTCAAAAACTATGGTTGTGTCGTTTGAATAGGGATTAAAAATCAAATACATGGGATAAGGCGTTTCCGAGAAAAAATCGGTGGCGCGGACATTCAGTTTTAAGATGCCCCGAACGTTTGTGGTATCGATAATCGCGCCTAAAATTCCCACATGCGAAGAGCCGTACAAAGCCAGATTTGTTTCCGCCCATCCCGAACGCAGCGCGTCGCCCGTGGCAAAAGGTTTTGTATTGGAATACCAGTCGGTTTCGCGCAGCGCTTCGTAGGCGATAACTCCCTGCGGATCGTACTGCCATGCCCATTTTTCGCCGTCCTGATTTTGAGCGGGCAAAAATTTGCCGTAAAACAGCCGTGAAGCATTGGCGGCGTTGAGAGTCCACTTGGCTATCGCTCTGGCAAACCGCTCATCGTAGCGTGTCAGGGGTACGAGATTCCCGATCATTTCAAAGGTATTCATGGCAAACGCGTAATCATCGCCGATAACTTCGCCCGCCAGTCCCGAACAATCGTATCCGCCCCAGGTGCCCACGGTAACGCCCCAACCGCGGACGTTGCCTTCGGAATCAAAACACCAGTTTAACAACTTTTCGATATTGTAATTTGTTCCCAGTTCCGCGTTCATTCTTGCCGCAAGGTAAACGCCGTAAGGCAATTGCAGCTCGTAGGCGGGATTTACGGGAAACTGATCTAAAAATTCCATGCTCCATTCTGCGCCGATACGATATTTTTCATCGTTCAATTGCCTGTATGCCATGTACATTAACCAGCCGATCGCTCCGGCGGCTTCGGGTTGTTTTACGCCGTCGTCATTGGGCAGCATGGTCGATAAATTCCAGGCTCTGTGATTTAAATTTGGAACCTTCCAGGGTGCGGCGCTTCCGCCCATCTTTTTCAGGGCTTCCAACCAACGATCGGCTACCGTAACAAATTGCTGACCAAAGTGTCCCGTTTCAGGATAAAGATCGTAGAGTTGATAAAAAAACACGTTGGGCATTGTGTCGTACCACCAGTCGTTCCCGCTCTGTCCGTAAAAATTATTCAGATAGACATTTTGTTCGGGACGGCGATTAAAAAAATCTTCGCACATCAAAACCCAATTACGTCCGAACTGATTTTGTTTGTCAATCCCTACCAACGATGCTCCAATCACGGCAGGCAAAATATTAATGGCTTCCGCCTGCGCCGGATTTTTAGTCCCCACATAAGTGTGCAGTCCAAAACGTCCGTGCTCGGGATAATTGATTCCCGAAGATTCGTACCAGATAAGCGGCAGATACTGACCTTCCAAATCCTGTTTAAAGACCAGCGAATCATATTTTTGGGCAACCTGTTTCCAATTGCGCATAAAATAGGGTTGAGGCAAATTGGGCATGGATTCAATCCGGTTAATATTAATCTGCCCGGATTGAGCCGGCAGAAAATCGAAACTTACAACAAGAATAAAAACGGTTAAACAAAAAATTTTTATTGTTCTTATCATCGATGCTAACAAAGCGCAAAGCACTGTAAAGAAATCCCTTTCTATTCTCCATCCCTGTAACCGCACGTAATAGTATTCAATTTTTAAAAGCTCAAAACAATCGTAAAGCGCTGTGTGTTTTGCAGCCGTCCGAAATCGGCAAAGGCATAGTGAAATCCGCCCTTAATGGTTCCGAACAAAGGAAGCTGCACTCCGGCGCCCAGTGTAAGCCCTTCTTCGCTGTTTTTCAAAAATAAATTCCGGTATCCGGCGCGCAGATAATATTTTCCCAAAAAGCCGTATTCCATTCCGAAATTCATACTTTCGCTGTTGTCGATAGGATGCATGGCGTCGGCTTCTATGGTCAAATGGTGTTGCTCGGATTGCAGCACATCGTAAGCCATGCCTATTTGAAAGTTTAAAGGCAGGGGCCAGGCGTCGGTTTGTAATTCCGCGAAAATTCGATCGTTGTTACCCAATTGATAGGGATCGATGTCATGGTAAACCAAAAGGTCGTTTCCGCTCATTTTCATATCGGTGCCAAAATTAGTCAGCGCGGCTCCGATGCGCAAACCTTTCCAGGGCGTCTCATAAAGCGTTCCGATGTCAACGGCAAATCCGTTGGCGTGCTCTTTCCAGATCGACTGAGAAATGTATTTAAAGTTAAAACCAAGGGAAAACCGATTGGTAATTTTAATTCCGTAAGCCAGACCGATGGCAAGATCGCGGGCGTTAAAATATTCACCGGTTCCTTCCGGACGATCGATGGTCCGCACCATCATCTCGCCCATGTTTAAAGCGGTAAGGTTCAGCCCGATCACGCCGAAGCGGTAAACGGGAAAAACGATTCCGGCATAATCGTAAGTAATATCGACCAGCCAGTTTGTGTGCACAAAAATGGCTTCGATGCTGTTTAGCTGGGCGATTCCCGCCGGATTCCAATACATCGCGCTCACATCATTTGCAGTAGCCACAAAAGCGCCGCCCATTCCGATGGCGCGCGCCCCGACGCCGATCTCCAGAAACGGAGCCGCAGTCGTACCAACATTGGTCACATCTTTACTATACTGAGCAAATAAAAAACTACTAAGCGTCAATAAGGTCAAAATAATGGTTTTTATCTGATTCATCGCAAACACCCTGATTTTATGGACCTCTTTTTGATCCTTTATTTGATCACAGCAAATTTACCGATTTTTTCACCGATGCCCGGCGCCTCGACATGATAAATGTACACGCCATAGGCAATTTCCTGCCCGTCCTTGGATAACAAATTCCATGATTCCTGCCCCACCTGTATGGACGAATTATGTTCAATGGTATCTACCAAATATCCGCGCAGAGTGTAGATACGTATGGTACACCTGGGCGGCAGATTGATAAAGTAGATGCGTCTCTCGCCGCGACCGGTGCGGAACGGCGAACGCGGTTCCCAGGCAGCAGCCGCCATGTACGGATTAGGAACCACGGCGATCTTTTCCATATCGGTCTTGGCTTTTTCTTTGTCGAATCCGGTGCCTTTTACTTTGAAAATAATTTTATCTCCCGTGCGGAAAGGCTTTTTGGTGGCAATCTTAAAAATATCGCCCGGTTGCGGAGGAACCTGCTCCGACAAAGAAGCGTCCGCTTCAAAGTAAAAACGCCAGGTGGTGCGCATTTTGTACGGATTCCTCGGACTCGGATCTTCCACCCAGATCATCGCCCCCTCGATGGAATCGGCATTCTGATATTCGTAATAGGGACTTAAAGTCGAATCTTTTTCGTAATATTCAAGGAATTGAAAATGCGCGTTCTTATTTTCCGTTATGTTCATTATCCGGAATTTGGAAGGTTGATAGGGCGGATAGCCGAGGCGGTTTTCGGCGGTATCGATAATGACGTCGGAAAAGGTGATTTCGTAATCCGCCGGATAATTCATATTCAGATTGCTGCCCGAAAATCGTTTGTCCAGATTCACCCGCCAACGATAGGTTGTGTGCCCGATTTCCCAACCCGTATTGTCCATATCGATGGAAACCTGATCGTTGGCAATTTCCAGAATAAATCCGTCGATCAAAGGCGAGCGGGAAATTTCGTCAATCCACAAAGTGTCCGACAACTGAATGCGTCCGCCGTCGGTAATGTCGTAAACCAGGTAATAGGGATTGCCCTTATCGTGAAGAATCGCCGTATCGCCGAATTCAACCGAATAGACATGTCCGTCTTTAACCGAATCCGGAACCACAAACTGAATTTCAAAATTTCCGGTTCCCACCGTCTCGCGGTCAATTTCGCCGTCGAGCGAAGCCTGAATGGCGCCCGCAGCCGGTACGCCCGGAGTAACCACCGTGGTGTTGATATCCAGAGTGACATTACCCGCCACGTCCACATCGATTTTACTTGGGCATTCCGACGGCGGAATTCCGGCAAGTTCTCCGGTTGCGCTGGTGTCGATAAATCCGCGGTCATAGCTGACTATGGCGTAGTAGTAAGTCTGACCGTTTTTTACATCTTTGTCGATATAGTAATGGCGCAAGCCTGTGTCTTTACCCAAATTGAAGTGCGCTCCCTGAACATCGATGGGATGCAGCCCCTGAATTCCGTTTTTTAAATCAAACTGGGCAATCGGTTTACCGAACGTGGGTCTTCCGTAAGCGTCGGTAATAATTCGCGATTCAAGGAATTGCGGCTCCGTGCTTCTGTAAATCCGATACCCTTCAAAATCGTATTCCTGCAAAAAGGGATCCCATGAAGATTCCGCGCGCGAATCCCAAATTAAAGTGACTTTTTTGTCGCCCGGAATTACCGAAAGCAAGCGCGGCTTGTCGGGCGGCTTGGCAAAACGATAGTCGGCGTTGTAAATTTGCTGAATGGTATTTTTAGTGAGAACCAGATCTTCCGCGTTTTCGCCGAACAACAAAGCCATGGAATAATTTTGCGTGTCGCCGGCTTTTAACGGAAAGGGACCCGAAGAAAAGAACATGCCCAAATTAGCCGTGACTTCCTGACTGTGCGGCGGAGGAGCGGAACGGAACACCTGCCAGTTTTGTTTTTCATTCCACAATTCGTAGGTATGAACCGGAAAAATCCGGAATCCGGTCAAACCGATCTGATCGGCTTCGTCCTTGTCAAGATAATCGAAATCGGGTTCGCCGGGCGTAGGTTTTCCGTCGCCTTCGCCTTCGTCGGGACCCGGGTAGCCAAAATTATAAGGTCCCAGTCCGTCGGCGCCCACGTCGTCGTTTAACGGTTCTTTGGGATCCCATACGCCGTTCTCGTTAACATCCGTATAACTGTCCCAATCGCCGTCTTCATCATTCGACCAGTGGGGGCTTGGTTCTCTTTTGTAATAGGTAAAAAATTGCGAAGGATTATCGACTCCGTAAGGATAGGTATCCAACCATTCTCCGGGACCCTGAGAAACCCGATTTTCATCGATCAGACCGTCTTCGTCGTTATCCAATCCGTCGTTATAAATTCCCGGACTTTCCAGAAAAGCGAAACCCGCCACGCCGACCGGATACCAGTTGTTCGGGGTGCCGAAACCGTCTCCGTCCCAAGCCCAGGCGATATCCAGCAAGGTATTATAATCGCCCGTGTCGTCCGAAGAATCATCGGTTCCGCCGATTCCCCAATCTATGTAAAAACAGTAGTAAGTGCTGTCGTAGTTGGTTTTACCTTCGTTGGTAATAAAATAGACGGCAAAAATCACGTCTTCTGCTAAAACCTGCGACCATTGAAAATAGCGCGCGGCTACTTCCAATCCCAGACCGCGGCGTGTTTTATCGGAAGGATCGGGATAAAAATTCCATTCTTCGTCCGGATCGTCGTCGAAGACAAAATAGGTTTCCAGATCGGCGTTGAGCACGCCTTTCCCGAAAAATCCGTTCCAGTAAACCAAATCATCCACAAGCCCGTTGCCGTCGTCGTCGAAATCATTAGGGATTTCATTGGGATTGACCCAGCCGTCTTCCTTATCGGGCCAATAATTAGGCCACGATCGCGGATTGTTGCTCAGGGCGGGCGTGGTGCCTTTGGGATTGAAATATCCGGGCAGCGGACCCCAACCCCAGAGTTGATCCTGCGGTCCGCGATCCACAAATTCGCGGTATTGCGTTTCCATGGGATAAATCACATTGCCGTCGTTATCGATGGTTCGCGCCTGAACCACCAGCGCCACGCCATCGACGTACTGATGACCGGTTCCCTTGGGCCATTCACCCGAGGGCGAATCGGGCCAGTGCGCAATTTCGCCCCAGTTAATAAAAATTGTGCGTACCAGGTTGCCGTCCATAGTTCCCGTGCGGCGCAATTTGGTGTTCCCGACATTAGGATCGGGTTTACGCTGCGCCAGGAGATTCCCTGAAAAAAGCAATAAAATGGTTACGATAGTCAAAGTTATTTTTCTGATCATGGCTTTATTCATCCGTTTAAAATCCCACTTGAACCCCAATTTGCACCCTGCGCGGCTGCGAATAATATTCAGGATGAATGTAATAATCTTCCAGAGTATTCAGACCTCTCGGTCTTCCTCCTCCAAAATAGAGCGGCTCGGTAGAATAAGTCGCCCTTCCCGTATCCCGAAACACATTTAATTCGTTTAAACGATCAAACAGGTTGTAAATTTTTACGAAGAACGAATAGTTAAATTTTCCGATATTAAATTTTTTGTACAGATAAAGATCCACGGTGAATTCATCCGGTTTCCGCCCGCCGTTTTCCACCAAGGGCTGCACAACCCGCGAAGCCTGTGTGTAGGGCATTCCCGTACCGTAACGGGCAATCATGCTTGCCAGAATACCCTGCGGCGTTCCGAGCTGTAAAGAGGCGTTTATCTGATGACGACGATCCCAGTTAAGCGGCACCAATTGCTTAACCGTTTCTTTATTTGCCTGCGCATCCAAAAAGGCGTTATTGGGATCGGAGGCGTTTCCTTTAGCCACCTGAAAAGTATAGTCGAAATTCACGGCAAATCCCGCTGAATAGCGTTTTTCGATATCAAGGGTCACTCCGCGGACAAAACCGTAATCTCTGTTGATGTAACGCCCGTAACGAATTCCTTCCAAGGTTTGATAAACCTCCGTGCCGAGCAAATTACGAATATCCTTGAAATAGACCGTGAGCGAAATGCCGTACAGGTCGCCGATCTGCTGCTGAAATCCCAATTCGTAAATAGTGGTGCGCTGCGGTTTTAAATTGGCGTTTCCTATGGTGTTTTTCAAAGATTGCGGCGGCGGAGAAACCGAAGACTGCAAAGGATCGATATCGAATTCGGGATTGGTGTAAAGGTAAAAATAGTTGGGCGTCTGGAAAAAATGACCGTACGAAACATGAATAGCTCCGTTGGCGGAAATAGGATACGCCAAACCAAGACGCGGACTAAACTGCATGCTGCTTTCCGCCTTTTTCTTCGGCGACTTTCCCGGGTCGATGAAATTTTCGGGAACTACGGCGTCCGGATTAAAGTAATCAAATCGCAAACCGGCGTTGATGATCAGGTCTTCGTATTCCATCTTATCCTGAATATATCCCGAAAACTCGAAAGGATAATGGAGATATTTATTGTTCTGAAAACTGGTCAGCGGCGCAATTCTGTTCGGTTGATCCGGCAAAACTTCAAATTCGTGCAGCCAAAGACGGTGTCGTTTTGCCTCTACCCCTATCTTGACCTGATGGTTATTGTTCACCTGACTCGTCAAATCGCTTTTGAAAAGTTGAGTAAGCGTGGAACGATCGAATTGCCACATCTGCTGTCCGCCGCTTACAAAAGCGTTGGCGCCGGTATCCTGCAGACGCTCTTTAACCACATAGCGGCTGTCGTAAGGGTCTTCGTAAACATGCTGTTTGAAATTGGTGTAAAAATAAGAAAGATACACATCGATAAACGTTCTGGCGCTAAAAACATGATTCCACGAAAGCGAATTATTTATCGTCCATTGCTTGTAACGATAGTCTCCGTCGGGATTCAGGCGGAAGCGATGGTCGTATTGACGCCAGGCGCGTTTTTGATACATGGTTTCAAAATTAAGTTTATCACCGGGAGTAATACGATATGTTATCTTTATATTGCCGCTCAACCGCTCCGATCTGTTCATGGAAACGGCTTTTGCGTCATTAATCAGTTTTTTCGCCAATTCTTCCGAAAACTGGTACATTTTTCCGTGACTCATAAACTGGCGCTCTTCCGGCTGGTCTTTTAACAGGAAGTCCGTGGTGCGATCAGTCGGCAAAAACACTTCTTTCCCATAGATATAACCGGGATCGTGATTGTAGCGACCGCTCATAAAATAGCGCAATTTATCACCGAAAAAGATGAACGGACCGCCTGCCGTAAACTGCATGTCGTAAATCGGCGCAAGGGACTTGTTCCAGAAAATGTTATCGTGATCGGTCAGATAACTTCCCGCATACAGCGAAAGATTAAACTCGGGTTTTGTACCGCCTTCTTTGGTAACCACATTAACCACGCCGGACATTGCCTGTCCGTACTCGGCGTTAAAGGTTCCGCTGATGACATTAAGTTCCTGGATGGAATTATTTTCCACCTCCAGAGCGTACGATCCCGAATAGACGTCGTTGATGGGAATTCCGTTAATCATGTACAGCACTTCGCCGATACGTCCGCCTCTGAAATGCCCGTTTACCACACCGGCTTGCAGATTTACCACTTCCTGCAAATTTTCCACAGGCAAGGCTTCGATTGTTTCTTTGCCCACTGACGATTCGGTTGAAGTCAGATCTTTTCTGAACAAAGGGCGGTCGGCTTCAACCACAATTGTCTCTCCCAGTTCCAGCGTAGCCGGCTGCAACTTAACGTCAACCCGTCTGGTCTTGTCGATGTTGATTTCAACGCCCTCTACACGAACTTCACGATAGCTAATATAAGATACCACCAGGGTGTACGTCCCGGGACGTATTCCGATAATCAGGTAATTCCCGTCAATGTCCGTGGCGGCGCCAAAAGATGTGTTTTCCAGATAGACATTGACTCCGGGCAACGCTTCTCCGGTAGTGGCGTCGGTAACTTTTCCGACCAACTTTCCAGTTGTTCCTGAATAAAGCGGAAATGCTGTAAAAAACAGCAAAACAGCAACGCTAAGATATTTCAGGAGGAACCGCATTCACAACCTCCGTGAAAATATTTTGATAATTTTTATTTTGAACTGTCCTGAACCGAACGATTAAAATTTTTGTAATAATCGCCGCAGAATCACCGGATCTGCATCAGGCTTGTTTTAAATATAACGATTCTCTCGTCAATTCAAAAACGTTCAATTCAGTTTTATTGAATATAAGAAAAAGCCAGGGAGAAATCTCTCCCCGGCTCGATAAAAAATTTCTTATTTGATAAAAGTCATCTTTTTGGTGATTACCGCATTCTGAGTATGCATCTGATAAAAATAGACGCCTGTGGTCACCCTTTCTCCGGCATCATCCGTACCGTCCCAGACAACATTGTAAGTACCTGGCATCAGGTTTTGATTTACCAGAGTTCTTACTTTTCTTCCGAGTACATCGTAAACGGCGATATTCACTTTACCGGCTTTGGGAACGGTGTATTCAATAACCGTGGTCGGGTTGAACGGATTCGGATAGTTGTTGGACAGTCTGTAATCCGTTGCGATTACCGGTAATTGCTGAGAAGGATCATCGACGGAAACGGCAAGGGGAATGATTTCCTGAATGGCGAAATCGTCCCACCATGTTTTGCCGGTCGGGAACGAGGTATAACGAGCGCGCATACTCACGCCGGCTGCTTCTTCGGGAGCCTGAGCCACTGCTGCGTAAAGCGTCCAGTCGCTATCTTCGTGACCTCTTCTTTGATCGATGTAGAAGAACTGATCTCCGCCTACCAGATTCCAACTGGTTTCGATCGGAGATTTGTGGAAGAAGAAGCAAACGCCGATACGATTGTTGTCGCGATCGGGAATCACATTGGTAGGATACCACATGGTGTCCGTATTAATGCCTTCGGTTTTAATCCAGCTGCTGATCATGTACCATTTGCCTGCCTCAGCTTCGGCGGGAGCACTGTAGAATACCATTTCATCGTCTTCGTTATCGTTTTCTTCCAGCAATACGCTGTGCGTACCGCTATGTGCTACATCGGAAACAACGTTGGCGTAACGATTTTATCGGAGCTCGTCCATTGCATCCAGCCTACCGGAGTTTCGGCGTCGCCGTTAAAAACTCCCATTACCCAGCCTTCAGCCGTGTTACAAGAAATATTGTCGAACCAAACCGTTCCGGTGGCGTCCTTGCCCATCAACAGTTCGATATAAATTTCTTCCGGAGTTCCGCCGACAAAAAGAGCATCTTCAACCTTGGACCACGGTTTGCTTGCTACGCTTTGATCCACCTCGACCTTCTTTTCGGCGATCAGACTTCCGCCCGAATAAAAGGAATAGCGAACGTAGATTTTTTCGTCGTCAGTAGTGGGATTGGTATTCACGCCCTCGGTTTTGACGAAAAAGCTCAGATTGTACAGTTTGTTTGCGCCTTCTTCGTTGGCTCTGTTCCAGTAACGATTGGCGTTGTTTATGCTCTTCCAACCGATCACATCGCCCGATGCGGCATCCTTGGTGATTTTGAATGAATATTCGCTTGCCAGATCGGGATTCCAGGGATTGTTTGCAGCAGTGTCGCTTGCCCACATAGTGTGCGTGCCGTCGTCATTCAAACGATTCCAGAACGCGGGCTCACGGGTTTCCATGTCTCCGTTTGTCAGAATATTGGGCTGCACATCCAGTTCTTCGATGGAAAAATCATCCCACCATACTTTACCCGTCGGGAACGAAGTAAAGCGGGCGCGCATGCTCACACCGGCTGCTTCTTCGGGAGCCTTTGCGATGGCAACATAATGAACCCATTCGCTGTCTTCGTGACCTCTTCTTTGATCGATATAGAAGAACTGATCTCCTCCGACCAAATCCCAGTTTGTTTCAATGGGTGCTTTGTGGAAAAAGAAGCAGATTCCGATTCGATTGTTGTCTCTTTCGGGAATCACATTGGTAGGATACCACATGGTGTCCGTGTTAATGCCTTCGGTTTTAACCCATACGCTTATCTTGTACCATTTACCGGCTTCGGCGGCTGTCGGAATGCTGTAGAATACCATTTCATCGTCTTGGTTGTCGTTTTCTTCCAATAACGCGCTGTAGGTTCCGCTGTGCGCCACATCCGAAACAACGTTGGCGTAACCCGATTTTATCGGAGCTCGTCCATTGCATCCAGCCTACCGGAGTTTCGGCGTCGCCGTTAAAAACTCCCATTACCCAGCCTTCAGCCGTGTTGCAATAAATATTGTCGAACCAGACCGTTCCGGTGGCGTTCTTGCCCATCAGCAGTTCGATATAAACTTCTTCCGGAGTTCCGCCCACAAACAGAGCGTCTTCAACCTTAGACCACGGTTTGCTGGCTACGCTTTGATCCACTTCGATTATCTTTTCGGCGATCAGGCTTCCGCCGGAATAAAAGGAATAGCGAACGTAGATCTTTTCGTCGTCATTGGCAGGATTGGTGTTCACACCTTCGGTTTTGACGAAAAAGCTCAGATTGTAAAGTTTGTTTGCGCCTTCTGTGTTGGCGCGATTCCAGTACAGATCGGCATTATTTACACTCTTCCAACCCACAACGTCGCTTGTGGCTGCCGCTTTGCTGATCTTGAAAGAATATTCGCTGGGAAGAGCGTCATTCCATGGATTATTTGCAGCAGTATCGCTTGCCCACGTGGCGTAAGTTCCGTCGTCGTTTACCCGATTCCAGAACGCGGGTTCTCTTGTTTCCAGATCGCCGTTAACCAACAGGTTGGTGCCCGCTAACAGCAATCCCGGAAGTACTAATAAAATTAGTAAAATAGGGGAAAGGTAATTAAAGCGCTTCATATAGCCCTCCTTTATTTAGTTAGTTTTAGGTGGATTTATTGTTAGTTTTAGTTATCAAATATTTTTTAAACACACCTCAACTAATCTCTTTCAAAATAAAATCAAAGAACCCTGTCTGTCTCCTTATTGCGGAGAAAAACCGTTTATTTTTTCAAAGGAGAAGTTGATTTTCTTAAAACCAATTCCACGGGAACAAGAACTTTTTTGTTTTTGCGGACTTTATTTGCCAGAACCTCGCGCATCAAACGCATGGCTTCTATTCCCAGATCAAATTTCGGGACGGCAATCGTTGTTAACGGCGGGTCCTGAAATACATCGCTTTCGATATCGTCAAACCCCACAACGCTGACCTGATCGGGAATTTTTAAACCCCGTTTTCTGAGACATTCCATGGCGCCGATAGCCATGGCATCGTTACAGGCAAATAAAGCGGAAAATTTAATATCGCGATCCAACAACGAACATACGGCGTGCAAGCCGCTTTCTTTGCCGGTCGCTTCTTCGCTGGTAATCACCAATTCGGAACGATAACGGATACCATGCTTTTCCAGCGCCATCTTGTAACCGATGTATCGTTCATTAATACTGGGATGCTCCATATCGCCGCCGATAAATGCGATCTCTTTGTGTCCCAATTTAATCAAATGTTCGGTCGCCACCATTCCGCCGTGAATATTGTCGATCAGAACGGCGGAATAATCTCCCTTGGGAGGATAATAATCGATAAAAATGAAAGGCATATTATAATGTTTAAGTTTTTCAATGAGGAGCTGAGGAACCTTGCCGGCAACAATAATCCCGTCCACACTTTGCTGAGTGACAAATCTGGGCAGGGAGTTCTCTTCGGTAAATTGAGTGGGAATTGTAGTCAACAACACGAAATGACTTGATTCGCGGGCTTCGAATTCGGTGCCTAAGAAGATACGGGTGTAAAACGGTTCGGTTCGTAAAAAATGGTCTTCGGTGAGAATAAAACCGATATTTCCGGTTTGCTTCATCACAAGACCGCGCGCTAATTGCGAGGGTTGATACTCCAATTCATGGATGGCTTTCAGAACCCGTTTGCGCGTTTCGACGGAGATACGCCGGTTATCGTGCAATACCAGAGAGACGGTTGCCGTGGAAACGCCGGCTTTGCGGGCTACATCTTTAATGGTTACCCTCATAGAGACCTTAGTTAAACGTTTTACTTTTTGTTAATATATAATGCAAAATATTGCATGTCAAATTTTTTGTGACCTGTCTCCCAAAATAGCCGTTTTTTCCGAAAACACTGCCGAATTATCGCAAAACGCGCCCGATTGTAACGGTTCTGCGGACTTTGTCAAATTTCTAAAATCCGCCCATTAAACCCTTTTTTGAAAATTTGTCTTCATTTCGTTAATCGTTTAACTAAAAATACTTTTATTGAGAATGTCGATTTGTCCGACAGATAATTCGTTTACTTAAGAATTGAAATCAAATTAACTTTAATTATGACGACGCTTATTTTGATCATCTTGTCGGTTGAAGAATAATTTATTCATTACAATGATTGTTTAAATGAGTCTATTTCAAATGAAACCGTGAATTATTTTCAATTATGTCCGGGATACATCGAAAAAATTTGTTCAAGGTGATGTTGCATGTGCCGAAAATAATCTTCAATTAAATAACTTAAGGTTGCAGGTTGATTTTTGGATACTTTTTTCCAGGCAATGTGATCCAGATTATGCTCCTGATATTCATTATTTAAAATTTCTTCGGGAATAGCTTCGATTATCTTTAGTATCCGCTTATTCAACTCGCTCCATAGTTTAATCAAAGATTCCCACGATTCTTCCTGGTAATGCTGTAATATCACCCAGCGGTCCTGATCATATCCTGAGAAAATAAGATTACATTGAAATTGTCCGTTGATGAAACGTATTGTGTTATTCAAAGCCGAATCGATTAAATGCCCCAATATTTCTTTTGCAGACCACCTGTCCGGCACTGGTTTAATAGCACTTTCTTCAGAACAGATTCCGCGTAGTCTCTTTTCCGTTTCTTTTAGTTTGGTTTCAACTTGCTGTAAAAATTGTGCTTTATTCATTTTTCCCCAACATTTTTCCTCTTTTCCGGATGATTAAAAGATTCAAAAAAATCCTGGCTATAATTCACGATACTCAAGTAAAGATTTGATTCAATATTTCACAGAACAGCCAAGTAATTAAAAAGCCGGTTCCCGTGAACCGGCTTTTTGATCATTTTGTTGCAAAGGTTATTCCGCGGGAATCAGAGTAAAGTTCTGAATGGTCGCCTGCCCTTTGGTTACATTTACATTGAATGCTTCCTGTTGTTGATAATTTTCTTTAATTGCGGTTACTTTGTAAGTGCCTTCCCGCAAACCCAAAATCTTGTAAAATCCCCTATGATTTGTAAAGGCGTGGGTCACAACCGTATCCTGCTCAACCTGAATTTGCGCGTCCTCCAGAGCGGTTCCCGTGGTATCGCTGACCAGACCAATGATGCTGCCCGCTTTTCTGAGAAAAACCGCGCGAATAACCGGACGGAAGATAAACCCGGGAAAATTCTGATGCCATTTGCCTCTGACCATAAACGACTTGCTTACATCGAAATCGAGCAGAATTTCGGACAATTGTCCGCCCTCCACTTCCAGAGGAGGATCGATAAAAATTTTAATGCCCGTGCGGGCGCCGCTGGGAACTTTTAAGGTCATTACCGCGCCGTTTTTATATTTGACGCTTGCCGAATCAACGCGTATGCGAATCAGATTGTAGGTTCCGGCAGGCACTTCCGCTTCCGGTAAATCTTCGGTTTCTCCGTTTCGCAATGCCAGAAGATTGACGGTCTTGCGTCCTTCCCATACGGTGATAAAGGGACTTCCGTCGATACTGTCGGCTCGCCGCATATCGATTTTGGTGATGGTAACATTGGCTTCTTCTATCCATTTTACGGGAAAAGGTGAATCGGTAATTTTAATGGTCAACTTTCCCTGATCAACCGCCGACGTGCCTTCATCCGATTTTTCACAGCCGGTTAGACTGATCCCGACCGCGATCGAAAGCGCGACAAAAAGCTGGAATAAGGGATTAAATTTTCCGAACATGACAACCTCCTTTATATTTATCTTACTTTTTCCGTTTATATTCCAGAATACGGATTTAACACAAAATACCAATGATCACAATCACAGCGCATTCTTTTGCACAGACATTTTAATTTATTCGGTCATTTTAATTTTAAGATTAAATATGCGGCGAAAGATCGATTAAAAGTAGCCAAAAATTTTTACCGCCAAAACGTAGCGCTCCGGGAAACCGGGCGGATTCATTATCTTTCCTGCAGAGCTGCTTTACCCGTTTTGCACAGACCGGAGAGGACCCGGACAAAATGCCTTTTCCCGGACGCTTAAACTTAACAAGTTTACAATTTATTCACTATTGCGTAAAAGCGGTTCGTCTCATTCTTCATCAATCGTAAACCGATCGGCGTCTTTCCAGACCGGAAATTTTTGACGGAAGTCGTTTAGCTTTTCCATGGATAGGCTGACGGTTATCGTTGCTTCCTTCTGCGACAAATGTTCCAATACGTTCCCCACGGGATCAACGATCATCGAATCGCCGGAGTATGAAACGCCAGTACCGTCAACGCCCACCCGATTCACGCCGATCACATAAGCCTGATTTTCGGCAGCGCGCGCCTTTAAGAGTGACTGCCAGGCGTCCGCCCTTCGCCGCGGCCAGTTAGCCACATAAATCGCCAAATCATAAGCCAGATTAAGCCAGATTTACATTGCGGCACCACACGGGAAAACGTAAATCGTAGCAAATAAAGGGTCGAATACGCCAGTCGTTCAATTCGACCGTAAGCAGTTTTTTACCGGCGCCGTAAACCTTGTGTTCTCCCGCCATACGGAACAGATGACGTTTATCGTAGCTGAACAGTTCGCCCGTGGGTTTTACCCAAATCAAACGATTAAAAAACTTATTCCGCTCGCGAATGATTAAACTGCCGGTCAAATCCAAACGATGTTTTTGCGCCGTGCTTTTCATCCACTCTACGGTCGCGCCGCTCATCTCTTCCGCCCATTTATCGGCTTCCATCGTAAAACCGGTTGTGAACATTTCGGGCAGCACAACCAAATGCGTGGGATGTTTCAGCGCGTTTATTTTTTCTTCGAACACGGAACGATTGTACTCGGGACTCTGCCAGCGCAAATCAGCCTGAATTACGGTAACAATTAAATCCTGCATAGAAGCTCCGCCGCATTAATCAATGTTTCATCCTTTTTGGCAAAACAAAAACGAATAATTTTATGCCCCGCCGAATCGTGGTAAAACGGCGATAACGGAATGGCAGCCACGCCGTGTGTTTTAATCAATTCCGTCACAAATTCCGTATCGTTTTTTCGACTGATTTTAGAATAATCCGCCAATTGGAAATAGGTTCCTTTACAGGGAAGAACTTCAAAACGGGATGAATCGATAGAGCGCCGAAACAGATCGCGTTTTTTCTGATAGAATGCGGACAAGGCAAGGTAATCATCCCGTTCCTTTAAAAAATCGGCGTAAGCCCATTGAACGGGTGTGTTTACCGCGAATGTGATGAACTGATGGATTTTACGCAGTTCTGCGGTCAGCGGCTCCGGAGCGGCGCAATAACCGATTTTCCAGCCGGTTGTGTGATAGGTTTTCCCGAAGGAGCTGATCAAAAACGTGCGTTTCCGCAGCTCGGGAAGGGTCGCCAGACTCAAATGCCGGAAACCGTCAAAAACAATGTGTTCATAAACCTCATCGCTGACAATCAAAACGGATGTTCCGTCCACAATCTCTGCCAATTCCCGCAGATCGTCTTCGTTCAGAATCGAACCGGTGGGATTGTGCGGTGAATTAAGAATCATTAGTTTTGTTCGTGATGTAACGGCTTTTTTTACCTCATCCCACGGAATTGAAAAGTCAGGCGGAGACAGACGAATAAAAACCGGTTTCCCTCCGCTGTATTGAACAACGGGGGGATAGGCGTCGTAGAAGGGTTCAAAAATAATTACCTCGTCTCCGGATGACACCACGGCGGTAATGGCGGCGTACAAAGCTTCCGTGGCGCCTGCGGTTATCGTAATTTCCGTCTGCGGATCATAATTTGCCTTATACAGACCGGCGATCTTTTTGGAAATTTCCCCGCGAAGCGCAGGGACTCCGGGCATGGGCGCGTATTGATTTTTCCCGCTTTTTAAATATTGATAAACAAGATCGATCAGCTCCGGATCGCAATCAAAATCCGGAAAACCCTGCGAAAGATTGACGGCTTTGTGCTCTTCCGCTAACTGTGTCATTACTGCAAAAACCGAAAGATTCAAATTCGGCATCTTGGACTTGACGGTTGGTTTCATCGATTCAATTTCCCCGGTCATTTTCCTGATCATTATCTCCCGCATGTATGCGCAACTGTCTGATGCGCGCCAGACTAACCACCAGCGCAAAAGAATAAAAGAACAGCCAAAATCCGGAAACGCCGCGTAAATTGCTTCCCGTCCAGTTGGTGCGAATCATCATTCCCAGATTAACAACAGCATAAAACAGAAAAAAGCCGGTTATTCCCACCAGCC
>JAADIP010000067.1 GCA_013151275.1 Calditrichota bacterium | reverse complement strand
GCACCTATTCCGCCAAATTAATCACCGAAACCATGAACGGCGCTATTGAAATGCGAACTTCGGAAGAAGACGGCACCTGGGTAATTTTGCAATTTCCCAAATAGACTGATAGTTATTTTTTACCGCAGAGTCGCAGAGGACGCTGAGGTTTTTCCTTATTGATTTTTTGACCGCAGACTTATCTGATTACGCTGATTGCGCAGATTGAGTTAAGGTGTTTCTGATTTTTAGCTCTTAAAATTGGAGAGTTTGTTTTCTTCTTAATTCTCTAGTTCGCTCTGAAAACCTTGTTCTGTCATTTCGAGCGAAGAGAGAAATCTTATAACTTCAACAAAAACAAAAGATTTCTCTTCGTACGCTCATCGAAATGACAATGACAGATCTTTTTAGAACAGACAAATTCTAATTTTAAACTCAATTTACTCTCCGTGCTCTTTGTGAATTCTTGGTGTGCTTGGTGGTTATTACTTACCGCAGATTGGATTGAGGTGGTTTTGATTTTCAGCGCTTAAATTAAGAGAAGTTGTTTCCGTTTCGATTCCGACTTTAAATTTTTTCTTTGCGGGCTTTGTGCCTGTTTTGTGACCTTTGCGGTTGCCATTGTATTAACCTTGATTTTGGCTTTGCCGAATTATCAGAATCATGGTAACTCTTAGAATTGTTGTCATCTGTGTAATCGGCTCAATCTGCGGTCAATTTTACTTGCTAAATTAACCTCTTTTGATATTTTAAAACGTACAAGAAAATTTTCTCTGAAAACAAACCTGCCACGGAGGTCGGCATGCTCAACCGCAAACTTAAAATGGGAATGGTCGGCGGAGGACCCGGATCGTTTATCGCCGCGATTCATTACAAAGCCGCTGTTCTGGACGGACAAATTGAACTGGTTGCCGGCGCCTTCAGCCGTGATCCCGAAAAATCAAAACAAACCGGAAAAAGTTACTTTTTGCATCCCTCCCGCGTTTACGGCAGCTATCGGGAAATGATCGAAAAAGAAAAACAATTGCCCGAAGGCGAGCGCATCGATTTTGCGGTAATTACAACGCCCAACAACTGGCACTTCCCCATCGCGCGTGACTTTTTGCAAGCCGGATTCCACGTTGTTTGCGATAAACCCATGACGCTCAACGTGAAAGAAGCCCGTCAACTCAAAAAAATAGTCGAACAAAGCGGATTGCTTTTTGCCCTGACCCATAATTACACCGGCTACCCCATGGTAAAACTGGCGCGCGATATGGCGCGAAAGGGCGAATTGGGCGACATCCGCAAAATCATTGTACAATATCCGCAGGGCTGGCTGGCAACGCCGCTGGAACGCACGGGACAGACTCAGGCAAGCTGGCGCACCGATCCCAAACAAAGCGGCGCCGCGGGCTGCATGGGCGACATCGGAACCCACGCCGAAAATTTGAGCGAATACATCACCGGTTTAAAAATTACCGAAGTGTGCGCAGATTTAACCACCTTTGTGCAAGGTCGCCCTTTGGATGACGACGGCAACGTGCTGCTTCGTTTTAATAACGGCGCCAAAGGCATTCTGCATTGCAGTCAGATTTCAGTGGGAGAAGAAAATAATCTTGCCATCCGGATTTACGGCACAAAAAAGGGTCTGGAATGGCGTCAGGAGCATCCTAATTATTTGTACGTAAAGGAGCAAAACGCTCCCATGCAAGTCTGGAAGCGCGGCAACCCTTACGTTTCGGAATACAGCCCGGCGGCGGCGCGCGCCACCCGGCTTCCCGGAGGGCATCCCGAAGCCTTTATCGAAGCCTTCGCCAATATTTACAAAAACTTCGCCGATTCCTTAATCGCCCGGCTGACAGGCGAAAAACCCGATCCTTTGGCTTCGGATTTTCCGACGGCTGACGACGGTTTGCGCGGAATGTTATTTATCGAAACCGTGGTGCAAAGCGCCAAAAGCGATTCCAAATGGACGCCGATGGCGGAATAAAAGATTAAAGGTTAAAGATTAAAGTAAAAGGCGATATGAAAGCGGAAAGCAATGATGAGTAACGAGAAGTAGAAGTTTAGTTGTTTAGTTGTTTAGAAGTTTAAGGAAATTAATTGCAATTACATTCAGAGATTGCGTGGTTTGATTAAAGCTCCCTTGCCTTCGGCGTTCCCCCCTTGAAAAAGGGGATCTTCAACGCAGAATAAAGGAAAAAAATGCGTGATGAGTAACAAAGTTAATATTGGAAATTTAGCGAAAATGGAGGGGAACACTTAACCCTTACACCCTTAACGCTTAACAAATTAAAGCAAGAATTTTAGCGTTAATATAATATAGCAGAATCTCTGCGATTGTAAAAATCTTAAAAAAACAGGAGTTGGTTATGAGTCGTCCCGTAACTCTTTTTACCGGTCAATGGGCAGACCTCCCGTTGGAAACCCTGGCACAAAAAGCTTCGGCATGGGGCTACGACGGTCTGGAATTAGCCTGCTGGGGAGACCATTTGGATGTGGAAAAAGCCAGTACGGACAAAGGCTACTGCGAACAAAAATTAGCGTTACTGAAAAAGTACGATTTAAAAGTGTTCGCCATCAGCAACCATTTAGCCGGGCAGTTGGTTTGCGATCCCAACACGGATTCGCGTTCCGATGATTTTGCCCCCGCGCGCTGCAAGGGCGACGCCGAAAAAAAGCGTCAATGGGCGATTGAAACCATGAAAAAGACCGCGCGCGCCGCAAAAAATCTCGGCGTTAAAGTGGTAAACGGCTTTACCGGTTCTTCCGTCTGGCATTTATTTTACGCCTTCCCTCCGGTTACGCAGGAAATGATCGAAGAGGGTTTTGAATATTTTGCCCGAATGTGGAATCCGATTTTTGACGTGTTTGACGAATGCGGCGTTAAGTTTGCGCTGGAGGTTCATCCCACGGAAATCGCCTTTGATATTGTTACCGCTAAACGCGCGCTTCAGGCAGTCAATAACCGGGCTGCTTTCGGATTTAATTTTGATCCCAGCCACCTGCACTGGCAGATGGTCAATCCCGTTTTCTTTTTAAGAGAATTTTCGGATCGAATTTACCACGTTCACATGAAGGACGCCGCCCTGCAATTAGACGGACGCAGCGGAATTTTGAGCTCGCACCTTAATTTCGGCGATCCGCGCCGCGGTTGGGATTTTCGCTCGCTGGGACGCGGTCAGATTAATTTCGAAGAGATCATTCGAACGTTGAACCATATCGGCTATCAGGGACCTCTTTCCGTGGAATGGGAAGACAGCGGCATGGAGCGCGAACACGGAGCCAAAGAAGCGCTGGAGTTCGTGCGAAAACTGGATTTCAAACCTTCGGGTCAGGCTTTTGATTCGGCATTCGAACGCGATTAAAAACAGGAAGCGATATGTCAAAAAAGAAAAAAACAACCAAAAGGCGTGATTTTATCAAACGCACGTTAATAACCGTTTCCGGAAGTCTGGCTTTCCCCTATATCGTTAAGGCTTCGGCTTTGGGACTCAACGGACACGTTCCGCCGAGCGAGCGCATTACCATCGGATGCATCGGCGTCGGCGGCATGGGTACATCCAACCTGCAAGCCTTTTTATCCAAAAAAGAAGCGCGGGTTGTCGCCGTTTGCGATGTGGATAAGGAGCACCGTTTAGCCGCCAAACGTTTAACTGACGAAATCTATGGGAATTCGGACTGCGCCCTTTACAACGATTTCAGAGAATTGTTAGCCCGCGACGACATCGACGCGATAATGACGGCGACTCCCGACCACTGGCACGCCTTAATCGCCGTGGCTGCCGCCCGCGCCGGAAAGGACATTTACGCCGAAAAACCCCTCGCCTATTCCATTGCCGAAGGCAGAGCCATTGTGGATGCCGTCAGACGATACGGCGTAATCTGGCAAACCGGAAGCTGGCAGAGGTCACAAAGCCACTTTCGCTTAGCCTGCGAATTGGTCCGAAACGGACGAATAGGTCGTGTGCACACCGTACGCGTGGGTTTGCCCACCGGCAATTCCGTAAACAAAGTAAACCCCAAACCGACCAAACCTCCGGAAGGTTTTGATTACGATTTTTGGCTGGGACCGGCGCCCTGGCGTCCTTACACCCCCGGTCGTTGTCACTGGAATTTCCGCTGGATCAGCGATTACTCGGGCGGTCAGATCACGGACTGGGCGGGTCACCATTGCGACATCGCCAACTGGGGAATGAACACCGAGCATTCGGCTCCGCGCTTTATTGAAGGCTGGGCGGAATTTCCCTCCGGAGAGGACGGTCTTTACGACACACCCGGACGTTATTATTTTGAAGCCCTTTACGAAGAAGGCTTTAAAATGATCGTAGCGGATCGCAAACAACAGCCCAAAGACATGGGCGTCCATTTTATCGGCGACGAAGGCTGGATTCATGTTTCCAGAGCGGGCGTTGACGCCTATCCAAAATCCGTTTTAAAGACCCCTATTGCTCCGAACGAAATCCACCTTTACCAAAGCAACGATCACCATCAGAACTTTTTGGATTGCGTGAAAACCAGAAAACAAACCATTACGCCGGTTGACGTTGCGCATTACTCGATCATGGTGGGACATTTAGGATTGATAGCCATCAAAACAGGACGCCGGGTGGAATGGGACGTCAAACGGGAAAAATTTGTCAACGACCCTGACGCCGACCGCTATTTGAGCAGACCCATGCGCAGCCCATGGAAGTTGTAATCCGGGCGAAGGAAAATGAATCAATAATTTTGCCGCTTCGGGATGCTCATTCGAATCAAGGCAAACATCCGTCGCCGTTAACCCTCCGCCCACTATCGCTCTGCGTTTTATTCTTCCTTCGAAGATTTGGCGCGAAAGCGGGTGTATAAGAGCGAAATAACCAGTAAAACAAGTCCCAAACCCAAAAGCGAGAGCACGCGATATTCCGGCGCCAGCTTAAAAATCCCGAGAAGAATAACATACAAAGCGGTAAGCAGTAAAGTCGAAAGAGCCATCCAGCGATACTTGGGAATTTTAAGTATTACGCTGAGCGAATAGTAACCCAGGGCAAGCACAATCCACGAAATGGCGACATAACCCTGGGGAACCGAATGATACAAGGTCCAGGGGAATACAAAGAAGGCGACAACAAGATAGGCGTTTCTCATAAATTCCGTTCTGAGCATCAGCCGCTGTTTTTGCCAGTTCATAACTCTGGCGCTAAGAATGGCTACCAGACCGAAACTTATGCTCACCAAACTTATCTCGCCGGCTAATATCAGGAAAGCCAGCAAAATTATCAGAAAAATGAAGAAATTTGCCAGAACAATAATCTTGGAACGAAACCACAAAGCCGTGGTCACCACCAACAAACTTTGCCAGCACAACCAGATAAAGGCGTCGGGAATTTTAAAATGAGCCACAATCGTTATGGTAAGCGCCAGATAAGCCGCGATGGAATAAAAAAACGTCGAATATCTGCTTTTTTCGGTCATCCAAAAAACGGAAGCCAATCCCAGAAAAGCCATGGAAATAAGCAGATGAAATAAAACCAGATTTTCCGCCTGGTGAAAAAAGGTAATCACGGACAATAAGACAAATCCCACCCCGCTGTTGACAAAGCTGCTCAAAATCGTGAGATGATCTTCGGCGTCCTTATCCGGTCGCAGGATATTTCCCAGAGCAAAGGCAAAAAGATATCCGACCAAAAAGTAAAGATTCTCCGGATTAGTCAGCACAAGTTTAAATTCTCCCGTAACCATCGGACAATTTATTAACCATAGTAAATGACTGAAATAGGTCAACAGCATAAGAAACAGAAAGCCCGTCTTCGATCGGAGTTTTACCCGCAAATACACGGAAAAAATTGCCGTCGCTAACAGAACCGCAAAGATGAAAACCGAATGATTGGCGATAAAAGCAGTAATAATTCCCATCACAATATTTAACATTATAAGAGGAATCGAGGAAAGCCTGACGGAAATTACCAGATTGGCGGCAATAAACAGATAGATCAGAATTAAGGTAAGAATTTCATTCTTTAAAATTGGAACGTCGGTTAAATAGTGGAGTTTTAAAGTGACAAAAATAGTCAGAGCCATCGCTCCGCCGATCAGATGGAGAGGGAAAAAGACGTAATCTTTTTTCAGATAATGAGCCAGAACGCCTAAGATTATCACGAAAAAGTATCCCAGAGCCGTTGCGGCAAAAGGATGTCCGCCGTTGGAAATCAGAGTGTAAAGAAACATCAATCCGAGGGTCAGGGTAAAAACACCGATTCTGCCCAGCCAAAATTGCCCGATCTGGAATTCCAGATTTTCCTTTTCTTCTTCAATCGCTTGCGGAACACTCGTTTTTTGCGAAGGAAGTTTTGCCGCCTCGGACGATTCTAAACTGAATTCCCTGCCTTTTAATTTCAGATAAGATTCAATATGCTGAACACGTTTTTCCAGACGTTCCACTATTTCATTGAGGCGTCGGATATGTTGTGACAAATCATTAGATTCTTTCATAATCCCCCCTGTCTAACGAAAAATACCCGAATCAATGTATTCATAGTTTGACTCTCCCCCATGATAATTATTAAATACTTATTTTTCGTCAAAATGTCAAGAGCAACATTGACGAATCGTACTGCAAATTAGTTTTGTCTAAAAAAATTCTTTCCGCGACCTGAGATTTTCCCTTTCAAAATATGGCATTATATGAAACGATTCCTTATCTTTTTATGTGATTAAAAGAATATTTACAACACCCGGCAATTCAAATCGGTTAACCCAAAGGGTGTCGGATGCGACAAATGATTTTTCAGAAAAAAAACATTCTGTTTTCAGCGACCACTTCTCCGCTCTTTTCCGCCGCTTCCCCCTCCGATAAAATTGCACAAAGTACGCCTGACTTAGGACAAACGGTTTCGGGTGATTTAAATTTTGATGGAACACGGGATGTTACCGTCCGCGATGCGGATCGTAAACGGCTTTCCGTGCGCGGCACTCAGCCAATCAAAGCAAAACCAAAAGCGAGGAAGCTATGAACCCAAAATCCGCACATCTTCCGGCGGTCATTGCCGTCTTTTTGTTCTCGTTCTCTTTGATCTTCGCTCAACCTTCGCCGCAGGAAATCCGAAAAATTGAAGCGGCGATTCCGTCAACTCCGTTCGTAAAAGTCGAAAAACCGCACAAGATATTGATCTTTTCTCTCAGCAAAGGATACCGCCACGCTTCCGTTCCTTATGCGGCAAAAACGTTTGAACTGATGGGCAAAAAGACAGCGACCTTTGAAGTTGAGCAAAGCGCGGACATGAACATCTTTACCCCGGAACGTCTGGCGAAATTTGACGCCATTATTTTAAACAACACCACGCGACTGAAATTTGAAAACCCCGTTAACCGCGAGGCTCTGCTTGAGTTCGTGCGCAACGGCGGCGGATTGATCGGAGTGCACGCAGCCAGCGATAATTTTTACACCTGGCAGGAAGGCGCCGAAATCCTGGGCGGTCAATTCGATCAACATCCCTGGACAGCCGACGGAACCTGGCGCATTAAAATCGAAGACAAAAACAACCCGCTGACCGCAATGTTCAACGGGCGGGATTTCGATATCAGCGACGAGATTTACCGCATTCGTCCCATCCGTTTGCGCGAAAACTGCCGCGTGCTGCTGGCGTTAGACATGAACGACGCCCGCAACCGAAGCGCCAAGGGAGTGCGCATTACCGACCTCGATATTCCGGTAAGCTGGATTCGCGTTTTTGGCAAGGGACGGGTTTTTTACTGTTCTTTGGGTCACAATCCGCACATCTTTTGGAACCCCAAAATTCTGGCGCATTATTTAGCGGGCATTCAGTTTGCCCTCGGCGATTTAAAAGCAGACGCCGCGCCCGTACCTTTTGATCTTGAAAAAGCGATTTCAACTCAGGAAATCAGGACGCTGCTAAATTCCGTGCGGAATTACGAATACGGGCAAAGCCGCGTGCATCTCGCCGATTTCAGTAATCTTGTGCGATTGATCCGGCAGAACCCAAAGCTGACAAAAAAGTTAGAAAAAGAAGTCCTCCGCGTATTAAGTTCAAAACAGGCAACGCTTGCTGCAAAGCAATTTCTTTGCGAAGAACTTAGCACGTTCGGCGGCGAACAGTCGCTTCCCGTCCTTGAAAAGATGTTGTACGATACCTCCGCAGCAGCCATGTCGGTTTACGCGCTGGAACGTATTCCCGGCACAAAGACGGACAAACTGCTGCGCGAAGCTGTAAAAAGAATCGACCCCAAAACCCGGATTTCAGTTATCACAGCACTGGGTCACCGTAAAGATATTGATTCTGAAAACCTGCTGCGCAAGCTGCTTAAAGACAAAGATCTGCAAATTTCGGGCGCCGCATTGAACGCGTTGAGCTATTTCAATTCCGATAAAACCGTCGAGGCAATCAAAAAAATAGCCCGCAATAAAGCACACCCCCTCAACGCGGAATCGTACGGCGCTTTACTGCGGATTGCCGACAACCTGATCAACGAGAATCGACTTTCGAAGCAGCGAAAATTTTTCATTTTGTTCAATCAGGCGAATCGCAGCCGCAATATCAGTTTGCCGCTTTGCGCGGAATATTGAAAACAGAACCCGAAACGGCTTTTTCTTTTTTGCTAAACGCCGTGCGCTCGGACGATCCCAAACAAAGCGCGGTGGGCATTCAATTGTTACAGGAATTGCCCCAAGGAACGGATGTGAGTCCGCTTTTGAATGCTCTGCCGAATCTTCCGGCGCGAAATCGGGTACAACTCATCACAGTTTTGGGAGAACGCAATCAGCCGCCGATCAAACAGATGCTGGTTCAAGCGCTTCAAAGCAGCGACGCGGAAATTCGGAAAGCGGCTTTAAAAGGACTGCGTTACCAGCGGGGTGAAGAATTGGTCGATCTTTTAAGCAAATTCGCCGCCGAACATTCCGGCGAAGAAAGACTTTTGGCGCGTGAAAGTTTAGCCAGACTCAAGGGAGAATCGACAGATCAAAAGATCATTACTCTTATTCCAGCCGCAAATTCAAAACAAAAAACCGAGCTCATAAAAGCCGCGCAAAATCGTCAGATTACAAAAGCGGCGCCGGTTGTGCTTGAACAATTATCCGATTCCGATCCCTCGGCGCGCAAGGCTGCCATCCGCGCCTTAAAAGTCATCGGAAACGACCGGCAATTAACCGTTTTGATCGAACAATTTTCAAAGCCCGTTTCTCAGACCGAAGCGCTTGAATTGAGCAAAACAATAGCCGCGCTTTTTCAACGTTCGCAACAAAAAGATCGCTTTGCCGGGATGATCGCCGACCAAAACTCAAAAATCGCTTCGGATCAATCGAGAGAGATTTATCTTGAATTATTGGGAAAACTGGGGCATTCCGAACTTTTTCCGATACTCACGCGGGCGTTAAAGCAAAAAAACGAGGACATTAAAGCCGCGGCGATTCGCGGATTGGGAGAATGGCGCGACGCCCGACCGCTCTCTCTGCTCGAAGAGATCATTAAGACAACCGAATCGACGCGGCTGAGGGTATTGGCTTTGCGCGGATATTTGAGGCTAACCTCGATTGACCCGTCTTTCAGTTCTTCCGATCGTCTGAAACATTTTCAATCGGCTCTGAAATATTCCGGAACAAACGACGAAAAGAAGGCTGTGCTTTCCGCTTTGAGTCAAATTCCTTCGATGGAAGCCTTTGAGATTTGTTCGCGCTTTTTGGACGATCGCGGGCTAAAAAAAGAAGCGGCTGCTGCGGTGGTGAAAATTGCTTCGCAAATTACCCTGGAACAGGGCGATGTCGTTCTTCCGGTTCTGGAAAGTATTCGCGCCCAAACCTCCGATTCCGCTCTTAAAAAGCAAAGCCTTGAGCTGATTAAAAAGCTGACGCGTTTTTCCAATTACATTACCGATTGGATGATGGCGGGACCCTTTTCGGCTGAAGGCAAAGACCTTTTTGATTATGTTTTTCCGCCCGAAAAAAATAGTGAGAACATCGAATGGAAACCCGTGGCAAAGAACAGTGATCCCGAAAATTACTGGCACATCAATCTGGCAAAGCTGATCGGCGGAAACAACCGCGTGGTCTATTTGCGAACCCTGGTCTGGTCGCCGGCGGAGCAAAAGGCGGTTATCGAAGCGGGCAGCGACGATTACATAAAAATCTGGCTCAACGGACGGCTTGTTCACCAAAAGCGCGTCGCCCGCGGAATATCCCCTGGGGAAGATAAAGCGCCGGTTACTCTGCAAAAGGGCTGGAATGATCTGCTGGTCAAGGTAGTCAACGAAGCGGGCGGATGGGGCGCCTGCCTGCGGTTTGTGCGCCAAGACGGTTTGCTTTTGGAAGGATTAAAAATAAAACGGGAATAGAGGGTTTAGAAGTTTAGTTGTTTAGTTGTTTAGTTGTTTAGTTTAGAGCAAAGAATGGGTGTCGGAAAGCAATAAGCAGTAGGTAGTAGGCAGAAAGTAGTAAAATGTTTGTTTTAAAAAGGGAAATACTTTTTATTCTCAAAAAAATAATTTTATTAATTATTTAAATTTTTAAGTAACGGCGGAGATAACTAATTACGCATTACTATGACCGAAGAAACCGCTTAACCCTTATACCCTTAACCCTTAAAAAATTCCTCTAAAAACACAAAAAGCGGAGCTGCCTGCGCAACTCCGCTTTATTAACGGCTTTAATATTTTTTTTAGTACATTCCGCCCATGCCGCCCGGTGCGGGAGGAGCTGCTTTTTCGGGTTCTGGTTTTTCGGTAATCATCGCCTGAGTCATCAGCAACAAACCGGCAACCGAAGAAGCGTTCTCCAGAGCGCTGCGTGTAACCTTGGTCGGATCAATAACGCCCGCTTTAAGCAGATCTTCAAATTTTTCCGTCTGAGCGTTAAAACCGAAAGCTCCGTCGCTTTCCATTACTTTGTTCACGACAACAGAACCTTCATAACCTGCGTTCTCGGCAATCTGACGAATCGGTTCTTCCAGAGCGCGGCGTACAATCTGCACACCTATTTTCTCGTCGCCTTCCAACTTCAAATCGTCAAGAGCTTTAATAGCGCGTAATAAAGACACGCCGCCGCCGGGAACAATACCTTCTTCAACAGCCGCGCGGGTAGCATGCAAAGCGTCTTCAACGCGGGCTTTTTTCTCTTTCATTTCAACTTCGGTAGCCGCGCCGATTTTGAGCACAGCCACGCCGCCTGCTAATTTAGCCAGACGTTCCTGCAATTTTTCACGATCATAATCGCTGGTGGTGTTTTCGATCTGGGCTCTAATCTGATTAACGCGTCCTTTGATATCTTCGGTTGAACCTGCGCCTTCAACGATAGTGGTATTATCCTTATCGATGGTAATGCGTTTGGCGCGACCCAAATCATCCAGAGTGGCGTTTTCCAGTTTCCAACCGGCTTCTTCACTGATTACGCGTCCGCCGGTCAAAATAGCGATATCTTCCAGCATGGCTTTTCTGCGATCACCGAAGCCCGGTGCTTTTACGGCGCAAACTTTTAAAGTGCCGCGCAATTTGTTCACAACCAGAGTCGCCAGAGCTTCGCCTTCAATGTCTTCGGCAATGATCAACAGAGGTCTTCCGGTTTGAGCCACTTTTTCCAGTACCGGAAGCAGGTCTTTCATGGCGCTGATTTTTTTGTCATGAATCAGGATGAAAGGATCTTCCAGAACGGCTTCCATTGTCTCGGAATCGGTCACGAAATAAGGGGAAACATAACCGCGGTCGAACTGCATACCTTCAACTACTTCCAGAGTTGTTTCGATGGACTTAGCCTCTTCAACGGTAATTACGCCGTCTTTACCGACTTTATCCATGGCATCGGCAATCAGGTCGCCGATTGTTGCGTCGTTATTGGCGGAAATTGAACCGACCTGCGCGATTTCCTTTTTTCCGGCAACTTCGCGCGACATCTCTTTCAAATATTCCACTACTTTTAAAATCGCCTTGTCGATACCGCGTTTCAAAGCAGTGGGATTGGCGCCGGCAACGACATTTTTTAATCCCTGAGTAAAAATAGCCTGAGCCAGAACAGTCGCCGTAGTGGTTCCGTCACCTGCGATATCGCTGGTTTTGGATGCCACCTCTTTAACCATCTGAGCGCCCATATTCTCAAAAGGATCTTCCAGTTCGATTTCTTTTGCTACCGTAACACCGTCTTTGGTCACGGTAGGTGAACCAAATTTTTTATCAATAACCACATTACGTCCTCTGGGACCCAGGGTGATTTTGACTGTTTTGGCTAGAACATCGATTCCGTCCTTAATTTTGTTCAGTGCTTGAGTATCAAACTCAATAATCTTGGCTGCCATTTACAGTTTCCTCCATTTTATTGTTTAACCTTTTATTAGTTTTTCAAATTGTTTTAGATTGATCTCGATCTTTAAAAGTTACATTTTAATTACAGATTTTTTTACTTCTTTAAAATCAGTAAGTTAATTTTAGCACTCTTTACCCGAGAGCGCTAATTTATTAAGAACATTCTTTATTTGCAAGAAGTTTCCGCTAAAAATTACTATCATATTTTCCGCAATCCTGACGGCTTCAACTGTAAATCGTTTATTTTGTTCAGAAATTCCGAAAACACGCTTTATTTCGGTTAAAAACGTAAAAGATCACTTGAACTTATGCGATGAACTTTATATTTTAAACCATATTATTTTCCGAATATCGACGATTTGACAACCAACAATTTATTTGAGAGGATCTGCTATGAAAGCGCTCATCACCAGCGGAGGACGGGGAACCCGTTTACGACCCTTAACCCACACACAAAACAAACATTTGATTCCGGTTGCCAATAAACCGATCATTCAGTACGCCATCGAATACTGCGCTCAGGCGGGAATCACGGAGATCGGAATAGTTTACAGCGCGGAATCTAATGCCGTTCCCGAAGCCCTTGGCGACGGTTCGCAATTCGGCGTTTCTTTAACTTTTATTCCGCAGGAGGCTCCTTTGGGATTGGCGCACGTGGTAAAAATTTCTCAGGATTTCATCGGCGAGGAGCCCTTTGTCTTTTATCTCGGCGATAACATGGTCGTGGGCGGTTTGCGTCATTTTATCGAAGCGTTCGAAAAGAATAAGAGCAATTGCCATCTTACGCTGGCAAAGGTCAAAGATCCTCAACGTTTCGGCGTTCCGGAAATTGTCGGCGATCGCATTGTGCGCATCGAAGAAAAACCCAAATACCCTAAAAGCGATTACGCGGTTGCCGGAATTTACATCTACGATAAATCCATTTTTGAAGCAGTGAATAATATTAAACCGAGCGAACGCGGCGAACTGGAAATTTCCGACGCCCATCAATACCTGCTCGATCATAATTTCAAAATCACTTACTCCGAAATTACAGGCTGGTGGAAGGATACCGGTAAACCGTACGATCTGTTGGAAGCCAATCGTCTTATCCTTGATAATCTGGAACCGCGGATCGACGGCGAAGTGGACGACAACAGCCTTGTTACGGGTAAGGTCACGCTCGAGTCCGGTTCCAAAATAATTAATTCCACCGTCAGAGGTCCGGTTATCATCGGAAAAGACACGATCATCGAAAACAGTTACATCGGTCCGTTTACATCGATTTACGACAACTGTCAGATAAAAAACAGCGAAGTGGAATTCAGCATCATTCTTAAAGACTGCAAAATTATCGACGTGGATATCCGCATCGAGCACAGTCTGTTAGGCAACGACGTGGAAGTAATCAAGACCGCCGGTCGTCCGGCGACGCACCGTTTTCTCATCGGCGATCAAAGTCGTGTGGAGCTACTCTAAAGTTCATTTTTAACATTGGGGGAGTTATGTCATTTCAAAATTTATTGGTTGAAATTGAAGGGGCGATTGGTGTTGTCACCATAAATCGTCCGGATAAACTTAACGCGCTCAACCGCCGGACTTTGGAAGAGTTATCAAGCCTGTTGAGCGATTTGCAGGCTGACGAAAATATCAAAGGTATTCTGTTAACCGGCTCCGGCGAAAAGGCGTTTGTTGCGGGAGCCGATCTTAAAGAGATTAAAGACCTGAACGGAGAATCCGCCATTCGCTTTGCCAGGTTCGGACAGGAACTCTTCGATCGAATCGAGAATTTTCCCAAACCCGTTATTGCCCTGGTAAACGGATTCGCGCTGGGCGGAGGTTGCGAACTCGCCATGGCGTGTCATATTCGTATTGCTTCGGAAAACGCCCGCTTCGGTCAACCCGAAATCAATCTGGGAATCATCCCCGGTTACGGCGGCACGCAAAGATTGGCAAGATTGATCGGAAAAGGAAGGGCGCTGGAAATATTGTTGACCGGCGATATGATTGACGCCCGACGAGCCCTGGAAATCGGTCTGGTTAATCGCGTTGTCCCCGCCGAAAAACTGATGGATCAGGGTAAGGCGTTGCTGGGTAAAATCATCGACAAAGGAGCAATCGCCGTTCAATCGATTTTTCAGGCTGTTAATCAGGGACTTAATCAAACGCTTGATCAGGGTTTGCATCTGGAAGCTTTTCTGTTCGGGCGAGTCTGCGCCACAAAAGACAAGGACGAAGGCATTTCCGCGTTTTTCGAAAAGCGCAAGCCGCAGTTTAAAGGACATTAAATTATGTCCGATGTTTCCTGCCTTCTGTTAAATCAGAACGACTCTTTCGGGAATAAAATCCGGGCGGCGCTGTCTTCGCGGGAAATTCAGGTTCACGCGGTTACCGACATTGATTATTTTTTGCAAGCCGTAGAACAGGTTCACTTCGATTTATTCATCTGGATCGCTCTGCGCGTTGAAGATCATTATTCGATTGTTGAAAAATCTTTGGCAAATGTTCCGCATCTTCTTTCCTGCGTTTTTACGGAAGAACCTTTCGAGTCGGAAAATTTCGATTTTATATGCTTGTATTCCGATTTAAAAACCGACGATTCCCTGAACAATTTTATCGCCAACCTCGTTCGTCTCGTAAAACGCCTGAAGATGCAGAGGGAATTATCATCTTTATTATTGCACGATTTGCGCACTCCGCTTCAAAACCTTTCCAGTTATTTGGATATCCTTACTAAAGGCATATTCGGTAATTTAAACGAGGGGCAGCTAAAAATCATGAAAACGATTAACGCTCAGGGCGAAATGGCGGACGAATTGATTCAGGAATTATCGCAACTCATAAGTTCACAAAAAAAGCAGTTTTTTATCGACAAAGTAAAAACCGATATCATTCCCGTGGTAAACGAAAGTTTAAGAGCTTTGTGGATTTGGGCTGATCGAAAAAACATAAAAATTCAATCTTTTATCGCCAAGGACCTGCCCGAATTAATGATCGATCCCTTAGCCATAAAACGCGTTCTGTTTAATCTTATTTTCAATGCCATCAAATTCAGCCCGGAGAACAGCACCGTCCGAATAAGAGTAAATCTTGAGGGTTCAAAACCAGGAAAACAAAAGATTTTATTCCAGATTGTTGACTCGGGACCCGGAATTCCGCCCGAACATCTTTCCAATATTTTCGAAAAGTATTACCGGCTCGATAAAACCGCCATTCCTTTGAAGGGCATGGGTCTGGGGCTTTATATTGCCAAATTGTTTATTGAAGTTCACGGCGGGACGATAGGCGTTTACAACAACAGAGAAGGCGGGGCGACGTTTTATTTTACCCTGCCCGCGGAAAGGTAAGGCAATTTGTCACTTTAAAGCGAGAGCGATCAATTCCTCAAGTTGTTCGGAATCCAATGTTAGTAATTTTTGCTGATCGATTTGAAAATTATTGTACAGCAATTTGTAAGCCCAATAATTTTTCAGCACATGGCGCACATAATCACGCGTTTGCTCGAAGCCCATATTTTCGATAAAAAAGTCGGTTTGATCCGAAAACGCCATCTTTTGCCAGCGCTTAACGCGATGTGGTCCGGCGTTATACGCAGCCAACATTTTAACCTTATCGCCGCGGTAAAGCTTTTTTAACTGTTTTAAATAAAGCGTGCCCAGGTGAATGTTAAGATCAGGCTCAAACAGGTCTTCGTTTTTGCGTAGCCGGATGCCGGCAATTCGAGCCATGTCTTTTGCCGTAGGCGGAATTAACTGCATTAAGCCGTAAGCGTTGGCGTACGATTGCGCCTGACGTTCAAAAGCGCTTTCCTGTTTGATAAGGGCTAATACAAATTCTTTTTCCAGCCCGTAGCGTGCGCAATACTTTTCGACAATGGAATCGTAATAATAGGGAAACCGTTCTTTTAAAATAAACAGTTTTTCGCTGTAAGAAACATCGTTGTAAAAACGCCGGTTTATTTTATCATACAGACGATAGGCTTTGCCATAGGCGTGAAGGCGCTTATAGGCTTCCGCCAACGCAATCCATTCCTGAAGCTCATCTTTGTTGATCTTTAAAGTGGAAAGCTCGATTTCGGCGTAAGTTTTACCCAGCAAATCGTTAAGGAAAAAAACTTTTTCAAATTTATCGATATGCTTCTGAAAGCCCTTGCCGTAATAATTCAACGGATTACGAAAGCGTTTTAATTCTTTGATAATCTGCCAGGTGGAATCGAGATAGGTCTTTTCCAGAAGGTAACTTTTAAGGGTGTAATAATCGTCCCACATCTCAGCGGCAAGATCCCGGCGAACGCGGCGGGCGTTGAGCGAGTCGCCCGAAATTTCCCGGCACAAAGAGACCCAGTATTGCGCGCGATGTTTTAGCGGGTCTTTCCATTTGCTGAATCGTATTTTGTTAAATATCTTTTCGGCTTCCTGATAACGTCCCAAACGGAATAACGAATATCCCTGTCTGAAATACGCCTCTTTGCCCAAAGAACTGCGGCGCCAGGTTTTATACAGTTTTTTGTACAAAGATAAAGCTTTTTCGATTTTGCCCTGTCTTTCGTAAAGCAGGGCAACTTTCCAGACGACTTCCGGAGCCATGCGCCTGCGGGGATAGCGGTCGGCGTAATCCAGATAGCTTTTAATGCTTTCGGAAACGTTTCCCCTCGCCAGATAAGCCCGCGCAATGTACAGCCTTATTTTGGGCTCGAGCGTTTTGTTCTTTATTTCGGTCAAAAGATTTTTAAAGCCGTACAGGGCGACGGAATATCTTCCCTGATAATAATAATTTTCGAGTAAATGAAACCGCGCTTTTTCGATTAGTTTTTTATCTTTTTGTGTTCGGATGAAACGCTCCAGCTTAACCCGCGCTTCGTCCAATCTGCCGTTTGCTTTAAGCACCGGATAAATGCTGAGAAGATTATCCGCATACCAATCAGGATGGTTCTGCTCCAGCCAATCAACCAGCTCTTCGCTAACCGGATTTGACGGATATTTTTTTATCACCTGATAATATTCCTCAAGGGCTGCCTCGGTCAATCCCTCCCGGTAGAGGCAATCCGCGGCTTTGCGGGCGAACTCGGCTCTCCGCCGTTGATCGATTTTATGGTCATTCGCCATCTGGAAGTAGCGTCTGGCTTTTCGGAACTGCCCGCGTTTAAAATAGGATTCCGCCAGCGGAATTATCAGAGAATCGGAAATCGGGAAATGTCTGTTCTTCCGGATAAAAGATATCGCCAAAGATTCCGCGCCGGTGGTATCTATATTCCAAAGACTTTTAATTAAAAAGAATGTGCTGTATTCGGTCAGAAAATTTTCGGAAGCAAGTTTTTTGAAAATTCGGGACGCCTTGGCATGCTGCCCGGTTATATACGCGGAATAGGCAAATTTAAATTGCAGGTCTTTGGGTAGATCGTTATCGAATTTTAAAAGAAAATTGCGCACTGAATCGTAATAAGCTACATAGTTCTGCTCGCGGTAGAGGTTTTCCAACTTATTAATGATTAACCGGCGTTCCTGAATATTATTCCAGTTGGAATTGAAGATTGTGTGAAAATCTATCAGCAAAAAAAGAATAGCAAAACTTATTATCTTAATATTATTGAACATGTGTAAAGCATCCCGCTTATGTTTTATTCACCTTCCGTAATTCTCGAATCGGAAACCATTTTACTTGAATATAACGTTTGCAATTGATCATTTTGGTGATTGTCAACACGATTCATTTCAAATGCTAAAAATCACTCAAACGACCATTCGTTCTCCTTCTTTAAAATTTTATCCAGATTAAATTTTTCCAACAATTTTATGGTCTGCTCGGTAGTTAAGCGTCGGAACGGCAGCGCAGGCTTATTTGCCAGTTCGCTTGCCAGAATAGCCACCACCGCGGCGGCTTGCGATAAATAATCCGCCCGCACCTTGTCAAAGGTATCCCCCATACTATGGTAGTAGCTGCTTTGTTCCTTATCCAGATGAGCCGATAACGAAAACACGGGAATGCCGTTCATCAAAAAAGGTACATGATCACTATTGGTCCACGGACGACTTGTTGCTCCCCGATCCAACTGAAAGCCGGGCAGCATCTGCGACAGTTTTTCGAGAAACGGCAGAAATCCGTCAAAGCCCATGGCGTTAAAACCCGTGGGTCTTCCGGTCATATCCATATTGATCATCGCCACAATGGGCTCATCCTTGTGCCGTTCCATGTATTTTTTGGAGCCCCACAAACCGAGCTCTTCCCCGTTAAACCAGACAAATTCCAAAGTAAAATGGTTTTGAGGATGGTACTGACTGATCAACCGAGCCACGTCGAATAAAATGGCTGTTCCGACGCCGTTATCGATACTGCCCTGTCCCAAATCCCAACTATCGAAATGAGCGCCGAGGACAATCTTTTCTTTCACCTCGCCCGGAATCCGTACCACAATATTCGAAGTTTTGACCGGCGTGCAATACGAACGCACGGCGATACGCAGCGTAACGTCTTTTTTCTTTTGCAAAAGTCGTCTCAGCCACAATCCTTCTTCTTTTGTGATGCTGAATGCGGGAACTGCGGCTGGCACGCCCTGAAAACTTGCCGTGCCGGCAAGACACAAGCCGCCGACGCGATTATTAATAAAAAGAACGGCTTTCGCTCCGTTTTCCGCGGCAAACCGAATCACCTGCGAACGTAAAGGTTTTTCTCCTTTTTTGGGTCGATCGGGACTGATTAACACAATTCTATCTTTTACGTTTAACGAATCGAGAATTTCTTTTTGCCCGCTAAATCCGTGAATCAATTGCGCCTCAAAGGTCGGCGTCGCGTTAACATAGCCCAACGCCACCGCCTTGATCGCCCGTTTTGTGGGATTTATCATCACAACTTCGTCATTCCCCCGAACCCAGCCGGGAATTTCGAAGAATTCTTTTTTAGCGGTCATGCCCGATTTTTTTAATTCTTCGATCAAAATTTGCTGAGCCCGCTCATTTAAAGGACTTCCCACCAAACGTCCGCCGGCTTCGTCGCATAACCTTTGCAAAACGGGATATGATCTGTTTTCCACAAAAGCCGAGCCGGTGATGAGCTTCCAGTAGGTTGGTACGGAATCTCCTCCGAAAGCGTGTGTTGCTAAAATGAATATCGCCAAAACAGTCGCAAACCTGAACATCATTCCTCCTGATTATTCCGTTCCTCTATCCATAAGGGACTTTTTTCCCAGTCCTTTTGTTCATCCTGAAACGATTTCAGTAAATTACGCCCCTGCTCATTTTCAAACCGATAAACCGCATGACGCAAAACAATTACATTCAGCGAATCGGATATCTTTACGATCAGGTCATAACGGGTAAAATCTTCGATAATTCCGTGAACGACTTCGCCCTCCAGCAAGGTAATACGAACCGGTTCGCGTTCGATCATTAACGGGTAAATCGTTTTGTTTTTAATGTGATGGCGCTTTTCGGGTTTAAGGATCGGCTTCAGTTTCAACGCTTCAACTTCGGAATCGTGTTTAATCGCCCGTGACGCCTCAACGCGCGCCTTGCTTAAATAGAAGCATTTAACATAAACTTTTGGAATCCGGAGCTCTTCGCGATCTTCGTTTTTTATTAAAATATCGAATTTAAGGTTTTTTAAAATTCTCCCGCTTACCAACCGCTTGCCGTGGAGAAGAAAGTCGAGCCAGATTCCTTTTTCCTTAAATTCTTCGAATAAATCGCGATTGTAATTTTGTGATAAGTAGTCGTTAAATCCCCTCAGGTAACCCATGATGCAATACTCCGATTCGGGTAATGAAGTTTACGTGATTTCATATTAAAAGTAATAAAAAAATATACTGAAAAAAACAAGTAGGTAGTTAAAAAAAATGACCGCAGATTTATCTGATTACGCTGATTGCGCTGATTAAATCGAGGTTTTTGGGTTTTTATTGTTTAAATTAAGAGAAGTTGTTTTTCATTTTAATTCAACATTTCTCTCTAAGAACCTTGTTCTGTCATTTCGAACGGAGAGGGAAATCTTTTAACTCTGACAAAGCAAAAGATTTCTCTTCGCTTCGCGTTTGTAGCTTTTTTACCGCAGAGTCGCAGAGTACGCTGAGGTTTTTCCTTATTGATTTTTTGACTGCAGATTAGACCACAGATTAAGCTGATTAAGTTGAGGTTTTCCTTTTGGATTTTTAGCGTTGAAATAAAAGAAGATGTTTTCCTTTTAAACTATAAAAGTCGCTCTAAAAGCCTTGTTCTGTCATTTCGAACGGAGAGAGAAATCTTTTAACTCCGACAAAGCAAAAGATTTCTCTTCGCTGCGCTCATCGAAATGACAGTTTCAGACCTTTTTAGAAAAGACAAATCGTAATTTTAAACTCAATTTATTCTCCGTGCGCTTTGTGACTTCTTTGTGTGCTTGGAGGTTATTATTTTCTACGTTCTGTCATTTCGAACGGAGAGAGAAATCTTTTAACTCTGACAA
>JAADIP010000044.1:5980-18732 GCA_013151275.1 Calditrichota bacterium | reverse complement strand
ATTTCGATCCCGACAATGCGGCAGAGAAATCTTGTAACTCCCACAAAAGAAAAGATTTCTCTTCGCTGCGCTCATCGAAATGACAATAACAGATCTTTTTAGAACAGACAAATTCTTATTTTAAACTCGATTTATTCTCTGTGGGCTTTGTGGTTATTGTTTACCGCAGATTGGACCGCAGATTAACACTGATTGCGCTGATGTCGCTGATTGAATTGATGTTTTTTTGATTCTTAGCGATTAAAATTGGAGAGTGTGTGTTCTTCTTAATTCTCCAGTTCGCTCTGAAAAACCTTGTTCTGTCATTTCGATCCCGCCAATGCGGGAGAGAAATCTTATAACTTCATCTCTTCGCTGCGCTCATCGAAATGACAATAACAGATCTTTTTAGAACAGACAAATTCTTATTTTAAACTCGATTTATTCTCTATGGGCTTTGGGGTTATTATTTCCCGCAAATCAAGGGAGGTTATATGAAAACCTTACAATTAACCATCGTTGTTTTTTATTTGACATCGGTTTTCTTCTTTTCCTGCCAAAAGAGCAAATCCGACAAACAGATCGAGGTCAAAATCAACCCGAATGTGGAAACCGTCGCCTGCCTCTACAATCTAACTCAAAAAGTATCGGGAATGAGATACGGGTACGGCTCTCCTCCGCTCAGAGAAAAGACCATAAAACAATTCTCCCGTCTTAAAAACCATCCTGCCGTTCAAATGACTGAATACTTATTAAACAGAGGATTATGGCATATTCCGGTTTGGGCGGCGCTTCATTCTTCGCCGTTCCCGAACGGAAAACTTCGCTATGAATTACCGCAATGGCTGTACAAACAAATGTCTTCCAAAGGGGATATGGCTGAAGGAAGACGAAAAATCAATGAATATATTGAGATGGTCAACGATTTTTACATCCAGGCTCGTTTCGATGACTTCCTTAAACAAAATGATAATGAATATCAAAAAATTAAAGGGCACGTAACAAAGAATCTTCCGGACAAAAACTTTATTGCCGGACTGGAGCAATATTACGGAAAAGAAAATGCGGGTTACATTCTGGTTCCTTCGCCGATCATGCCCGAGTTCAGCGGATTCGGAGCCGGAATATCTACCGACAAAGGTATGATCGTCCTGAATATCTTTGGCGCGTCGATTAAAAAATCCGTAAAGGATTCCATTGAAAAAGGAAAAAGAAAATTTGCTCCCGACGATTTTACGTTCAACGATCCGCAGCGCATAAGAGAGCTTACCGTTCACGAATTCGGACACTCCTTTGTCAATCCGGTTGCCGAAAAGTATCGGAATGAAATCAACAAATACGCCTATCTGTACGAGTCCGTCCGGGAAAAAATGACCAAAGCAGGGTACCGAGAGTGGTACAACTGCCTTGTTGAACATATTGTCAGAGCCGGAGAAGTGCGCATTACCTTAGCTATGGGCTATGAAAAAAATTCCGAAAACCTGCGACGGGATTACATAAAAAATTACGGCTTCGTGTACCTGGAGGATGTAATCGCCGGAATGAAAATCTATGAACAAAACAGAAAACGGTTTAAAACATTTGACGACTACTTCTCCGAGCTGTTAACGGTATTCGCTGAAATCGACACGTCCGGACCGGATTTGCGATAAAACAATTTTTAGTTGAGGTCTATTTCAAACCATTGTAAAAACCCGATCAAACCCGGACAGAAAGTTTTTTAATCCGTAATATTCAAAATTTGTAAATGTTATTGTCTATTCCCAAATTTTTTTTTATCTTAATTAAAGATATTTGTATCAAGTTACCCTTCATCGGAGTTATTAATGAAGAAACAAACACAAATGGAAAACTTTATTCGCAACCTTCCGAAGGTTGAGCTTCACTTGCATATCGAAGGCACATTTGAGCCGGAACTGATGTTTAAGATTGCAAGAAGGAACGGAATTAAATTAAGTTATCAATCGGTTGAGGAGCTGAAAACCGTTTACAACTTCAGCGATCTGCAGGATTTTCTTGATATTTACTACGCTGGAGCCAACGCCCTTCAAACCGAACAGGATTTTTACGATTTAACCATGTCTTACTTTGAAAAAATTTACAGGCAGAATGTTATTCACACGGAAATTATGTTTGATCCGCAGACCCATACCAATCGCGGAATACCTTTCGAAACGATTATTAAAGGGATTCACCGCGCCCAAAAAGATGCGGAAAAAAAATTCGGTATTTCCTCGAATCTGATCATGAGCTTTTTACGGAATTTGAGCGCAAAATCCGCTTTCGAGACCCTTGAACAAGCGTCCGATTACAAAGAATGGATCACTGCTGTGGGACTTGATTCGTCTGAGATCGGGCATCCTCCGTCAAAATTCAAAGATGTTTTTAAAGAAGCAAGAAAACAGGGATACCTGCTGGTTGCCCATGCCGGAGAAGAGGGACCGCCCGAATACGTCTGGGAAGCGTTGAATATTCTTGAGGTCAACAGAATCGACCACGGCAACCGCTCTCTTGAAGACGAAAAATTAATAGCGGAATTGGCGGCGAGAAAAATGCCTTTGACCGTTTGCCCGTTATCAAACGTAAAACTGCGAAACGTCGAAAAAATTGAAAATCACCCTATTAAAAAGATGCTGGATTACCGTTTAATGGCAACGGTCAATTCGGATGATCCCGCTTATTTCGGCGGTTACATCAACGAAAATTTTCTGGCTATCGTAAGAGCGCTAAATTTAACCAAAGAACATGTTTTTCAATTGGTAAAAAACGCCGTTGACGCGAGTTTTATGAATAAAGCCGACAAAGAAGCAACTTCCAATAATCTGGAAAAATATTTTAAACAACACAACGATTGACCGATTTCGAATCGGGCTGGTTTAAAAAGCCTCGCCGCCCTCGGAGGTTAATTAGGAATTTGGGCAATACGTTTAAACTTCACTTTTGAACGGGATCCGGACGCGTTCTTTTTTTCATCTTCGGCTTGTGAACGCGGTTTTCCCTCTGTTTCTGTTCGCGTTAACATAACTCCGCGGTTCAACTTAACTATGGTTAACGGACAAATGACCACGCTTAAAATCACAATGAAAATATTTTTTTCAAACATTCAAAAAGAAGAAAACCGCGCGCTAAAAAACGGTTTTTGTATTTGGTTGCGGGATTCTTTTTGTACGGGAGCTGCGGGGCTGTGATAAAAATATTCGGAATCCGATCCGTAATCTGCTGTTTGGCGCGCAAAACCGGTTCTCCTGGGCGGCACAGATCCATACAACAAGCCCCGGTTCAAACAATTTTGCAAAAAGTGATTCACCATTTTTGTGGAAGGAGTTCCATGCGAAATCATTCCGTTTTTTTCAGAGCCGCAACCCTGATGTTTCTTATTTTTTTTCTGTTTGGATGTTCGGGTTTTATGAAGGTCAAGCGCAATCTTATGACCCGGGAATTAATAAAGAAAATGTCCGATGAGCGTCTCATCAGTCTCAAAAACAACTCGCCTTTTTTAAAAGCGCATATAAAAGACGGTAAAGTTTATGTTTTACGCCATTGGACTTTCGATTCAACTCGTAATCATGTCTTTGGCAGCGGTCTTCTTTACGGGTTAAACAGGGAATTTTTGCGGGAAGGAACGTTCGAGATTAGCACCGATTCCGTCGCTCTTTTCGAGACCAACAGGCTGGTACAATCAGGTTCCGGAGTAGGATTAACCGTCATGACCGGTATTACCGCCGGAATGACCGCATTTTGCATAGCTAATCCGAAAGCTTGTTTCGGCTCCTGTCCCACCTTTTATGTGTTAAGCGGAGACAGTATGCGCTTACAGGCTGAAGGTTTTTCGTCGAGTATTTTGCCCTCGCGCGAAGCCACAGATATTGACGCTCTGCCTCATGTTTCTCCCTCCGACAATGAAATAATGATCGAAATGCGGAACGAAGCCTTAGAAACCCATGTCGTGCGTTTTGTTAATCTTCTGATTACTCCGAAGAAAAAGGGTCATCAGGTTTTTGCCGATCTTGAAGGGCGGTTCTGGGAAAGTCCCTCTCAAATTTCTCCGATTTCAGCCAGGTCTCCGGAGGGCGATTGCCTCGATCCCCTTTTGGAGCTTGACGGAAACGAACGTTACGGTAAAGCGGATTCAGCCTATTTGGGAGCTAAAGAAATTATTGAACTCGATTTCGGAAATATCCCGCAAAAAACTTACGGTCTTGTAATCGGAAGCAGGCAAACGCTGCTATCGACCTATCTTTTATACCAGACGTTTGCATATATGGGAAACAGCGTCGGTTACTGGCTTGCACAAATGGAACGGAATCAAATTAAATCGGATCAAAATTCGATTATGAAATTAATGGGCGGAATCGAAATTCTTACACAGGACGATTCAGGAGAATGGAGCGTCAGGGCTCAAGTTAACGAATACGGACCAATCGCCACAGACATTCACCTTGCGCCGCTAAAAAATTTTCCGGGTAAATCGGGAAAAATTCGTCTGAGAATGACCAAAGGCAACTGGCGGATCGATTATGTGGCGTTGGCTGAACTTACAAACCCGGTCGAGCCTGTACGGTTAAAGCCGTTTAAAGTTCTGAAAAACGACGTATCGGACAGTCGGGCGCTCGCGGCGTTCGGCGACAGCGCCAAAGCGGTAACCACCCTTCCGGGAGACATTTACACTTTTTATTATCAAATTCCCAAAACGGCAGATGAGTATGAATTTTTTCTTGAGAGCCGCGGGTACTATCTCGAATGGATTCGTAAAGAATGGATCAGGGAAGAAAACCCGGAATTTCTGGCTCAAATCTTTTTCGATCCCAAACAAGCTTTAAAACGTCTCGCTCCCGAATTTAAACGGATAGAATCAAAAATGGAGACCTATTTCTGGAGGAGCCGCTATGCAAAGCCATAGAATTTTTAAACAAACTATTTGGGTTTTATCTTTCTATTTTTTTCTGGGTTGCGCAATAACACACGCGCCCAAAGGCTGGCTTCCTGATCCTTCCGAAACGCGAACCAATGTTTACGGAGGCTGGACCGAAATACAATACTCTCCTTCTGCGGGAAAAACTATTAAAATGAGCGGCGAACTCATAGCCATCGGCAAAGATTCTCTTTTTCTCGCCAACACCTCTTTCCACTCAATCGCCCTAAGCGACATTAAATCCGCTCGATTGACAGCTTACAATTCAAAAGCCGGGACTATGGGATTACTTGTAATTTTGGGCACGGCATCAACAGTCACAAACGGGTTTTTCTTAATGTTTACCGCGCCCTTGTGGTTAATCGGAGGAAGTTTGGCGGCACGCTCCCGTTCTTTCGATCCCATACTCGATTATCCGAAAAAACCGTGGGGCGAATTTGTCCCTTTTGCGCGTTATCCTCAGGGTCTGCCGCCTGATGTTGACAAAAAGAAAATCAGAATTATGTTTCGCTAAAAACGCTGTTAAATTACAATTCGCAATCGCATTTTTAAAAAGGCGGCGGTACGCGGTTTAAATTTTCTGCGAAAGGTCAGAGCGGCAATTCCGTTTTAACGCTTGTTTTTAAAAGCGGATCTTACAAGGAGGTCAATCGCAATTAAATCCCGAAGAAAAGTTAATGGAGAGGCGCGTTTCCGGTGAGGAAAATTTGATTTAAAAAAAGACCTCACAGGTTTTAAAGCCTGCGAGGTCCAAAATAAGGGCTATTTTCGCATTCTTGATTTCATGGTATTTAGAGTGTCAACCACGGTGTCAATAAGCTTTTCGTTATAAATCACGTCAAATTTGTTTCGCAGTTTTTTCACTAATTCCTGTTTGTATTCTTTTGCTCTTTGGGCAAACAGACGATTCCGCACGTATCGTTTCACTTTTTCGAAATCCTGATTATTCCATTCCTGCTTGTTCTGCTCGTAATAATTTTTCAGTTCTTCGTCGGTAATTTTTATTTTATCGTTAACCAATCTTCGCAAGGCTTCGCGCTCCAGCTTCTGAGTCCGCATGCGATTATAGATAAATTTGTACTGCGGATCTTCCTGCAATCCCTTGCTCAGCCCGTCCTGATACATCAAATAACCGATTATCAGCGTTTTAACATGATTCTCTATTTCATCGTCGTATCGTAAGGGCACACGGCTGGCATAGTTTGAGCTGTTGTAGGCATTAACAAACTGCCCGAGCGTAAAAACCCCGCCGTCGTAAGTGACCAACGGTTCCTTGAGCGCTTTTTTGGGAATTAGTTTCTCGTTTAACTGACCTACCCTGTCATAAGGGACAAAGGCTTTTTTAATGACCGGAAAAAGCGATTTGTTTATCTGATAATGATAACGAACAAAGAGGCTGTCGATATATTGATTCCGGAGTCGATTTTGTTTAAACTGCTCGATTTTCTTTTTTAAGTATTCTTTTTCCACTTCAAAGGGCTTTTGATCGATCTTTTTTCTCTTTAAAACTTTTATTAAGTGGTACCAGCCGGTCACAAAAACGGGTTTTGAATACTGTCCTTCTTTTAAGCTGAATACGACTTTTCCGAATTTCGGATCCAAAGTTCCGGGATAAAGGAAATTCTGAACCTCTCCCCCTTTTTCATAGGTCTGAATATCCAGAGAATGTTTTTTCGCCAGATCGGCAAAATCTGCGCCTTTTCGCAAAACCCGATACAACGAATCGGCTATATGTTTGGAGCTGACGCGAATATAGGCGATTTTGACCGCGTATTTGTTATTATCGTAAAGCTCCTTAACTTCTTCCTCGCTCACGGTAATCGGTTTGGACATCACGCGTCGATAGAGCGGTCCGTTCATTCCGGTCATTGCCCGCATCTTTAAGCGCTCCAGCTCGGCTGTAATTGCGCTGTCCTTATCCATCCCCTGTTTTATGGCTTCATTTATCAATAAGTAGTCGCTTACAAAGAACTCATCAATAAATTTTTTCACCTGTTCTTTGGTAATTTTATCGCCCTTGGCAAAATCTTTTGACAAACGATAGCGATTGATAAACACCGATTTATCCAGGGTAATTCCCCCTACATCCGCAAGGTCGCGCTCGGGATTTTGTATCTCCTTTTTCTGACATCCGATTATGGTAAAAATCAGGATGACGCTTAATCCAATTAATAACCTCATTCCTTCTCCTTCTTAAATTAACATTTGGTAAACTAAATTATATCTTTAAACAGGTAATTTAGTAATTTGTAGCAGATAAATCTATTTTTTCTGAAAAAAAATTAACCGCTTTAATCAGGTAAAACTCCATATTTATTGAGATACAAGCTTCCTTCCGACCGAATATTCAAGACTCTTACACTTCCCGCGCCAAAGATTGGTTCCATTTGCTCAATATATCTGTTTACGGCTTCCGAGGGTAAAAATACCTGAATTGTACCGGCAAAACCGCCGCCGTGGACCCGGCAGGCGCCTTCTCCGATTTCATTAATAAAATCTTCGCTTAACGCCAACGCCAAACTAACGCCCTGTTTGCTTATCTGCTTAGGCGTGAAAATATTTTGCAACCATTTGAACGAGGAATTGCCCGAATCGCGCACCAGTTTTAAAAATCCGCGAAAATCACCATCCGTGAGCGCTTTGACCTGTTCGATAACCCGTTGATTTTCACGAATGAAATGGTAAGCGCGCAAAATCGCTCTGTCTCCGGTCTTTTTTCGCAACTCCGGAACTGCCGCCAAAAGCTCTTTTAATGTAATATCGCGGCAGACCTCTTTTCCCAGCGCCCGGGCAACGGATTTCATCTCCGCGGGAACGGCGGCGTAATCTTCAGTTAAATCCGCGTGATTACCGCCGGTGTCAACCACCAGCAGGCGATAATCCTGTTTTGCGAAATTAAAATCGATCTTTTTATAGTCGGGTTCCTGCGGATTTTTAAAGTCAATCGTGATTATTCCGCCGATGGCGCAAGCCATTTGATCCATCAAACCGCAGGGTTTGCCAAAATAGCGGTTTTCCGCAAATTGTCCGGTAACGGCAATGGTTTCGGGATCAATTTTACCCCGGTTGTAAAGGTAATTGAAAATGGTGGCGATCAAAACTTCGACCACAGCCGAAGAGCTCAATCCCGATCCCGGCAAAACATCGCTCGTCATCACGGCTTTGAATCCGCCGACCCGAAAGCCCATTTCGTTTAAACGATAAGCAATACCGCGAATAAGCGCGTTAGTCCCGCCTTTTTCCGAATCCTTTACCTTCAAGTCGTTCAGATCTACCTCAAAAGATTTTTCGTAACCTTCCGAAATCACAACAACCTTGTTATCATCCGCCGGATTAACTGCGGCAACAGCATCCAAATTTACGCCGGCGGCAAGTACCCGTCCGTGATTGTGATCCGTGTGATTACCGCCGATTTCCGTTCTGCCCGGCGTACTGAACCAGTGTTCGGGAGCAGAGCCAAAACGGTTCTTAAATTCATCTTCTAATTTTTGATAGCGTTGTAATTGTCTTTGAACGGTCTCTTGCTCAGTTCCGTAAATGCGCTGAAAAATCGGTTTGAACCGACCAAATTCCATCTTCAGGTCCTTTCCGCTTTTTTCTTTAAAATACTTCCGCGCCAAAATGCATATCCGAAAGAGTCTGCAATCGTCGGGCTGCCTGCTCCGCGGTAAAATCGCGTTGAGCTTCGGCAAGCGTCAAATCGTGCCGCGGTGAAAAGCATAATACCCGGCAGGTACCGTCAACGCTCTCGGCTTTTAAAAAATCGTGTTCCTGAAACTGCCGCGATTCCTGCCCGGGTAAGAGCGCCGCAAAATCGTTGTTAAAAACATAAGTAAACCTGTAATCGGGATTTATCTCTCCGTTTGCCCTTTTATTGCCGGGACACAGATAGCAATCCGGCAGATAGCTCGGACGTTTTTGGGGATCGGTTTCTTCTGTTTTTCCATGCCAGGGACGTTTTATTCGATGCGGAAAGACGAGAACCCATTCACCGGTCAGTGGATTAAAACGGCGGTGGGGCTGATCGAAGTCGGGCATTTAAAGAAAACTCCTTTTCAGATTTCAAACGTTTGCATTAAAATCATTTTAAAAAAAAGAGCTTTTGTTTGCAAACAAATAACCCGACTGTTTTGCGCAATCGGGACATTTTTAAGATCACGTTTGACGCATACCCAGAAGAACCTCGTACAGGAATGTAATTAAAATTTTTTCTTTACCGCTTCCTCACGTTTGCTTCCGATCGCTTAAATCTGTAAAATCCCGAGCGATTTAAGTTTCGGGAATTGGGAATGAGAATTTTGCTTATCGATAATTACGATTCGTTTACCTTTAATCTCAGCCACTATTTGCGCAAGGCGGGCGCGGAGGTTGTGATTCTGCGTAATGATCATTTTGATTTATTTAATCAGGCGGCAAAAGCACAGGCGCTGGTTATTTCGCCCGGACCTTCATCGCCCGGCAATGCGGGAGACTCGCCGCAAATTGTCAAACGTTTTTTTAAAGAGAAACCGATTTTAGGCGTGTGTCTGGGAATGCAGATTATCAATGAGGTTTTCGGCGGCGCTACCCTGCGTGCGCCTTATCCCGTGCACGGCAAACGGTGCCGGATAAGCGTCCTGCACCGACGGGATATCTTTTCCGGCTTACCGCAACAAATTTTAGCCGCCCGCTATCATTCCCTGATCTGCGGCAGCCTGGGGCAAAATTTGCTTCTTACCGCCAAATACCGTTCCATTCCCATGGCTTTTCAACACAGGTTTTTGTCCGTCTTTGGGGTGCAGTTTCACCCGGAATCATTCTTAACTCCGCGCGGACAACAAATTATCAACAATTTTATCGGAATTGTTCATGAAACGACGGCTTGAAAGTTTAGTGAAGGGAACAGAGTTTAAACGCATCTCTTTGGCGGATTTTAATTCTTTACGGTGCGAATTTTTGAATAAGGATCCCATCTGTCACATCCCTTCATGGTCTGTGCCCAACGGTTCGCGCCTGGAAATCGTTGTTTCCCGCTTTCACGCCTATATTTGGGGAAAGGACAAGCGCTTTGTTTTACGAACGGCATCGGATGAATCTTCGATCAATGAACAGGCGTTCTTTCCGTTATTGCAAAACATCGATCGAATTTTCAGCGCCATGAACCCAAATTTTCCGCACTTTTATCTTTTTGTCGTCAGCTACGACGCCGGGGCAAAACGGGAAGGGATATTTCCCGAAAATGATTTCTACCGCCTTCCCGATTATTATTTGTTGCTTCCGGCTGAAGGTCTGATTTTTGATCACGCGTTAAAGAAAGGCTGGCATTTTTCCTGCAAAAAAGAGAGCGGCGCTTTGAATAAGACGTACGTTAATTGTCAGCCGTCTGCACATCAAACGGAAATGAGCGAAACAAAAGCCTCATATTTGAAAAAAGTGGACTATATTCGCGAGCTTATTCGCGCCGGCGAGGTTTATCAGATTAATTATTCCATCCGGCTGAGCAAAAAAATATTTAAACACGGATACGAGATATTCCGTGATTTGTACCGAAACAATCCCGCGCCCCGTTCCTTTTATCTTGCCGCTCCCCAGACGGAATTCCTTTCCGTTTCGCCTGAACGGTTTATTTTTCAGCACAAAAATAAAGTATTCACCGAACCCGTTAAAGGAACAATCCCGCGGGGGAAAAATCCTCTTCAAGACGAACGTCTGCGCCAACAATTGCTGCACTCTTTTAAAGATCATGCCGAATTGAATATGATTACCGATTTACTGCGAAACGATTTATCCCGCGTCTGCGCGCCCGGTTCGGTAACCGTTCAAGAACGAAGCACATTGCGCAGCTTCAGTAATGTTCATCATCTTGTATCGATTATTAAGGGTCGATTGGAACCTCCGAATTCTTTTATCGGGCTTATTCAAAGCGTCTTTCCGGGAGGTTCAATCACGGGATGTCCGAAAATAGCAGCCATGAAATTCATCAATAAACTTGAAATTCATAACCGGTCTTTTTACACCGGCTCTCTGTTTATCCGTTTTCCTTTGCTTGATCTAACCGATTCCACTATATTGATCCGCACGGGTCTTGTAAAAAACGGCAGCATTCATTTTCAACTGGGCGGAGGCATTGTAATTGACTCGCAGCCGGACAAGGAATATGAGGAATGCCTGGCAAAAGGCGAAACATTTTTAAAAGTTTGCGGAGACAACGATGCTTTGTTTTATGAATGAACGATGGAGCGACAACAAATCTACCTTTAACGTTTTGGAATATTTGAGCGGCGGACAGGCTGTTTTTGAAACCGTTTATTACCGGCAGGGAATATTGTTCTTTTGGGAAAAACATCTTGAGCGTCTGTTGCGCAGCCTTAATTACTTTCATTGTCATATCGATCTGCCCGACCTTTCCGGTCTCATTCTCTCGCGGTTAAAAGAATCGGATTCCGCCCGCGTCAAACTTATCTGCCTGCTGCCGTTCGATCAGCCTTCGCCGCGCATTACTTTAAAAAACATCATCATTCTAATCCAGCCTCTCGGTAAAACCAAACGATCGACCACGCCCGTTAAACTGAAAACCTTTCCCAGCCCTTTTAATCCTCAGGCGCCGCTGCTTTTGCACAAGACCGTTAATTACGGTTACCACGCTTTTTACCGGAGACAGGCATTGAATTTGGGATTTGACGATGCGCTGTACATCAATCCCGACGGCGAATTGACGGAAACCTCGATGTCCAACATCTTTGCCGTTAAAGGAGATCGAATTTACACGCCGCCGCTTTCCGCCGGAATTTTACCCGGAACGGTGCGCAGCGTGTTGTTGGAACATCTGGAAGCTGAGGAAAAACCCATCGGATTTTCGCAAATTGCTGAATTCGATTATTTCTTTTTAAGCAGTTCGATAAAAGAATTAAGACCGGTAAAGCAGATTGATGACCATGTTTTCGAGAGATTTCGGCGGGAAAATTTCCAACGGATTCTACAGACCTGGGAAGCGATCAAAGCCGACTATCTGCGGCAGGCTCTTGCGGCTAAACAAGGATAATCTCTCAGCGGCGGATCATTTTGTCTGAACCTTGATTTGCTTGATTAACATGATTTTCTTGATTTTTAACTTTGCCCAATCAAGCTAATCCTTTAAATCCTTTTAATCATGGTTCATCGGTTGGTTACGCTGCAAGCTCTTTGTTTTCAGGCGACAACCGCTTTCGGTTCTTCTTTAGACAGGCGCTCAATCACATCGCCCGCGTTTGCCTTTCCTCCGCGCAGCACTCTGGCAAACACGCCTTCCCGCGGCATAATACAATCGCCGGTCAGTCTTTTAATGGCACAGGCGGTGTGGCATTCCTTACCTATTTGAGTCACTTCCAGCAGTATCGAATCTCCGATCTTAAAACGGTCTCCGACTTTTATTCCGGAAAAATTGACGCCGCGAACAATAACGTTCTCGGCAAAGGCGCCGGACGTGAGCGCCGGTATTTTTTCTTTAACCCGGTCGATACTCTCTGCGGGTAACAAAGAGACCTGACGATGCCAATCACCGGCATGGGCATCGCCTTCAATTCCGTAGTTTTCGATAAAATTTGCAGCCGGAATCTCTTTTTTAACGATTCCTTTTTTTGGACTGATGCAGATGGCTTCAATATATCCCATAATTGGTCCTCCACGGGAACAGATAAACTTCCACAAGGTCGCCCTCGGATAAAGTTTTTTCCGGTTCAAGTATTACATATCCGTCCGCCTGGCTGACGGAAGTGATCATGTGCGACCCCTGTTTTTTCAGCGGCTCAATCCCCGGATACTCAACATTGTTTTTTAAAAGTTGAATACGTACCAAATTCGGACGCTTGCCTTTATTTTTAAACGGTTTCGTAACCCGAGCTTT
>JAADIP010000044.1:0-5948 GCA_013151275.1 Calditrichota bacterium | reverse complement strand
GAATCGCCCTCCATAAAACGCAGCAGCGGGAAAATGTAATGAACAAAACCCATAAAAGCGGAAACCGGATTGCCCGGCAGTCCGAAAAGCAGAGTCTTATCTTTTTTGGCGAAATAGAACGGCTTACCGGGTTTCTGGTTTATTTTCCAGAAAATCGGAGAAAAACCCGCTTTTTCTGCCGCCGATTTGACGTGATCGTGCCGACCCATTGACACGCCGCCGGAAAGGATTAGAACGTCGGCTTTTTGAGCAGCCTCTTTCAGGGCATCGATCGTCAAATTCAGATCATCCGGCAGATGGTCGGTCGATATCAGCTCGGCGCCCGCTAAGGTTATGGCGGCGGCAAGAGTCGGCGAATTCGAATCGCGAATCTGAAAATATTCGGGAGTCTCGTCAAACCTTTTGACTTCGGCGCCGGTGGTGAGCAAAACCACGCGCGGCGCTTTAAAAATCTTAACCTCGCTTATTCCCTGCGAAGCAAGAACGGCAAGATGTTCGGGATAGATGCGCGATCCCGAAGAAACAAGCAAATCACCGGCTTTGATCTCTTCTCCTTCATAACGGACATTGGCAGCCTTTTTACCAGCCTTTAATATGATTGCTTCGCCATCTGTTTCTTCGGTGTCTTCAACCGGAATCACGGTGTCGGCGCCGTCGGGCATTAAAGCTCCGGTGCTGATTCGCACTGCTTCGCCCGATTTAACTTCTCCTTTAAACGGAACCCCCGCCCTGCTCTCGCCGATTATTGACAGGTTCGCAGGCAATGTTTGCAAATCTTCCCAACGTACGGCAAAACCGTCCATGGCGCTATTGGTAAAGCGAGGAGCGGGTTCGCGGGCAAAGATGTCTTCCGCCAGAACCCTAAGCAGAGCTTTTGTGAGCGGCAGCCGTTCATACTCCGTAAACGGCGCTTGCTCCTTGATGATTCTTACCGCTTCATCGATCGCAATCATAGTTTCGCCTTTCCGTCTTTATCGTGTCCGCCGCCCCAGATCATCGGGAAAGCATGTAAAAGCCCGGGGAAAACAGCCTGCAAACTTTCTTTAGCTCCTTTTGAACTGCCGGGCAGAGCGATGATCAGGCTCTTCTTGCGCATGCCCGCAATTTCACGGGAGAGCATGGCAAACGGAGTTCGCTCTTTACCGTGGCGACGGATGGCTTCGGTGATGCCGGGAGCCTCTTTTTCCAGAATGGGCTTAATAGCTTCCGGCGTCAGATCCTTAGGTCCCAGCCCCGTTCCGCCGGTGGTAAAAACCAGATCGATTCCCTCCTCGTCAACCAGTTCAACGACTCTTTGCCGAATCAGTATCGGATCGTCCGGAAGAATTTCGTATATTTTGACCTCAACGGATTCATTTTTCAGGAACTCTTTAATAATCTTCCCCGATTTATCTTCGCGCTTACCCGCAAAAGTGGAATCGGAAATCACCAGCACGGCAGCCGAAATTTTTTGTTCGAACCGATCTTTGAAATCCGATTTACCTCCCTTTTTCTTCACCAGATAAATATCTCCCATGGAAAGCTCGTCATCCAGCGGTTTGAGCATGTCGTACATATTCATCAAAGCGCCCTGTACGGCGGTAAGCGCTTCCATTTCCACGCCCGTTTTCCAGACGCTTTTCACCTCGCTTTGAACCACAATACAATCTTCTTTTAACTCAAATGAGAGCTCCACCCAGTCAAGAGGAATCGGATGACAGAATACGATCCAGTCCGCCGTTTTTTTGGCGGCTAAAATTCCGGCGGCGCGGGCTACCTGTAACACGTTTCCCTTCGGAACGGTATTCTCTTTAACCCGTTTTATGATTTCGGGTCGGGCGTAAAGCGTGCCCGTCGCCTGAGCGTAACGCAAAGTGTTAAATTTCGGACTTACATCAATCATTCTGCACTCCCTCGGCAACTTTTGCTTTTCTGTTTTCAAAAACAACGATAAGTTTTTCTATCACAAAGCCCGTAATCAGGGCAAGGGTTAAATTGCGCGTAAAAAAAGAAATCAAACCCACGGTCAGCGCAACAAACACAAACTTCAGCGCTTTTAATTTTCCGATCATGGTCATCATCCGGTAACTGTCAAAAATGAGCATAGCGGCTAACAGCGGAACCGGGATAAGAAAGATAAATCCGCGCAAGGGGGATACCAAAGCCGTCACAAGAAGTATGGCGCCCATGATCATGGTAGCGCCTCCCGTTTTGGCGCCAAACTGGGCATGCGCCCCCATCCCGCCTGCGCCGTGGCAAACAGGGAATCCGCCGGTCAAACCGATAAACAAATCGCTTAAACCGATACTAAACGACAGACGCGTGGGATTTACTCTTCTTGCCTGCTTATCCCATAAAACATGACAGGAATCCGACGCCGCATAAACGGCATTGCCTAAGGTTAACGGAAGTTGGGGTATGATTAAAAAGATCAGCGCGTCTTTTAAAGTAAAAATGTCCGGCAGCCGAAGGTTCAATAATTTGCCGCCGGTCTGAATATCTTCGGGAACCATGTTAAAAAAACCGAACACCAAAACTGAAGCCAGGACCAAAATCAGCGCCACCGGTAAATTTTTCCGAACCTGAAAAATCCAGATGACGACCAGAAGAACCAATACCATTATTAAATTAACGCTCAGGGAAAAAGACGGAGTATGCAACAAAAATCCCTTTTGGATCACAAGTTCAATAGCCTTTTGGGTGAGAATAAGACCGATCCCGAATTGAATTCCCCGTACAAGGGCGGGAGAGAATATTTTTTGCAGCCATTTGATCAAACCGGTTAACGAAAGAACAATTAACAGTACTCCGTAAAAGAAGGAAGTGCTCGCTAAAAATTCCGGCGAAAACCCTTTGGCAATGGCAATCACCGACATGGCTTTTAAAGGCTGAACCGAAACCGGCACTTTGTAAAACCATCCGGTCAGCAAATAGACCGTACCGAACAAAAAGAAAACCGTGGCGGTGGAAAAGCCGTTAAAGACGATCAAAGCAAAAATGAGCGGCAGCAATGTTCCAAGATCGCCTAAGGCTCCCGACCATTCATTGAGCGAAAAACGATTTTTCGGCGACTCCTGCCCTGGTAAAATCAAACCGATCTGTTCAAACCATTTACGCATTCTCAGCCTCCGATTTGCGCCATGGATTGTTTGGGGATATTCATGGTCATTTCTTCGGCTTCAAAGCCATCTTTGTGGCGTTTGGCGACAGCGTGGGTGATAGCTTCGTATAATCGCGCGTCATCCGCTCCGTCGCGAACGAGCGTTTTTAAATCGATGCTTCCGCGGTCATACAAACAGGTTTTAAGAATCCCCGTGGAAGTAATCCGCAGACGATTGCAGGAATCACAAAATGTTCGGGAATAGCCGGCAATAATACCTATTTTTCCGGCGAATCCGGGTACGGAAAAAAGTTGCGCCGTGGAACCCGGATTATTTTCGGGATAAAGCTCGCCAAAAACGTTTTCCAGGCGTTCCTTGATTTCCGAAGCCGTAAAAGGTTTCCGAAACTCTTTGATCAATCCGTTAAAGGGCATTTGTTCAATAAAGCGCACTTGTATCGGGTGCTCTTCAGCCAGCCGGGCAAGACCTTCGATTTCGTCGTCATTGATACCGCGCTGAATCACGGAATTAATTTTCAACGGAATCCCATATTCCATAGCCAGTCGAAATGATTTCTGCACCTCTTCCCAGCCTTCCCGGCGGGTGATTGTTTTAAATTTTTCCGCATTCAGAGTATCCATGCTCAGATTAATGCCGGAAACGCCCAATCGTTTTAGTTTACCGATATACTGATGAATAAGCACGCCGTTGGTGGTAAGATGAATTTGACGCAGACCGTCAAGAGCGGCAATCCGTTCAAAAAATTCCATTAAGCCCTTGCGCACAAAGGGTTCGCCGCCTGTAATGCGGACTTTTGAAATTCCCGAACCGCTCATGACAGCTACTATTCGGTAAAGTTCTTCAAAGCGGATGATACGTTCATGGGGAATAAACGGAACGCCTTCTTCGGGCATGCAATAGGTGCAACGCAAATTACAGCGATCGGTCACGGCAATGCGTAAATAGGTTAATTTCCGACCAAAGGGATCGATCAGCGGCGGGTATTTCAGGCGAAAGTTTTGTGTTTCATCCATCCGTTCTCCTTTCCAAACACGGGAGGCAGAACCGTTTCCGGTTCTACCCTACTCTCCCGCAGCGGGAGAGGGGATTTTTTCCCTCGACCTCAGACCATATCCCGTCAAAAAGGGACTTAGGTCATTTGGCTCGGAGTAGCAATTAAAGATTTACTTTTAAACTGCTGTTTCAATATAGGAAATAATTAATCGGATCACAAGCAGAAAACAGGATACAAAGAGAAAAAAACGGTCTTTCCTTAAGGGTTAAGGGTATAAGCGTGCAGGCGTTAAGCGGTTTTTCAAGTAATGCGTGATGCGTGATGCGTGAATGCGTGATGCGTGATGCGTGATGCGTGATGCGTGATGCGTGATGCGTGATGCGTGATGCGTGATGCGTGATGCGTTTAAGGGATTTTCGTCTTTAAATCAATTTCCTTGACAAATCTGCAACGGAACAGGTTTTCACAATTCAAATAACCAAAATATTTTCAGGGTTTTCTCTGTTATTACTTTAATCTCAAAATTGTTTAGAATTTATGTCATTTGGTAATTCGAATTTGTTTCGGATTTCGATATTCGGATTTCGGATTTACGATTTTCATCTTCCGTTAACCTTGTTATTTTGTAATTCATCTGCCGGACGCGGAAAAAAATAAAACCGCAAAGTTCTCAAATGAGTCGCAAAGTACACAAAAGAAAATAAATCATTACAGATTTCTGATCTCTGCATTCTCTTTTCTCATTTTTCATTTTTCTTACCTGCCACTCGTTACTTGTAACCTGCAACTCATCACGAGTCACGCTGTCAAGTCCTTGTAACTCTGTTACTTTGTTACTTTGTCACTTTGTCACTCGTTACTCGTCACTTTGTTTATTGAAAAGCCAACTTTCTTGCCACACGTCGAAAGTGGTAACCGTAAATAGAGAGGCGGACGGCTAAAGGAAATTTTTTCGGAAATTTTATCAAAGAATAAACAAGCAGTTTCCAGTATTCAATTCGCCCTTTTTCCCACACGCCCAAAATCCACAGCGATTTTAAAAAGGCTTTAATTTCATCCTTCGAAAGCGCGCCCACTTTTCGGATGGGAAGTTTATAATCGCTTAAGAATGTTTTAAGGCGCTGATAAAAGCCCGAAGGCTCGTACAAGTTTTTAAGCAACTGCCGATAACCCTTTTTCAGAGAAGCAAGATCCATTTTGGGAATAAGATTCGTGCTTCCGTCCATATTATCCCCGCTCATGGTCTTGATCAGCCGGTTTTCTTTGCGCATGCGTTCAAACAGGCGGGTACCGGTGGGAGCGTTCAACAAGCCCACCATGGCGGTGATAATTCCGCTTTGCTGGATGAATTTCCGTTGAATCTCAAAAATTTCGGGGGTATCGTGATCAAATCCCACAATAAAACCGCCGCTTACAATGAGTCCGTTTTGCTGTAAGCTTTTTATCGCCTTCAAAAGATCGCGACCGCAGTTTTGTTTTTTATTGCTTTCGGTCAGGCTCATATCATTCGGCGTTTCGATTCCTATGAATATTGAATCAAAACCTGCGCGAACCATTAAATCCATCAAAACCTTATCGTCAGCCAAATTGATTGAGGCTTCGGTGATAAAAGAAAAGGGATGGTCATGCGCCTCCATCCATTCAATCATAGCCGGCAGTACTTCGTGTTTTAACGTTTTGCGATTTCCGATAAAATTATCATCTACAATAAACACGCTTCCCCTCCAGCCTAAGTCGTAAAGCGATTGCAGCTCTTTTACAAATTGCTCCGCCGATTTGGTTCGAGGTTTATGTCCGTTGAGCACGGTAACGTTGCAGAAATCGCAGTCAAACGGACATCCTCTGGAAAACTG
>JAADIP010000173.1 GCA_013151275.1 Calditrichota bacterium | reverse complement strand
GTAATTTGGCGTCTCTTTTTTGTACCCGCGCGATGTTTAATACCTTATTTTGTTAGAATGTGTAATTTCTGTCTATTGTATTTACACATTCTACCTTAACAATCAAATTCAAATTTCCATTCCGAACGGATTTTTTTACCGACAATCAGCAATTTTTGCAGGAATTCCGTCCCATTCCTGAAAAACGTTAAACCCTCCCGTTTGTTTCTAAGCTTACTTTTACTGCGGATAGGGAGAAAACTGATCCGCGACCACCCACCATTTTTGATCCTCTTTCACAAGCATAAACATATCCCGTCCGCCCATTTTGATGGTTTGACCTCCCATATCAAAAGACATATCGAAATAATAAGTTACTACGGCGGATTTACCGTTGTTGTAAATTTGAATTTTGGGATCGATTTCTTTCCAGTAATGGATCTTTGTCGCTTCCACAAACGCTTTCCAGCCGGCAACGCAGGCGTCCCTTCCTTCAATGCGTTCGGGAGCGGTCGGGGTTATGGCTACCATATCCTCGTGGAAATAGTTATTGAGTTCATCGGCGTTGCCTTCTAATGCCCAGACTCTATTTAAGGCTTGTACGGTTTGCCAGACTTCTTCTTTAATTTTGGATTCTTCCATCGGGTTATACCTCCTTTATGTCAGAAAATAATTGCGCGTAACGGCTGCCGCGCCATATAAGCTTCGTAATCTTTTTTGAATGCTGTAATCTCCGTCTCGATAAAAATCTTCCCTCGATAATCAAAGTAAACAAAAAACCCCGGAAGAGGAGACCTTAGATGAATACCACGTTAATTTCAAACTTCTTGCTTACAGTCGGTGAACGATTGAAGGGTATTCTTGCTACAAAAGGAATTTATCAGAATACAAAGAATAGTCAAGCTTCATTCGTTATTTGCGTGCGTTCGATGGTTAATGATCAAGTCTTTAAATTCTTGTAGTAATCATCACAAATTTTACATTTTTGTGACTATTGTTTATATTCCAAAATTAATTTATTTTAAAAAGGAATAGCAGCGGAGTATTGTCATGGAAACGTTGTTCATGGTTCTCCTGACCTTTTTCGGATATATTTTAATGTACCGTATCTACGGAAAATTTCTTGCGCGGGCAATTTTCAAACTTTCAAAAAACGCCTCGGTCCCGGCAAAAGAATTTGAAGACGGCGTGGATTACGTTCCCACCAAAAAAGAAATTATCTTCGGACACCATTTTACCTCCATCGCAGGAACCGGACCGATTGTAGGACCTGCCATTGCCATCATCTGGGGATGGGTTCCGGCTTTATTGTGGGTGTTTTTGGGCTCGGTAATCATGGGCGCGGTTCATGATTTTGGCGCTCTCATTATTTCCATGCGCAATAAAGGAAAGTCCATTTCCGAATTTACAGCCCGTTACATTAACGCCCGTACGCGCATTTTTTTCTTTGTGATTGTTTTCCTTGCCTTATGGATTGTTATTGCCATTTTTGGGCTGGTAATCGCTATCATTTTTAATATTTTCCCTTCTTCCGTTTTGCCGGTCTGGCTGCAGATCCCCATTTCAATCTATCTCGGATACATAATCTACAAACGTAACGGAAATGTGATATTGTGGTCGATTATCGCGGTTATCGCCCTGTATGCCACCATGGTTCTCGGCGCCTTTTTACCGCTGAAAATGCCGGAAATTCTGGGACTTCCTCCGACCGGAATCTGGACGATTATTTTGCTGATCTACGCATTTGTAGCTTCGGTTCTGCCCGTTACAACCCTGTTGCAACCCCGCGATTTCATTAACGCCTATCAATTGCTCATCGCCATGTTTCTGATGACCCTCGGAATTGTTGTGGCTTCGTTCAGCGGAAGACTGGAATTGGTGGCGCCGGCGTTACAAATGAATCCCCCCGAAGCGCCATCCATGTGGCCCTTTTTGTTTATTACCATCGCCTGCGGAGCGATTTCGGGCTTTCATTCTTTGGTCGCTTCCGGAACATCCGCCAAGCAGGTTAAAAACGAACCCGATTCTTTATTTGTCGGCTACGGTTCCATGTTAACCGAGGGCGCTCTGGCTACTTTGGTTATCGCTTCCGTGGCTGCGGGAATCGGTTTGGGATATCAAACGGCGGATGGTAAAATGCTCTTTGGAATGCAAGCCTGGTCAACGCATTACGCCTCGTGGACGGCTGCCGCGGGTCTGGGTTCAAAAATCGCCGCCTTTGTTACCGGCGCGGCAAATTTTATTACAACGCTTGGCATCCCGCAAAATATCGCTATCGTGATTATGGGCGTTTTTGTCGCCTCATTCGCCGGAACCACGCTCGACACGGCTACCCGGATTCAACGTTACATTATCAGCGAATTGGCTTCCGATGTGAACGCTCCCTTTCTGGCAAAACGCTATCCGGCTACCGCTTTTGCCGTTATTACCGCAGGATTGCTGGCTTTTGCCTCCGGAGCGGACGGCAAGGGCGCGCTTACTTTGTGGCCCCTGTTCGGTGCGGTCAATCAAACGCTCTCCGCGCTGGCTTTGATTATCATTACGCTTTATTTGCGCTCCAAAGGCGGATTAAAATGGATGGTCTCGGGTCTGCCCGCTCTTTTTATGTCGGTTATGACCTTGTGGGCAAGCCTTTTAAATCAAGAGAATTTTTTATCCGCCAAAAACATTCTTTTGCTTACCATCAACGGAGTTATCATCTTACTGGTGCTGTGGATTTTAGTCGAAGGATCGATTAAATTTTTTACGGCAAACGGGAAAAAGGAAGAGATTTCGCTGGAAACCGTTAAATGAAATTCAGAATCGTTAATATTTTAAAAGAAAAGTGGAAATCCTGGGATCGGTTTTTCCGTTCAAAAGCCACAAACACGCTGGAATGGGAATACGCGGAATTAAAACACATTTTTACCTTAATTACTTTTGGTCATTGGGTGGGTTTGCCTTCTCCTCCACCGGCGATCAGTCTGAATTTAATGCCCGAAATGGAAGAGGAGATCATTGATATGCTGCAGCGCGTGGAATTAGCCCGTTCGCCGCTTTCACAACTATTTTCATATTTGGACATAGGCTGAAATGCGCACGATTTTCTTTTTGGGAAAAGGAGGAGTGGGCAAGAGTACGTTGGCGGCTTTAACCGCCATAGCTCTGTCTCGTCAAAATAGAAAAGTAATATTACTTTCGTTAGATCGGGCGCACAATTTAAAAGATATTATCGGAACAAAAATAAACAAAGATATCGCGCGATTTCTTAAAATTGTCGAAGCAAATCCCGATGAATTCATTCAGCAATACTTAAGGGACAGCGAAAAACAGCTTCGCAAAAATTATCGTTATTTAACCGCCTTAAATCTGGAACAGCATTTTAAAATTCTTCGTTACGCTCCGGGCATGGAGGAGCACGGCTTATTGCTGGCATACCGGCACTTTTTAAATTCGGCAAAAACCGTTGATTTTTTGATTGCGGATATGCCTCCCACTGCGCTGGCGCTGAAATTTTTCGGTTTGCCGTCGGTTTCGCTGGTGTGGCTGAATCAGTTATTGATATTGCGCCAACAAATTCTTGAACGTAAAGAGATTATCACCCGGGTAAAATTCGGAAAAGAAGAAATTGAAACGGACAAAGTCAAAAATAATCTTGAACGTCAAAAGGAACATTATCAGGCGATTCTGAATCATTTTAAAGATTCTTCCGAATGTTGGATTAATGTTGTTACGAACACCGATTCTGTATCCATTGCCGAAACCGCAAGAATTCTGGAATTTTTTAAGGAAATGGATTTTTCGGTAAAGAATTTATTTGTAAATAAAAGTCCGTTAAACTGGCGAATGCCTCCTGACTTTCCGCTGAAACTTGATCGAAATGTCAAAATTCTTCCGGAGTCTGATTTTCCGCTGATAGGATTGGAGAATCTGGAGCGCTACTTAACGGAAAATATCGATGTGATGTTGACGGTAAATTAAAAACGGAAAATTTATAATGAAACCGTTTTTTGAATGGCATCTCCCTACGGAAATCAGTAACTTTGCTAATGTTTTAACCGAAAACAGCGAAAATAAAACATTATTTAATCCGGATATCTTTAGAGAGCACGGAGGTTTTTAAAAGATAAAATGAAAATAAAACATTTATTCCGATGGATAATTTTTCTCGTTTTTTTCGTTAGCTTTGTTTTTGGGCGACATTTGGATTTTCGAAATTACAATGTTCAGGACGGATTGATTCAGTCGCAAGTCTTTTCGATTATACAGGACAATGAAGGATTCATCTGGTTCGGAACAGCCGGCGGATTGTCTCGTTTTGACGGTAATGAGTTCCAGAGATTCACGAAACGCAACGGTCTGGCTGAGAATTATATTCTTTCCTCCTTAAAGGACAGGGACGGATTTTTATGGTTTGGTCACGGCGGCGGTAAATTGTCCCGCTGGAATCCGCAGAAAAAAGCATTTGACACCTTCTTAATCACCATCGGCGAAAAACCCGAAAATAAAGTTAACATCTTAAACTTATTTCAGGATTCAACGGGAAGAATCTGGATTTTAACACTCGGGCAGGGAGTTTTTTATCTGCAGGACGGCAAATTTCATCATGTGGATGAACGAAACGGTTTATTGAGTAAATATGTTTATGGCATAGTTCAATTGCAGGATAGCAGCATCTGGATAGCCACAGCCCGCGGAATTTCCGTGATACCCGATCCCGATTCCATCCCCGCAAAACTCGATTCTCTTGCAATACCGGATTATAAAAATCCCTATGTCATTTCCATGGCTAAAGATACCAGCGGCGGAGTCTGGATGAGTTTTGCCGACGAAGGACTGTACTATTATCGTCCGAACGGGAAAATGGACCATTTTACAAAAAAAGACGGTCTTCTGAGCAATAATGTGTGGGAAATTTACCAGGATCACGAAGGCGGCATCTGGTTTGTTTATTATCAGAGGGGCGTGTCATATCTCAGCCCGGAAAATTGGAAAAAATCGAAATTTGTACTTGAACATTTTACCGAAAAAGAAGGCTTAACCGCAAATGATGTAAATACAATTTATGAGGATAATGAAGGAAATATCTGGATCGGATTGAACGGAAAAGGGGTTGAGCAGCTTCGCGACAGAGCTATTGAATATTATCTGGCGGATAAAAAACTTCCGGAAAAAATCATCTGGAGTATCTGGGTAAAAAACGGAGAATATTGGTTTGGTTCCAACAAAGGAATAATTCGCTATAATCCCGATACCCGTAAATATAAACTCATCGATAAAATCGGCGGTAAACCCTTAGAAAGCGTAATGCAAATTTTTGAAGACAATAAAGGCAACTTATGGTTTGCCGTGTTTGGCACCGGTATTTTTAAATATGATCGCCGGACAAAAAAAATAACTGAATTCAAAATTCCCAAAGATTTTAATCCCTATGACATATTTACCATTAATCAGGATAACGAAGGAAAATACTGGTTCGGATTTTTGCAGTACGGAATTTTAGTTTATGATCCCGTTAAAAATAAGTTCACGGCGTATAATCGTGAAAACAATAAAATCGTAAGCGACAGCATAAGCGTTATTTACAAAGATTGCTCCGGAAAGCTGTGGATCGGTACGTCCAATGCCGGACTGCTGATGTACGACGGTGAGAAATTTCATTTATATTCACCCGAAACCGGTTATTCCGTTTTAGGCGTTACAAACATTACAGAAGACCGGCAGGGAAATATCTGGCTTATTACCAATTCAGACGAACTTTTGATGTTTGACGGAAAACGGGTTCGCGACTTTACCAGCACTTCCGGTTTGGATCAGGAAGCTCTTTATTCTCTTGCCTTCTGGAACGACGAGCTGTGGGTGGGCACAAACCGCGGATTGGCGCGTCTTGATCGTGCGGCGCGTACCTTTGTTCATTTCGGATTACAGCAGGGATTCCCCATCTCGGAAACCAATGAAAGAGCCGTTTATATCGATCCCGACAGTAATCTCTGGTTCGGCACCATTCAGGGAGTCGTGAAAATCAATCCGCCTAAATTAAAAAACTTTCAATTCGTTCCGCCGGTTAAAATCACGGGCATCAAAATTTTCCTGAAAAACGCCGAATTACCCGAAAACAGGGAATTAGCCTATAACAGAAATCATTTGACCATCTCTTTTACCGGCTTATTTTACAAAGTGCCCGAATGGATACAGTATCAATATAAACTGGAGGGATTTGATCCCGATTGGTCGCCTCCCGTAAGGGAACGCTTTACTACGTATTCTTATTTGCCTCCGGGAGAATATACCTTTAAAGTCAGAGCGTCGGTTGACGGAGAACACTGGAGCGAAACGCCGGCTCAGTTGTATTTTATCATCAGACCGCCCTTTTATCAAACCTGGTGGTTCGTTTCGTTATCGATTTTAACGGCGATGTTGGCTATATTTTTAACCATTTATTATCGGGACGTTAAAAACAAACAAATTCAAAAAATGCTCGAAGAAAAGGTTAAAGAGCGGACGCTTGAATTACAAAAAGAAAAAGAAACGGTTGAACGGATAAATCAGGCGCTTACCGAAAGCGAGGCTAAATTCCGTACTTTGACCGAAATATCTCCGTCGGGAATTTTTATTTATCAGGATTTCCGTTTTGTTTACGTTAACCCCGCCACCGAGGCTATTTCCGGTTATAAAAAGGAAGAGATGATAAACTGCCCGATCCTTGATATCGTTCATCCCGATTACAGAGAATTGGTCAGCAGCAGAGCTCGTCAGCGAATGGAAGGGAAAGACGTTCCCAACAGGTATGAATTCAAGATTCTTACAAAAAACGGTGAAGAAAGGTGGGTTGATTTTTCGGCGCGGGCGATTAACTATGACGGCAAAATGGCTGGCTTGGGCACCGTTTTTGACATTACCGAGAGGAAGAATGCCGAAGAAGAATTGATGGCGGAAAAAGAACGCCTGTCGGCGACGCTTGGCGCCATAACCGACGGAGTTATTGCCACGGATGAAAATAAAAAAATAATCTTTTGTAACCGACGCGCCACAAAAATGCTGGGAATCGGATTTACCAAAAACACGAATTTTGATGAATACACATTTAACCAATTATTTACTTTGGCGGACGAAAAAGACGGCAGCCCCGTGATGAATCCCGTGGATGAGCTTCTTTCGACCAAAGGCAGTATTCAAATCGAACGCACCGCTTTTTTGATCAATCAGGAAGATAAAAGAATTTTGATCGAATACTCCGCGGCTCCCATTCTGGACAAAAACAGCGAGTTAATAGGCGCGGTAATCGCTTTTCGGGATATTACCGATAAACGCCGGATGGAAAAAGAACTTCTGAAAAACCAAAAATTAGAATCCATCGGCGTGCTTGCCGGAGGAATCGCTCACGACTTCAACAACTTTTTAACGGCTATCATGGGTAATTTATCTTTAATACGCATGAGGGCGGAAGAAGACGGAAAACTGCTGCAACGCATTCAAAGCGCGGAAAAAGCGGCAAACAGAGCTCAGGAACTTACTCAGCAGTTGTTGACCTTTTCCAAGGGCGGCTCGCCGGTTAAAAAGCACACCGATCTTGTGGAGTTAGTAAAAGATTCAGCCGATTTTGTTTTGAGCGGTTCCAATGTGAATTATACGCTTGAGGTGGATTCCGATATCTGGAATGCGGATGTGGATGCCGGACAGATAAGTCAGGTAATTCAGAATCTGATCATTAACGCGGATCAAGCCATGCCAAACGGAGGAACTATTCGCGTTAAAATGGAAAATTATATTCACGATAAAAAGAATTCGCTGCCTCTTAAAAAGGGAAAATTCGTAAAACTAACGGTGAAAGACGAAGGAATCGGAATCCCGCAAAAATATCTGGCTCGAATCTTTGATCCCTTTTTTACGACCAAACAGAGCGGAAGCGGTTTGGGGCTGGCGACGTCTTTTTCGATAATTACCAAGCACGAAGGGCATATCGAGCTGCAATCGGAAGTCGGCAAAGGAACGGAATTTACCATTTACCTTCCCGCTTCCGAAGTTATGCCTGCGGAAAGAGCGCAACAAACAATCGTGTCCGATTCCCATAAAAGAAAAAAGAGCGGTCTTGTTTTGGTCATGGATGATGAAGAGATGATTCGGGAAATTGCCACCGAATTATTGAGCCAGTTTGGTTTTTTGACCATTCATGCAAACGACGGAAATCAGGCGCTTGTTCTTTATAAAAAGCTTAAAAGCGACGGCAAAAAAATTGATCTGGTTATTATGGATTTAACGATTCCCGGCGGAATGGGAGGAAAAGAAGCCATAGTGAAATTGCTGAAAATTGATCCCGAAGCCAGCGCAATCGTCTCCAGCGGATATTCGAACGATCCGGTTATGGCTCAGTATCGTGAATACGGATTTATGGGCTGCCTTAAAAAACCTTTTAAATTAGATGAATTAAGAGAAATCCTGAATGAACTGGGATTGATTTAAAACGTACTAATGATGCGTTCATTCGATGTCGTTAAGAGTGGCGTTAGCCGTAGCCTCAACCGCCAGTTGATCGCATCGTTCGTTTTCGGGATGTCCGGCGTGCCCCCGTACCCATTGAAAAGTGACTTTGTGCCGTTCCAGTTGTTCTATTAAACGCTGCCACAAATCGATGTTTTTAACCAGATGGGTGCGATCGCGGCGCCAGTTGTTTTTCACCCAGCGCTCCAGCCATCCCTTATTGATAGCGTCAACAATGTAGCGGGAATCCGAATAAACCGTAACCTCGCAGGGTTCCTTCAAAGCTTCCAATCCCTGAATGATAGCCATTAATTCCATTCGATTATTAGTCGTCTTTTTGTATCCCGCCGACAGCTCTTTTATGTGTTTGTTATATTTTAAAATCGTGCCGTAGCCACCGGGTCCGGGATTGCCCGAACACGCGCCGTCCGTGAACATTTTTATCTTTTTCATTTCGTTTTTTCCTGAAATTTGTTTATTTCTTTTTGATTATATCCCTGAATCTGCGCCTGGGCGTAAAACTGTAGCTGGAGTAAATGTTCCGAACATCCGAAACGGAGATAAACGCCTTCGGATCAAATTCCTTTACGATATCCAGCACTTTTTTTACCCGTTTGCGCGGTACCACAACGTACAAAAAATCCAACTGCCCGCTTATTCCGGAAGCGACAAGATTTGTTACTCTGAATCCTTCTTCTCTGAGAAGCATGCTCAGAGTTTTCAGATTTTCTTCCGTAACAATTTGAATTGCCTGGGCGCCGATCGCCAATTTGTTTTCCAGCGAAATACCGAAAAAATTCCCGAGCGCAAAACCCAATCCGTAAGCAAAATACGAAACAACATTGTTCAAATTTTGCAGCACCTGAGTTATGGCAATCAGCCAGATGATGACTTCAAAAAAACCGAGAAAACTTGCCAACGCCCGGTTCCCGCGGGAAATCATAATAATTCGGATAGTGCCGAGACTAACGTCGATTATTCGGGCTAAACAGATCAATAACGGCACCACAATATAAGTAAAATAAAATCCGTAATCATTTAGATTTGGCATCGCAATGACCCCGCATTTCAGATATTATAACTTACAAAAAAATTGTATTACACGGCAATATATTAAATGCCGTTCAAACGCCCGCTTAAAAATTCCGTTGAAATTTTGACTGTTTTTGACGGAGATTAAACGCAAGCTTAAAAGAGAGGTCAACGCTTCAGAAAGGCAGGGCGGAGCGTCAAAATCTTTTTTGCGGGGACAGGGAAGACGGATGTTAATGAATCCATTTTAATATTGTGACGACAGCAGTTCAAAAAAGCGCGCAGCAGATCATTTTATCGGCAAACGAAAGGAAATTCATTCAAATGTTTTTATATCAAAAAAAGATAGCATTATTGTTAAAGATTTTGTAATTTTTATTCAGATATAAATATTCGTATTCAATGGTTCATCTAAGGGTCGAAGAGGATGAAATGAAAAAAGTATTAGTCGTGGGCACAAACAACTCGTGCATTAGTGTGATGATTGCCGCCTTGATGAAACACATTTCGTTTAATCGAATTGATGTGCAAAGCGCAGGCATTCGCCCTAAAAAGGTAAATCCTTACGTAAAAAAAGTCTTAATGGAAATCGGAATCGATATTTCCAAAGAAAAACCAAACTCCATCAATGAGTTTATTCACATCAAATGGGATATAATCATCACAACAACCGACGAAGCTCGTGAAAAAGCAAAAACCATTCTTATCGGAAATACCCGGATTCACAGAGCGTTTGAAGATCCGATGAAGGTAAAAGGTGAAATTGAAAGGATGAATGCTTTTCGTTTGTTAAGAGATGAAATAAATGAATGGCTCAACGAGTTTATTGCTCGCCATCGATTAATCCCTTCTTAATTTTATTTTAGTTTTTTCCTCTTTGGTCGATTAATTTATTTTTAATAAATGAAAGAGGATAACGATTAATTAAGAAACCTATTCCAGTGGAGGGAACCATGATACTTGAAAAACGATTTTTGGGGTTGTTTTTTATTTTGTTTTTTGCCGTTGCGTGGTTTGTGATATTTACTCCTGCTCACCTATTTGCAAATGATTCTTCCAAGGTTATTACCGAACAAAAGATTAACAAAGAAACACACAAATTGGATGCGGAAGAGGCTAAACACGAATTAGGTCGCGAACTGCCCTTATGGACGGTTATCCCGTTTATCGGGATATTGCTTTCCATCGCGATTTTCCCGTTGGTAGCGCCTCATTTCTGGCATCACCATTTTCCGAAGGTTTCGCTTGCCTGGGCGTTGATTTTTGCCCTCCCGTTTTTAGCTGTTTATAAGCTCATTGCTTTTGAGAGCATCCTTGATATTTATTTAATCGATTATATTCCGTTCATAATCCTGTTATGGGGGCTTTTTACGATTGCGGGAGGAATATATCTAAAAGGGACAATGCGCGGCACCCCTCCGGTCAATCTTTTACTGATCCTTATCGGAACGCTTTTAGCATCATGGATCGGCACCACCGGAGCGGCAATGGTTATGATCCGTCCCCTGATTCGCGCGAACAAACATCGGAAGCACAAGGTTCATCTGGTCGTGTTTTTTATTTTCCTTGTGGCAAATATCGGGGGAAGTTTAACGCCTTTGGGAGATCCGCCGCTGTTCCTCGGATTCCTTCACGGCGTCGATTTTTTCTGGACTTTAAATCTTGTACCGGAAATGTCGTTTGTCGCCGCCATTTTATTGATCGTTCTTTTCTTGTTCGATTCTTATTATTACCGTCTTGATAAACACGCCATCCCGCCCGACGAGACAAAAGAACCCATTAAACTCGAAGGCGCCTTCAATTTTGTCTTTTTACTGGGCGTTATACTTGGGGTGATTTTCAGCGGAGTGGTTCGGATAGGAAATATCACCGTTTTGGGCGTGCCAATGACGATACAGAATATCATTCGTGATTTCTGGATTATTTTAATGGGATTGTTGTCGCTGAAATTCACCAAAAAAGAGATCCGCGAAGGTAATGAATTCGACTGGTTTCCCATCAAAGAGGTCGCCTATTTGTTTGCCGGTATTTTTATGACCATCATCCCGGCGCTGGCTATTTTGCAGGCGGGAGAGCACGGCGCCATGGCGGGATTGATTCGCGCGGTTAAAGAACCCTGGCACTATTTCTGGATTACCGGAAGTCTGTCCAGTTTTCTGGATAACGCTCCCACCTATCTCACATTTTTCAATAGCGCTCTGGGGAAATTAGGACTTACCGAAGATCAGATTCGCGCCGCTTTTGCTGCCGGAACCGCTTCCGCCCAATTTCCGGAATTTATCCGTTATCTGACCGCCATATCCATCGGCGCTGTTTTTATGGGCGCCAATACCTATATCGGCAATGCGCCGAACTTTATGGTCAAATCCATTGCCGAAGAAAGCGGCGTGGCAATGCCCAGCTTTTTTGGTTACATGTTTAAGTTTTCCATTCCCATTTTGATTCCCACTTTTATTCTGGTGACCTTGGTTTTTCTCAGGTAGAAAATAAAAGACATACAATATGCGTCAAAAGGCGAATCGATTCGGTTCGCCTTTTCTTTTTCAGGGCGGCAAATTTTTTTGATCTATTTTGGTAAAGAATCAAAAAATAAATCGCTTTTGGCGGTCATTGTTCGATCCGCCGAACGATTTTTTATTTGCTTCGTATCATTTTTTTTCAAATACTATCCGCTTTAAAACAAAAGATATTTTTCGGCGGATTTTTAGTTAGTATTTAATGAAAATAAACCTTATATTTGTTGAGAAGAGGGACAGAAGGGACAAGATTGATTAAAGATCAGAGTGGCACGTAATGCGTGATGCGTAATGCGTGATGAGTAACAGAGTGACAAAGTGACAAAGTAACAAAGTGACAAATGACGAGCAAAAAGGTCGTGATGCGCGGATGGAGAAGCCGCTTAACCCTTATACGCTTAACGAATAAGTGACAATTTTAGGAGCTTAGAGATTTAGGTGGTTAATTTCTTGTACATTCGGAGATATCGCGTCTTGATAATTAAGCCCCCCCTTGCCTTCGGCGTTCCCCCCTTGAAAAAGGGGGGAAATTAAAAGGGGGGATCTTCAACGCAGAATAAAGGAAAA
>JAADIP010000208.1 GCA_013151275.1 Calditrichota bacterium | reverse complement strand
GTTACTTTGTTACTCTTTTACTCATCACGCGTTACGCATTACGCATCACGACTTTGTCACTCATCACGCCTTGTCAGTCATTGTTGTTCAGAATCTGACGCACTTTACGCAGTAATGCCAAATATGTGAACGGTTTCTGAATAAAATACACTCCATCATCCAAGGTCTTCAAATTCACATTTGTACTGTCAGTATAACCCGACATATAAAGCGTTTTAATATCGGGATGAATCTCTTTTACTCTTTTCGCTAATTCCACGCCGTTCATCCCGGGCATCACCACATCCGTTAAAATCAGATGCAATTCAGGCTTATGCTTACGAATCAGGTTCAGCGCTTCATCGGCGTCGCAAGCCTCCAAAATATTGTATCCGTTTCCGGTCAGGGCGTTTTTTACCAATTCGCGTACGCCGTCTTCATCCTCAATTACAAGTATGGTTTCCGTTCCGCTCAATTTTTCCGTATTGTTTTTGGTTTTATTTTCATACGCCTTTTCTTCCTCGATTCTCGGCAGATAAATTTTAAATGTGCTGCCCTCGCCGGGCTTACTCTTTACCTCGATAAATCCCTTGTTTTGTTTTACTATGCCGTAAACCATGGATAATCCCAGCCCCGTTCCTTTGCCCTGTTCTTTGGTCGTAAAAAAGGGTTCAAAAATATGGGTAAGCGTTTCCACATCCATGCCGATACCCGAATCGCATACCGAAAGAACCGCATAATTACCCGGCGGAATTTTAAACGGAGATTTAACCAGAGGTTCTTTTATCTCAACATTGGATGTTCGAATGATCAGGCAGCCTCCCTGCGGCATCGCATCTCTGGCGTTTACCGCTAAATTCATAATAATCTGATCGATCTGGACAGGATCTATTTTAACCATTCCCAAACCCTGCTGAAGTTCGGTCTTTAACTCTATATCCTCGCCGATCAGCCGACGCAGCATCTTTTCGGTATTAGCCACAATTTGATTTAAATCCACAATTTTTGGCAGAACAACCTGTCTGCGGCTAAAAGCCAATAATTGATTCGTCAATGCGCTCGCCCGTTCACCCGCCTTCTTAATCTGAGAAATCTCTTTTATTATGGGATCGGTCGGCTTAATTCTGTTTAGTATTAAATCGGAATATCCGTTAATCACCGTCAGCAAATTATTAAAATCATGGGCAACTCCCCCCGCCAGGCGACCGATGGCTTCCATTTTTTGGGCATGTTTAAGCTCATCTTCCAGTAATTTTTGCTCGGTAATGTCAAATAAATAACCCCGGATTTGGCGCAGATCCCCGTTCTCATCAAAATCACCGATCATGTTCTGAATAACGTGCAGCGGTTTGCCGTCGATGCGGCGAAGTTCAATCTCGTAATTCTGAAGCTTTTTCTCTTTTTGAAGTTTTTTCAACAATTGCGCCCGCGAATCGGGATTCGGATAGAGTTTTTCCATATCATAATTCAAAGCGTCCTCAACCGAAGAGAATCCGAAAATTCGGACAAAAGCCGGATTACAAAATAAAAGCCTGCCGTCGGGAGTCGAAATGTAATTTCCGGTTAAATCCTCTTCAAAAAACCGGCGGTATTTGGCTTCCGATTCCTTAAGCGCTTCTTCGGCTCGTTTACGTTCGGTGATATCTCGCGCAATGCCAAAGATTATTGTATTTTCGTTTATTGTTATCGGTATAGCCCGTATTTCAACAGGTACCCGGCTGCCGTCTTTTCCGATCAGAACCATTTCAACCGGACCGATCGGTTTTCTTTCTTTACCTTTTTCCAACGCGGAAATTGCTATCGGAAATTGATCCTCCGAAAGAAGACCCGCTTCAAAAAACGTTTTTCCGAGCAGCTCTTCTCTCCTGTATCCTACCATCTCCTCCGCAGCTTTGTTAACTTCAATAAACTTTCCGTTTAAATCGCGCAGATAATAGGCATCCGGAGCAAATTCAAATAAAATTTTAAATTTTTCCTCGCTTTCTTTTAACGCTCTTTCAACTTCTTTCTTTTCGGTAATATCTCTCGCCACTCCTATCAGGGCAACGGTATTGCCCCGTTCATCGCGAACCACAGAAGTTTGAAGTTCGATAAGAAACTCGCTTCCGTCTTTTCGCTTGTTCCATAACTCGCCGCGCCATTCGCCTTTAAGAGTTTTCGACAGAACCTTTTTAATTATATCGCGCGGACTTTTTTCCGAACACACAATATTGATATTCTTTCCTATCAGTTCGTCAAGCGAATAGCCGTACGTTTTTTCAAAGGCGGGATTCACATAAATAAAATTATTGTTTTCATCGGTAATACTGATACATTCATTCACGCTTCGCAAGGCGTTGCTTAAAAGATGGATCTGCTCTTCGTATTGTATTTGTTCGGTAATATCTTCGGCGCTGCCCTCGTAATACAAAATATTTCCGTTTTCATCCCGCACAACCTGAGCGTTTTCCCGAACAAAAATTACTTCTCCGTCCTTTTTCTTCCAGGCTGATATTAATCCCGATACCCGCCCCTGTTCATTAATTTTGCGCTTAAAATCCCCTCTGCAATAACCGCACTCAAAACCGTCCTCTTCCAAATTCCTTTCCACAAGTTCTTCAAAAGAAGAAAAGCCCAACATCTTTATTAACGTAGGATTCGCCATCAATATTTGTCCGTCGGGGGTCGTGCGGTATAAACCTATCGCCATATTATCAAACAGTGTTTTAAACTCCTGTTCGGCTTTTTTCCGCGGACTAATATCGCGAACCCTCGCCTGAATATATTTCTTCTCATCAATGATCAAGGGCATCAAACTGATTTCCGCATCCAATACCGATCCGTCGAGCTTTTGATATCGCCATTCGAAGTACTGAGGAACACCAGTTAGGGCTGCCTGTATTTTCTCCAGAGCCTTTTCTTTGGAGTCGCTCCCGTCCTGCTGTTTCGGCGGTGAAAATTCATACGGCTTCTTCAGGAGGATTTGTTTCCGGGTGCAGCCAAACATTTCGGTAGCTTTGCAATTGCAATCGATGAAAACATCTTTATCCATTAAAAAAATGGCGTCCTTTGCGTTGTCAAACAACATCCGGTAAAATCGATCCGAAAGATATTCGTGATTCACCGATCGGGATGATTGAATTTCATTATGACTCTTCCGGAATTTTTCACGCAAAATAAGCGGAAGCCTTTGAATATCTTCCAATGTAATATAATCCGACAGCCCCAGCCTCATTCCCGCAATTGCCGTATCAAGGGAAAGTTTTGAAGATACCATAACCGCTATCGTTTCGGATGAATGTTGTCTTATCTGTTTTAATAATTGCAGCCCGCTGCCCCAGGAGAGATTTTCCATGGTAATGAGGGCGTCAACGGTTTTGTCTCCAAGCGCTTCATTCCACTCTCTCTCAGTACAAACTTCCGCAAAGGCAGCCTCCGGAAATGATTTTTTAAGTTCTTTTAAAATTTTTTCGCAAACAACGGAATTTTCGGAAACAATCAGAACCTTCATATCTTCCCCACCCGGAAGTTATTACAATTAAAAAAATATGTTCTACGACTCGGATTAATTTTTAGACACAAAATATTTTCGGATTTGAACAAAATACCTTTATATGTACTTTTCGCATTGACGGAAAATTGTCCGATCAAAATCATGCGGTTTTATTCCCCTAAATTTCTTAAATTCCTTATCCGGTTACAAACCGAGAAATTAAAAACGGTCGTAAAAAAACATAGTTCCCAAAAGCCGGAAAGAATCTGTTAAATTTCAAGATAGACGACGCAAACGGATTACGTCTAATGACAGTATCGGACGATCCGTGAATTAATTCAGTAAAAGCGGGATGTGGAATGAAGTAATTTTGTAATATAAATAAAACAGAACCTGAATTGCATTCTACTAATTAATTAATTAATTTTAATGATTTATGATGAACACAATAAAAGAAGCGCTAAGAAAAACAGAGGAAAGAATTAATCGGGCTTGCGAGCGTTGCGGGCGCAGGCGGGAAGAGATTACGTTAATCGCGGTGACAAAAACTTTTCCGCCGGAGGTGATTCAACAAGCTTACGATCTCGGACTAAAAGTGTTCGGAGAAAATCGCCCGCAGGAATTCAGGGATAAATCCAAAATTTTACCCGATGACATCGAGTGGCATTTTATCGGTCACTTGCAAACGAATAAAATAAAATATGTCGTACCCAGGGCTCGGTTAATCCATTCGGTTGATTCGATGCATTTGGCGGAGGCGCTTTCCGAGTTTGCCGTTAAAAAAAAGGTGACCGTTCCGATATTGCTGGAAGTAAACACCAGCGGTGAACAGACAAAATTCGGTTTTAAACCGGACGAGGTCGAAAAGGCTTTTGAATTGATCGCACAACTTCAGGGCTTGCAATTAAAAGGGCTGATGACCATAGGTCCCTTTACGGAAGACCAGCGGCTGATTCGAAAAGCGTTCGTCTGTTTAAGACAGATTCGGGAAAAGCTCAGAGATGAGTGGGGAAAAGAAAAAACAGCGGCGCTTTCCATGGGCATGAGCGGCGATTTTGAGATCGCCATCGAGGAAGGCAGTACGCATATTCGCCTGGGAACGGCAATTTTTGGTCAAAGAGGGAGGTAAATTGAAATTAACGCCCATTGACATCAAAAAGCAGGAATTTAAGAAGAGCTTACGCGGTTTTGATCCCATCGAGGTCGAGACCTATTTGGAGTATGTTGCCGAAGAGTACGAGAAACTGCTTCAAATCAATCAGCAATTGGAAAAACAGGTGGCTACCTATCAGGCGGAATTGAAGCATTACAAGGATGTGGAGAAAACGTTAAAACAGACCCTGTACGAAGTTCAGGAAACATCGATGCTTTCCAAAAAGACATCGAAAAAAGAAGCGGAGCTCATCAAGCGCGAGGCGGAAATCCGGGCGACCAAAATAATCGAAGAAGCCCGCGCCGAAGTCGAAAAATTAAAGAAGGAATTGTCGGATCTCAAACATCAAAAAGATTCGTTCGTTACCCGTTTGCGCTATTTGCTTTCTTCGCAATTGGACTTACTCGAAATGCTGGACACGGATGATGCGGATCTGGATAAACTGCGCGAAAAAACCAAAAAGACCTTTACGGGTTCGCGCCGAAGTTCCGTGCAACCGCAAAAAAACAATAAAATCGAAAACACTAAAAAAACTCCGGAAGAAACAGAACCGGAAATAAATCTGGCTCCTGCCAAACCCAAAAAGCAGCCGGCTCCTCAAAAAAAAGAACCCGAAAAATCAACCAAACGGCAGGATTTCTTCAAGGACATTTTCGGTGATGACCTTGACGTGGATGATATCTTTAAATGAGGGATGTTAAGGGAGGATAATTAACATAAAGGGTTTTAAGATGAGGACTCAAAAACTTTTACAGCTAATTTTGCTGAGTAGTTTTTTTCTTTTATTAGTAAACTGTTCGGGCACAAGATACGTGTCAATGACCGATCCCGAGTCACAGGCTTCGGTGCGCATTAATTTAAAAGACGGCACGCACAAAGAAGGAATTATTGTGACCGGGGATTCGACAACGTTAGTCTATGTGGATGCTTCAACACATCAGCGCAGTTCGATTAAATTCGACAGAATCAAAAGCATCCAAAAAATAAGCAAATATTTTGATTTCGAAGGAAACGCCATTCCTATTTCCGAAATCAAACAGTTCAAAAGTCCGAAGAATATGCTTCTTTACGGTTCGGCGGGTTTGCTTTTGGGGGCAGCCGTCGGCACGGGAGTCGGCATCGGGCTGTATGCCGCGGATCAACCGCTTTTGGCAAACATCAGTATTCTTGCTTTCGGCGGGTTGGGCGCTTACTACTTTGGCGCAAAGGGAATGTTGGAAGATTACGAGAATGCAGCCTTCGCGGCGCGCAAAGCGCGGTATGAAGAGTACAAATCTCTGAGAGCCGAAAAACGCAGGATCGAAGAGTTAAAGAAAAAGAAAGAAGAATTGCTGAAAAAACTACAGGAAAAGAAACGCAAAAAGGGAGAAAACACACAAGATGTTCGATAGGGATACGTATCGCAAGCAAATCGCCGAAGCTTATGAATTTATTTCCGGCAAAATCACGACAACGCCCGAAATCGGAATTATTTTAGGAACAGGTTTGGGCGGACTGGCAAAAGAGATTACCGTTCGGCACGAATTACCTTATCAAACAATTCCGCATTTTCCGGTATCGACGGTTGAAAGTCACGAAGGAAAGCTGATTTTCGGAGATTTGGGCGGCAAGCAGGTAATGGCGATGCAGGGTCGTTTTCACTACTACGAAGGTTACACCATGGCTCAAATCACCTTTCCTCTGCGGGTTATGAAAAGATTCGGTATCGGGTCTTTACTTATCTCAAACGCCGGCGGCGGAATGAATCCTCTTTTTCGTAAAGGCGATTTGATGATCATCGAAGATCATATCAACTTGCTCGGTACAAATCCGTTAATCGGGCAGAATCTGGATGAATTTGGTCCCCGCTTTCCGGATATGTCCGAACCCTATTCAAAACGACTGATTGCTCTTGCGGAAGAAATTGCTCTGGAAAACAAGATAAAAGTCCAAAAGGGCGTTTTTGTAGCCGTGCCGGGTCCGAGTCTGGAAACCCGCGCGGAATATCGTTTTTTGCGATCAACGGGCGCCGATGTTGTCGGTATGTCCACCGTTCCCGAAGTTATTGTTGCGGTTCACCAGGGAATGGAAGTTCTGGGAATTTCCGTAATAACGGATGAATGCTTCCCCGAAGCTCTCGAACCGGTTAACGTGGAAGAGATTATTAAAGTGGCAAATCAAACCGAACCCAAATTGACATTAATCATGCGCGAAGTTGTAAAGAGACTTTAGGGTACCAACATTTAATCCAAAGGGAGTTAAAGCAGCGATGTTTAAGGAGATCAAGAAGAATCTGACTTTACCAGAGATCGAAAAACGAGTTCTTGAATTCTGGAAAGAAAATAAAATTTTTCAAAAGTCCGTGGAAAACCGGGAAGGCGCGCCTCGCTATATTTTTTACGAAGGTCCGCCCACGGCTAACGGAAAACCGGGAATTCACCATGTGATGTCGCGGACGGTAAAAGACGTGATCTGTCGTTTTAAAACCATGGAAGGGTATCAGGTTCCGCGCAAAGCCGGATGGGATACCCACGGTCTGCCGGTGGAAATCGCCGTGGAAAAAGAATTGGGTCTGAAAAATAAAAAAGAAATCGAAAAAATCGGTATCGAAAAATTCAATAAAGCGTGTAAAGATCTGGTCAATCGCCATATTGAAATGAAAGAAGGATGGCGCACTTTAACCGATCGTATGGGATACTGGATTGACCTCGACAACGCTTACGTCACTTACAAAAACGAATATATCGAGTCGGTGTGGTGGGCAATTAAACAGATTTTTGAAAAGGGACTGATTTACCGCGATTTTAAAATCGTTCCGCAGTCTCCCACAATCGAGACGCCGTTGAGCTCCCATGAACTTTCGTTGGGTTACAGAGAGGTAACGGACCCCAACTGTTTTATTAAAGTAAAAATACTTTCTTCGCCCAAAAAAGAACTGGAAGGCGCTTACATGCTGGTTTGGACCACCACGCCGTGGACATTGATCTCTAATGTCGCCATGGCTGTGGGCGCGGATATCGACTATGTTCTGGTGAAGAACACCCGCAAAATCAAAACAAAAGAAGGCGAAAAAACCTTAGTTGACAAATTGGTATTAGCCGAATCGCGTCTCGAGGTTCTGGACGGAGAATACGAGATTTTAAACCGATTTAAAGGCAAAGAACTTTTTGGCACGGTCTATGAACAAATCTTTGAATTTTTAAAGATCGACCGTCAAAAATATCCGAACGCTTTAACCGTTTTAACGGCGGACTTTGTTTCGACCGAAGAAGGTTCCGGTATTGTTCATCTGGCGCCCGCTTTTGGCGCGGACGACTATGAAATGTCCAAAAAATACAACCTGCCGTTCCTGCAGCCGGTTACCCCCGGCGGACGCTTTACCGACGAGGTGGGTGAATTTTCGGGTCGCACGGTAAAAACCTTCCAATATACCGATCATGTTGAAGAAGGGGTTGATAAGGATGTGATCAAAGGTTTAAAAAAACGCGGAAAACTCTATCGCAACACCTTTGATTATGTGCACAGTTATCCCCATTGCTGGCGGACGGATAATCCAATCATTTATTACGCGCGCGAGTCGTGGTTTATTGATTCTCCGCGCTACAAAAAACAGATGATCGAATTGAATAAGACCATCAACTGGAATCCCACGGAAATCGGACCGGGAAGATTCGGGAACTGGCTGGAAGATGTAAAAGAATGGTCTTTATCCCGTGATCGCTTTTGGGGAACGCCTCTGCCCTTGTGGGTAAGCGAAGACGGCGAAGACACTATCGCAGTCGGTTCAATCGAAGAACTGAAAGAAGGTTTTTACGAAAGAGAAGACGGGGAACAGGTGCCGGTTCGGGAAATGGAAGATGAAATCGATCTGCATCGTCCCTTCGTCGATCGGATCATCTTCAAAAAAGACGGTAAAATTTATCGTCGTACTCCGGAAATTATCGACGTCTGGTTTGATTCGGGTTCAATGCCTTTTGCCCAGTTTCATTATCCGTTCGAGAATAAAGAATTGTTCGAAAAATCCTTTCCGGCTGATTTCATCGCCGAAGGCATCGATCAAACGCGCGGCTGGTTTTACACCTTGCACAATATCGCCACGGTGTTGTTTAATAAACCGGCTTTTAAAAACATTATCGTCAACGAATTGATTCTCGATAAAGAAGGACTGAAGATGAGCAAATCCCGTGGGAACGTGGTTTATCCCATGGAAATGATGGATCGGTACGGCGCGGACGCTTTGCGCTGGTACTTTATGGCGGCGAGTCCGCCGTGGATTCCGAAACGGTTCGACGAAGCCGGATTGCAGGAAGTTGTGCGCCGATTCTTTTCGACCCTGCTCAATGTTTATTCCTTTTTTGTTCTGTACGCCAATCTGGACGGATACAGCGGCGAAGAAGAACCCGTGCCTTTCGAACAACGTCCCGAAATCGATCGCTGGATTCTTTCCAAACTTTACACTGTTATCGATCGGGTAAATAACAACCTTGATAATTACGACATTACCAAAGCGGTTCGCACATTGTCCGATTTTATGATTGACGACGTTTCGAACTGGTACGTGCGCCGGAATCGCCGTCGTTTCTGGAAGTCGGAATCCGGCGCCGACAAATTAGCGGCTTACCAAACGCTGCACGAAGTTTTGCTTACTTTTGTGCGGCTGATGGCTCCCGTATCTCCGTTTACGGCGGAAGAGATTTATTTGAACTTAAAATCCGAAAATGATCCGTTGAGCGTGCATTTAACCGATTTTCCGAAATCGGACGAGGAACGGCAAAAGCGCCGCGACCCTTCTTTGGAAAAAGCCATGGAACTTGCTCAAAGGGTGGTTACCATTATCCGGGCTTTGCGCAACGAAAAGCAAATTCGCGTGCGCCAGCCCTTAAGCAGAGCCCTGTTTTTTATGCCGATCGCTCAGGATCGCAAGGACATTGAAAAGATGGCTTCCGTTATTAAAGAAGAAGTCAATGTCAAAGCGCTTGAATTTGTGGAAGATGACACGCAATTGGTCGTCAGAAAAGCCAAACCCAACTTTAAGGTGCTCGGATCAAAAGTGGGTAAATTGATGGGTCCCCTTACGGAAATAATAAAAGGGTTTTCCAACAACCAAATCCGCGAGCTGGAGAGCAAGGGCTACACCCATGTTTTTATTGAAAATCACGAACTGAAACTGGAAAAAGAGGATGTGATCATTTCTTCGGAAGCCAAAGGCAATTTTGCCGTCTATTCCGAAGACAACCTAACCGTTGCTCTGGATTTACAGTTAAACAAAGAATTGCTGGAAGAAGGATTTGCGAGAGAATTTGTAAATCGTGTGCAGAATTTAAGAAAAGAAGCCGGATTCGAAGTTACAGACCATATTGTTATTCAGGTTGAGGGTCTCGATCCTCAAAAAACGGAAGCGATTAAAAATCAACAGAACTACATTCAAACTGAAACGTTAGCAGATAATATAGTTTTTGGCAAAACAGACGACTATTTTTGTAAAGATGTCAAAATCGATGAATTTGAATTTAAACTCGGATTAAAGAAATCAACCAAAGGAGAATAGATTTATGAACAAAAAGGATCTTGAACATTTCCAGCAGCTTATCCAAAAAAAGAAGGAAGAAGTGAAGAAAAATCTGGACTATTTACGTTCCACCGTTCTTGATTCGACTACCCGCGAAGCTACCGGCGATCATTCGGCTTATTCTTACCACATGGCTGATCTTGGCACTGACAATATGGAAAGAGAAAAAGCGTTTTTATTTGCCGCCCGTGACGAAAAATATCTAAAGCAATTAGAGCAGGCATTGGAACGCATCAGAAGGGGAACTTACGGAATTTGCCGCGTTTGTAATAATGAAATAGCGCGGGCGCGTCTGGAAGCGGTGCCTACGACGACCATTTGTTTCGATTGTAAAGTCGCCGAATCGGGCAGGAGATAAGTTGAATACGGGTGCTTTTATGGAAAAACGCTTTAACTATCTGACGATGACCGGAATAATCGTCTTTGTTCTTTTTTTGGACCAGTTGACCAAATACATAATCAAGACCAGTATGAGTCTGGGCGAATCGATTCCGGTTCTGGGAAATTTCTTTCGTATCACTTATGTCGAAAATCCGGGTATGGCTTTCGGAGTAAGAATCGATAATCCGATACTCTTTACGATTCTTTCACTCGGAGCGGCTGGTCTTGTTTTTTATTATTTGTTCCGCCTGCGAAATCAGGGATGGCTTCTTCAGACGGCGTTGAGTCTGATCGCCGCCGGGGCGATCGGCAATTTACTCGACCGTTTTATCCGCGGTAAAGTTGTCGATTTCCTGGATTTTGAATTTATTGATATTTCCATTCCTTCTTTTAATCTGATCGGGTTTCAATTCCCCGGTTACAGCCTTACCCGTTGGCCCGTGTTTAATGTCGCCGATTCGGTTGTGACCATCGGTATGATTATTCTTATATTTTATGTTTTGTTTATCGGCGATCCTTTAAAAAATCTGACTTATCCGAAATCCAAAAACGAAGCCGTCGAAACCTGATTAACCAATTAAGAAAACAAAGGCACATTTAATAAACCTGTGACAGAAGAAAAACTAACACTAATTGTTGATAACGAAGATATCGGATATCGCCTGGACGTTTATTTGACTAACCGTTTTAAGGAGCATAGCCGTTCTTATTTTTATCGCTTGATTAAAAATCGCTATGTGCTGGTTAATAACGAACCAGCCAAAAGCGGCTACATTTTGCGCAAAGGCGATGAAATCACCGTCCATTTCAAAGAGGTTGATATCGATCTTCAGCCAGCTCCCATTCCCATCGATATTGTTTATGAAGACGACGATATTATCGTAATCAATAAGCCGGCGGGAATGGTCGTTCATCCGGGAAAAGGCAACGAGTCCAACACCCTGGTAAACGCCCTTTTACATTACACTTCCAGACTTGCCGATACCGGCGAAGCCGTTCGTCCGGGAATTGTTCACCGCCTCGATAAAGACACATCGGGACTGATTATCATCGCCAAAAACGACCTCGCGCAAAGAAAACTGCGCCGTCAGTTTGATACCAAAGAAATTTTCCGAATTTACTGGGCGCTGGTGTGGGGCGACTTTGCGGAAGAAAAAGACACCATACGCGCATCCATAGCCCGCAGCAGAAAAAATCCCATTAAATTTGTCGTCGATGAACGCGGGAGACACGCCATTACCCATTACCGCGTACTTAAACGCTTCAGATATGTCACCTTAATTGAAGTGAAGCTCGAAACCGGAAGAACCCACCAAATTCGCGTGCACATGACCCACATCCATCATCCGGTTGTAGGCGACCAGCTTTACAACGGCAGAGAAACCCAGCTTCTTAATCTACCCGACAACCTGCGCAAACGCGGCTTGCATTTACTCAAACTTTTACCTTATCAAACATTACACGCCAAAAAGCTGATTTTCCTGCATCCGCGCACAGGCGAAAAGATGGAATTCGAATCGGATCTGCCGGAAAATTTTCGCCTGGCTCTGCAAAAACTTCCCGACCTTTTTATGCTTGACGAGCCGGAAGAATGAATGACTGATTTTCGTCATTGACCCGACCGCGGCGAATCCCCTCCCGTTCAGAAAAAAACCTAAGAGCAAAATCACGCTAATCATTAATTGTCTGAACCTTGATTTGCTTGATTAACATGATTGCCTTGATTTTAACTTTTCACAATCATGCCAATCCTTAAAATCCTTTTAATCATGGTTCGAATATTTAATTGTCTGAACCTTGATTTACATGATTAACCTGATTTATTTGATTTTAGACTTTGCCCAATCATGCCAATCCTTAAAATCCTTTTAATCATGGTTCGAAAACTTTATTGTCTGAACCTTGATTTGCATGATTAACCTGATTGCCTTGATTTTAACTTTCCGCAATCAAGTTAATCCTTAAAATCCTTTTAATCATGGTTCAAGAACTTAATTTGTCTGAACCTTGATTTGCTTGATT
>JAADIP010000131.1 GCA_013151275.1 Calditrichota bacterium | reverse complement strand
TGGTGTAATATCTGGCAACGGAAATCTCAAAAGTAACGGGATCAACCTCAACTTCCGCCACGGCTGCCGCCCATGAAAATACCGGATAAGCGTCTCCCTTCCAGCGGATATCGTCAAATTTGATGACGGGCGGGTGGCTGTATTGTTTTTCGACGAAAAGTCCGGCGTATTTTTGGGCAACCTCGCGGAAAGAGATGATTTGTTCGCCGTCATAAAAATAGCCCAGGCGATATTCAAACGATTTTCCCGTTTCGCTGTTTAATTTTTTAGTCAACCGGGAAATGATCTCCTTGCCCGCCTCAACCAGAAGGCTCCCCACAACCATGGTGGTGCGCGATGCCACGGTGGGTCCGGAATTTGGCACAAGATCGGTGTTCACTTCCGTCAAAAGGATGAGTTCGCGATCGATGCTCAGGGTTTTGGCTAAAATATTTTTAAGCGCCGTTTCTTCGCCCTGTCCCATCTCCGTTTGCGCCGAAAAAATTACCGGCATTCCTTCTTTGTTTATCTCCACCCGAATTTTTCCCTTGATCCGGTTTTCTCCGGTTCCCGTAAATCCGGCGCCGTGCAGCGAAACGGACAAACCGATGCCCTTCAACATATCGCCGGCGTTCTTTTTCGGATAAACGCCTTTTAACAAACGTTCGAGAACGGGCGTGTTCTGTTTTTTGTAAGCGTTATATTTTCGGACATAATCGCTGCGTTCAAGCACGTCGTTAAAGGTCTCTTCGGCGGAAACGCTGTAGCGCAGAATCTGTCCGGTGGCGGTTGATTGACCTTCTTTAATGAGATTGACGCGGCGTACTTTGTCCGGACGTAGATTTAACTGTTGAGCGATTTTTTCGATGAGCATTTCGATGGCAAAAACAGCCTGCGGTCCGCCAAAACCTCTGAAGGCTCCGCTGGGAACGGTGTTTGTGGCAACGGCTTTGGCTAAAATACGCACGTGCGGCACGTGGTAGCAGCCCGTCGCGGTGAGCGCCGATCTTGCCAAAACGACCTGAGATAAGGTGCAATAGGCTCCGCCGTCCAGATAGATGGTCAAATCCAATCCCAAGATACGCCCGTTTTTATCCACATACGCGATATCTTTGTGATAAGAAGGATGCCGCTTGGTGGTGACCCGCACATCTTCTTCACGATCGAAAAACATAGCCACAGGATGCCCGCTCTTTAAGGCGAGCAGGGCGGCGTGACCCGCCAAAAGCGACGGAAAATCTTCCTTGCCTCCGAACGCGCCTCCGGTCGCGGCTTGAATAACCGTAACGTGTTTTTGACCGCCGAACATCTCATCTAACGCCGCTTTGATGTAATACGGGCATTGCAGAGAACCTTTGATGATTATCCGGTCTTTTTCGGGAATAGCCACAACGCCCTGCGGCTCCAAATAAAGATGTTCCTGAAATCCCGTTTCGGATTCCAATTCCACTGTTGCAAAGGCATTTTGCCGGGCTTGTTCGATGTTTCCTTTTTCAATACGAACCTCTTTGAAGATGTTGCGTTCGCCGAAAATTTTTACGCCGCTGTTTTCCGACTGCAACATATCGAAAACGCAGGGCAGAGGCTCGTAATCCACTTTAACGTGTTCTGCTGCTTCGCGAAGCGTTTCTTTATCGGCGGCGGCAATCAAAACCACCGGTTCGCCCGCGTAATTCACGATTTCTTCGGCTAAAAAGGGCATGTCGTTTTCCAGCATTGCCACGTAATTATTGTCGATCTCTTTTGCCGTCACCACGGTCACCCTGTTCCAGTCAAAATTTTCATCGAAACTAATTGATTTTATTCGCGCGCGGGGAAGGGGACTGCGTATGGCGGCGCCAAACCAGAGTCCGGGAATCTTTTCGTCGCGGATGTAGCGGGTTTCTCCGCGCAGTTTGCCGACGGCATCGACGCGAAAGTCGTTTGGATTGGCTTTCATATTTTACCCTATAAAATGATGATACTTTTTACTGTTATTCGCCGCCGAATTTTCATTAATGACATCGCAACCTCTCATCGGGAAAGGTTTACAATAATATAATGAATATTCGGGTCACGTTCACGGATAATTTTCGACAAATGGGATGAGCGACCGTTTTTTTAATAGGAACCTTTGAAATAATTCCGTCGAATCTATTTCACCCCAAAAATGTCTTTCCATTCGGCGGCTGAACGCGCCTCGGGCGTTGTATTCCACTTTTGTAAAGCCCCAACGTCCTTCAAACCGCTTCCGGTCATTAGCAGCAAAGCGTTTGTTCCGTTTTCTATCTGTCCGTTTTTTTTCATCTTTCCGTAAGCGGCAAAGGTAGCGGCGGCGGCTGGTTCCGCCAGTAAGCCCGCTTTTTCGGCAATCATTTTTTGCGCATTCAGTATTGCTTCGTCGGAAACGGCAAGGGCGATTCCGTCAGATTTCCGCACGGCTTCGGCTGCCATAAACAGATTACGCGGCGCTCCCGCGGAAATACTGTCCGCTAAAGTGTTGGCTTCCCTGTATTCGAATTTTCCTGTTCGGAGATAGCGCACCAGAGCGTCGCTTCCGGTTGACTGAACGGCGACGAGCCGCGGAAGAGTCTCAATCCATCCGAGCTGCACCAGCTCCCTTAGTCCCTTGTAAATTCCGGAAATAATAACCCCGTCTCCCACGGGCACAAAAATCAGATCGGGTAATTTCCCTTTCATTTGGATAAACAGATCAAACGCGGCTGATTTTTTTCCTTCGATGGTCAGGGGATTGTAGGCGGTGTTGCGGTTGTACCAGCCCAATTTTCCGCCGATTTCCAAAGACAGATCGAAAGCCGAATCGTAATCGCCTTTTACGAGGTGTATTTGCGCGCTGTATGATTGAATTTGCAGTAATTTTGCCAGAGGAATGGACTCGGGAACCCAGATGCGCGCTTTGAGTCCCGTTCGCGCACAGATTCCCGCCAGAGAAGATCCCGCATTGCCCGTGGAGGCGGCGGAAATTTCCCGAATTCCCATCTGCAAAGCCTTTAACGCCACCAGAATGCTCGCCCGATCCTTGTACGAAAACGTAGGATTTCGGGTGTCGTCCAGAATCAGAATTTCGGTTCCTTCGAATTCAAAGGTTAAAATCTGATTTGAGGGAAGAACAAGATTGCGCAGCAGTTTTTGCGGAATCGATTTTAAGCCGTCGCCGCTAACATCGTATTCAAGCGGCAGAAGTTGAGGATAAAGCCAGGGAATTCCGGCGGGCAGCCGCAGAAAATGTTCGCGTGAAATTTTACGCCGGATTTCATCGTAATCGTAAACTATGTTAAGAACGCCCCGCAACGGCTCGTTTTTTCCGGCTTTCCCGCACGAAGGGCAGAGGTAGAATAAATTTTCCTCAATCTTTTCGGCGGGATATTTTTGCTGACAGTTTATGCACTGATAAAAATAATGGCTTTCCATAAAATAATCTCTGATTTTGATACCTGTAGTTTTTTACACTCAAAGGGTCATCCTTCGATCATACACGTTCGTCTTGCACCGGACAAGCCCGCTCATGAGGACGGCATCTGCCGGACTGAAATGACCCACAGGACAAATCTTTAGGCCGGTCGTAGCGAAGCGAAGACTCCGATTTATCGGAGACAGGTTTCGGGATGACTCTATGCTTCTTGACATTCCCCGGTTACAGAATCAGGGACAGTAAAGCCTTTTGCACGTGCAGGCGGTTTTCCGCTTCCTGATAAACAACGGAATGCGGTCCGTCGATAACGCCCGGCGTAACTTCCTTGCCCCGGTCTGCGGGAAGGGGATGCATGTAAAGCGAATGAGGTTTGGTCAGGGACATGCGTTTTTCGTCGGCTACCCAACCCGGATATTTTTCTATTAATTTAAGTCCTTCCCGTTCATTCTGCGTGTAAACCAAGGGACCCCATGATTTGGGAATTACAACATCGGCGTCTTCAAAGGCGTCTTCCATTTTATGGCTGATTTCAAATTTTACCCCGGCTTCTTCTGCGTTTTTCTTTGCCTGTTCAACGACTTCCGGCATCAGTTCAAATTCGGGCGGATGCGCCAGAGTAACGTCTATTCCAAAACGCGGCATCATTAAAATCAGGCTTTGCGGCACGGAAAGCGGACGAATGTAATTAGGCGCGGAGGTCCAGCTCACTCCCAACTTAAGTCCGCGTGTGTTTTCGCCGAAATGTTCGGTAATTGTAAAGTAATCGGCTAATATCTGCGCCGGATGATAAATATCGCATTGCATATTGACGATCGGTACTCTGCTTGCAGCCCGCAATTCTTCCAGATAGCGATTGCCTTCGCCGTACGCGCAAAATCGAACCGCGATGCCCTGCAAATAACCGGAAAGTACTTTGGCTGTATCGACGGCGCCTTCTCCGTGCGAAATCTGCATGGTCTGAGGAGCGAAGAAAATACTGTGTCCGCCTAACTGCGTCATCGCCGCTTCAAAAGAGGTGCGCGTCCGTGTAGAAGGGTCGAAGAAGATCATGCCCAGTGATTTCCCCTGGAGATTCCGGTGAAACTTACCGGCGGCATATTCCACCTTCAACCGCTTTGCCAGTTCGAAAAGCGTTTTTAATTCCTGAACCGTCCAGTCCTGAGTGGTTATAAAATGTTTTCCTTTTAATTTGGTCTGCATGGCTTGCTCCTCTATTTGCTGTTCAGTATCTCAATTAATTCAAACGGGAATAGGGCGTAAAATTCGGTTGCCTTCAATAAATCGTGCAATACCAGTTCCTCTCTGTCCGAATGCGACAATTCTTCTTTACCCGGGGCAAAACCGATGGTGGGAATGTTCAGCCGCCCGGCGGTAGCCACGCCGTTGGTTGAAAAACTCCAGACGCCGATTTCAGTCCCGCCGTCGAAAATCCGCTCGGCTGTTTTTTGGGCTGCCCGAATTAACGGATGATTTTTTTCAAGAACCCAGGTGGGAAAATAGGCTTCCTGTTCAAACTCGGTTCCCTTCCAGCTTTTGCCGCGGTAACGGGGAATTTCCACCTCGGCGTTAATGTTCAGTTTGCTGGCGATTTCTTTGAGCTGGCGAATAACCGATTCCCGGTCTTCGCTAATCGTTAAACGGCGGTCGATATGAATACGGCAGAAATCGGGAACCGAACAGAGCGAAGGTCCCTTGCTGACAATATCGCTTACGGTAACCGAGCCCTTGCCCAGAGGCTCCGCAGGTTCCAGTCTCTCGTCCAATTGTTCGATTTCGGAAATAATTTTTGCCATTTTGTAGATAGCGTTAACGCCCTGGCGATTGTGCGCACCGTGGGCGGATTTTCCGCGCGTGATGATTTCCGCTTCCATCCGTCCCCGTTGACCGCGATAGATTTTCAGATCTGTCGGTTCGCCTAACACAACATAGTCGGGACGAATCCCTTCTTTCTCGATCAGATGGAGCAGGGGATAACCGTCGCAATCTTCTTCCAGAACAGAACCGACCACGTAGAGTGTAAAGGGCAGCGGGCGGTCGCCATAAATTTCTTTGATCGCTCTGCCGGCGATAAGGTATCCTGCCATGGCAGGTTTTTCATCCACCGCGCCGCGACCGTAAATTTTTCCGTCAACAATTTTGCCCTCGAACGGCGGATAGGTCCAGTTTTCTCCTTCGGTTACCTGTACTGTGTCGATATGGGCGTCAAAAAGAATTTTGATCGCTCCGTCGCCGATGCGACCCACAGCGTTTCCCAATTTGTCGCTGAAAGCTTCGTCAAAACCGTAGTCGCGCATTTTGCTTTGAATGAATTCCACGATTTCCCGCTCTTCGCCGCTGTAACTGCGAATCTGAATCAATTTTTGAATCAATTGAAAAAGGTCTTCGCGATAGGTTTGTACTTTTTCCTTCAAGCCGTCAATCATAATTCCTCCTTGCCGCGCTTTTTAATCGGATTGCAACGGAAACTGTTGCCGTTTTCTTTATGAATCGTCCCTTTCGGAATATGATTTAATTTAAGAAAAAATTCTTTCAATTAATACAAAATTCTTTTGCAGTTAATGAATTAAGGCGAAAAAATAATACTTTTTTTGGGGAATAAAATTTTAGCGCCATGATTTTTGATGCGGCAAACACAGGATAATGTGTTTTTAAATAAATAGACCGCTGTTTGGAGAGGGTTGGATGGGATTCGGAAAAGGAGGGATTTTGTCGTTGTTGATTTAGGATCGGGTTGTTTTATCGGCAAGTAAGAACAGATTGATTTTACATGACTTAAAGATGTTTTAAAACAGGGAAGCGGCGTAAAAAATCAGTAAATATTATTTGACAACAAACAAAATAAGACGTAAAATATTCGCCAACGATTGCGCTTCCGTTTTGCGATCTGAACAAAAATTAAATTACGAATTCGGGTTATTGACATTATGCCGCGCGCTACCATTAAAGACATTGCCAGAATTCTCGGTATTTCGCCTTCCACCGTTTCGCGGGCGCTGAATAACCATCCGGCTATCAGCGGACGGACAAAGCACCTGGTGGGTAAGGTGGCGCGGGAATTGAATTATTATCCCAATTCCATCGCTCAAAATCTGAAACAAAAACGCAGTTACACGATAGGAGTTATTGTTCCGGAAATCAGACACGAGTTTTTTTCGTCGGCTATCAGCGGCATCGAAGATGTCGCCTATCGCGAAGGATACACCATTATTGTCAGTCAGTCAGACGAAGACGTTGAGCGTGAAAAAATTAATACCCGATCGATGATAACAAACAGAGTGGACGGCTTAATCGTTTCCAAATCTCAAACAACTGTTGACGGCTCGCATTTTAAAAAGGCGATTGATCTGGGAATTCCGGTTGTGTTCTTTAACCGCATCTGCGCGGACGTCCCGGCGAACCGGGTGATTGCGGATGATTTTAACGGCGCTTACAACGCGGTCGGGTATTTAATCGGGAAAGGTTACCGCAAGATCGCCCATTTCGCGGGACCGCGGCATTTGCCCGTCTGCGAAGAGCGTTATCGCGGCTACGAAGCCGCCATAAAAGACGCCGGAATACCTTTAAAAGGGGAATGGATTTGTTGGGGCGGAATGCACGAAAAAGACGGCGTGCGGAGCATGAAGAAAATTCTAAAGCTAAAAGAAAAACCGGAGGCGATTTTTGCGGTAAACGATCCTGTGGCTATCGGCGCTTTTATGGTCATTAAACAGAACGGTTTTCGCATTCCCGGCGATTTTGCACTGATAGGTTTTTCCAATAATCCCGTGGTATCGATCATCGATCCTCCTATGACCACCGTTGATGAAAAGCCTTACGATCTTGGTAAATCCGCAATGGAATTAATGCTCGATCAACTGAGGAACGATACAGCCAACACCGTCCGAACCGTCAAATTGGAAACCGAACTCATTATCCGGCAATCGACATGACCGGAAGTCTGTGAAGCGCTGAAAATAATCGGTAAAATAATGCGGGAGAGGCTATTTTTGCGGATTCTTAGAAAGTTTTATCAGAAAAAAAATTATCTTGAATCGTCGGAGGTTCGACTTAAAACAAGGCAGGCTATGGGATTCTTTAACAATGCTTCCCGCTTTGAGTATTAATTACACGAATTCGGAATATTGGGTAATGTTCACAATTACGGAGTTTAAATCGGACGGAGATTTATGAAAAAAATAATGGTTCTTGTTTTATTTGGCGTGTTTGCCGTCTTCTTTTCACAATGCAGCCGCAAAGCCGAAGTCAATTCCAAAAATATTTTGGTTCGCGTGGCTGACAGGGAAATTACAGTCGATGAATTTATTCGCAGGGCGGAATACACCATCCGTCCCCGATACGCCCGCGGAAACACAAATATCGATAAAAAAATAATTTTCAACAGTCTGGTCGCCGAAAAAATGTTGGCACTGGAAGCTGGTGATGATAACGAACTGGCAAATAACGTCCGTTTTCAACGCTACATCCGCGGGCGTCAGGAACAAGCCATGCGCCAATGGTTGTATTATCAGGAAGGCGTAAAAAAAGTAAAACTTGACACGTCGGAAATTAAACGCGTTTATTCCGTCGCCGGACGCGTTTACAGGGTTCAATACCTAAGCTTTTTTAACAAAGCAAACGCGGACAGCATAATCCTAGTGTTAAAAGATAGAAATATTTCCGTCGAACAACTGATTAAAGAAACCGGCTCCAAAGCAAGAGCACCCGAGCGTGAGGTAAAATTCGATTCTCCCGAAGTCGATCAAATTCATAAAGCGTTGTATTCGGAAAAACTTTCCAAAGGAGATTTAATAGGTCCCGTTAAAATTGACGCGCATTATTATATGATTTTACAGATAAAGGGCTGGACAAACCGCGCGGCGCTTTCGGACCGCGATATTCGTCAGCGGGTGCGGGATGTCAAAGCCAGGCTTACACAAATTAAAGCCACGGAAATTTACGCCCGTTTTGCTTCCGAACTGATGCGCGGAAAACGCCTCGATTTTAATCCCCGTACCTTCAAAAAGATGGTTGACTTTTTGAAACCGATCTATTTTAAGAATGAAAAAGAGAAAGAGAATAAATTTCTTGACAATGTTTTTGACCGAAAGCGCGAAATAGCCGACTCTTCGGATTACGAAAGCAAATATCAAAAGCTGAAAAAATCGGAGTTTTTTAAATACGACGGCAAGGTTTACACGGTTGAAGAATTTATGACCGAATTGGAAAAACATCCGCTAATTTTCAGAAGACGCGATTTTTCGGCAAAAGAATTTCCGGAGCAGTTACGGTTATCCGTCGCCGATCTGCTGCGCGACCGCGAATTGACAAAGGTCGCCTACGATCGCGGATACGATCGGATTCCGTCGGTGCGTCAGTATGTTCGAATGTGGCGGGATGCTTTGATCGCCCAATATCAGACAGAAAAAATTTTAAAGCGGCGCGGCGTGCAAATTTCGGACAGCATGAATGTCGTTAATACCGTTAAAAACTATCTCGATCCTTACGTGGCTGCCTTGCGGGAAAAATACAAAGATCAAATTGAAGTGAATATCTCCGCTTACGATTCCATTAAATTGACGCGGATCGACATGTTTGCCTGGCAGACAAACGTTCCTTTTCCCATTATCGTACCTTTTTTTCCCAGGGTGACCATGTACCATCGGCTGGATTACGGTAAAAAGATGAAATTAAACAATTGAAGAGATCGGAAAAAGCCGTTTCGGCTTGGCGAAAAGTAACATTGGTTTTGCGATTATCGTCGGAGCGGGGTCGTTTTTGCGAAGAATTTGATTATTGCGCGGCTCGGAAATCGATTTTTTGAATCGGGAAAATTTAAGTTGATTTCAGGGCTTTCATGTCAGACCACTACAGGCGGGATGTAAGTGACGGAGCGGAGCTGTATCCGAGTCGATAAAACCGGGAATTTAGTTCAATATTTAACTGATTTTCAAGCCGATTTTAATTTATCGAAAAAGAAAGCCGAAGTTAAAAAAAAGACACGAACAGAATAATTGTCAGCCCTTAAAAACCCTCCTCAAATTGGGTTGGTTGGTGGCTTCACTTTTTAAAGGTGGAGCCACTTTTTAAATCGGATAGATTCCCGACGCCGCGATTTGTGGATTTTTATTCCTTTTGAATTGTTTAATAGGTATTTTATGACTCGCGGCGATATCCGGATGCAAATGCGCCGCAAACAATCGGCGTCCCCGCCGTTCGGGAGTAATGTGCGCGTAACATTTAAAAAAACGAGGAGTGCGGCATGAGTCGAATTTTGTTGTTTCCGCTCATTTTTATTATACTATCCGGAGGAACGATGCAGGCTCAAAACCCGATCCCTGATTGGGAAAATCCGAAAATGTTCGATCAAAATAAAGAAAAACCTCACGCCGCGCCAATTCCGTTTGCAAATCTGCAATCGGCGCTTAATAAAAAAGAGAAAGAATCTCCGTATTATCTTTCGCTTAACGGTATCTGGAAATTCAAATGGGTAGAAAAACCGGCGGACGCTCCCGAAGAATTTTACAAAGACGATTACGATGTGAGCGATTGGGATGATTTTAGGGTTCCGGCTAACTGGGAATTTAACGGCTACGGAATTCCCATTTACGTCAATGTCCGCTACGAATGGACAGACAAACCGAATCCGCCGAAGGTGCCTCATGATTATAATCCCGTGGGAAGCTACAGGCGAACCTTTACCGTCCCCGAAGGTTGGCAAAACAGAGAAATTTTCATCCGCTTCGGCGCGGTCAAATCTGCGTTTTACATCTGGATTAACGGACGGTACGTCGGTTACAGTCAGGGCTCCAAAACGCCCGCTGAATGGGATATTACCCGTTATTTGCGTAAAGGTAAAAACACCGTCGCTTTAAAAGTGTATCGCTGGTCGGACGGCTCTTATCTGGAATGTCAGGATTTCTGGCGCGTCAGCGGAATAGAGCGGGACGTCTTTCTTTACTCCGCGCCGCGGGTACGAATTCGTGATTTTTTTGTTCACACCGATCTGGACGAAAATTATCGGGATGCGGAGCTTGCGGTTGATGTGGATTTGCGGCATCATCTGGCGCGGACGCCCGACCAAAATTTCTCAATCGAATTATTGTTGTCGGATGACCATCATAGAACGGTTGCCAAATCATCGCGCAAATTTAAATTCACAAAAAAAGATTTAAAATTAACCCTCAAAACGCGGATTGATAATCCGGCAAAATGGACGGCTGAAACGCCAAATCTTTACAATCTTGCCCTGATCTTAAAAGACGAAAACAATCAAACTTTGGAAGTTCTTGCCGACAAAATCGGTTTTCGTAAAGTGGAGATACGCAACGGACAACTTCTTGTCAACGGCGAGCCGATCTACTTAAAAGGCGTAAACCGTCACGAGCACGACGAGCACACCGGTCATGTGATCAGCGAAGAATCCATGATAAAAGACATCGAATTGATGAAGGAATTTAATATTAACGCGGTGCGCACGAGTCATTATCCCAACGATCCGAGATGGTACGAGCTTTGCGATCGCTACGGGATTTATTTGATTGACGAAGCCAATATCGAGTCGCACGGCATGGGCTACGGCGAAAAAAGTTTAGCCAAAAATCCCGATTGGACGGAAGCGCATTTAGATCGGATTCAACGTATGGTGGAACGGGACAAAAATCATCCTTCGATCATCATCTGGTCCATGGGCAACGAAGCAGGCGACGGGATTAATTTTGAAGAGGCGTCGAAATGGATTCACAGCCGCGATCCGAGCCGACCGGTGCAGTACGAACGCGCTCAGGAACGCCCTTATGTGGACATTGTCAGTCCCATGTACGCCTGGGCTTATCTGGAATCGTACGGTTATCGCCTGAGAGACCGCCCTTTAATTTTGTGCGAGTATTCGCATGCCATGGGGAACAGCAACGGCAATCTCAGCGACTACTGGGAAATCATCGAAAAGTATCCGAATCTGCAGGGCGGATTCATCTGGGATTGGGTGGATCAGGGTATCGCCCGGACTGATGAAAAAGGGCGCAAATGGTGGGCTTTTGGCGGAGATTTCGGTCCGGAAGGCACTCCGAGCGATTTTAATTTCTGTATTAACGGATTGGTCTCGCCCGACCGCACGCCGCATCCCGCCTTGTGGGAAGTTAAAAAGGTCTATCAGAATGTCGGATTCGAAGCCGTACCGTTTTCTCCGAATCGGATTAAGATCAAAAACAAATTTGCTTTTACCAATCTGAACAAGTTCAATATCGAATACACCGTCGAAGCAAACGGAAAAGAGGTTTTTCGTCGCCGGCTGCCCGGACTAAACGTCGCTCCTGGCGAGGAAGAGACGGTTGAATTGCAGCTTCCCATGGCTGCGCCTCAAAGCGGGGTGGAATATACGTTGAATTTTGCGGTCAAAACCGCTGCGCCGGAGGGACTAATATCGGCGGATCACGCGATAGCTACGGAACAGTTTATTTTACCCTGGTCGCAGGAAGCCGAACCCTTAAAAATCGATGATTTACCGGAAATAAAAGTCAGGGAAAGTAAAAAATCAATTCGGGTAAAAGGCGAAAGCTTTGAATTGGTTTTCGATAAAACGACAGGCACAATCCGTTCTTTTAAATCTTTTGGCGTTGAACTTTTAAAGCGGGGTCCTTTGCCTAATTTCTGGCGTGCTCCCACCGACAACGATTTCGGTAACGGAATGCCGGAACGCTGCGCTCCGTGGAAAGATGCCGGTCGGAATCGTAAGGTTGCAGAGATTGCGACGCAGAAAATTAACCAACGTCACTTTCAAATTAGGGTTAAATTTTCTTTTCCTTCTGTGAAATCCTTCATGCTTGCCCGATACGATGTTTACGGAAACGGCGTTGTTTCGGTGGACAACACATTCAAAGCGGGAAAGGAGAACCTGCCCGAAATACCGCGATTGGGAATGCGTCTCCGTTTGCCCCGTCAATTCGATCGTGCGCGATGGTTCGGACGCGGACCGCACGAGAATTATTGGGATCGCAAAACAGGCGCATATCTGGGCGATTATTCCGTGCCCGTAAAAGATTTATTTTTTCCTTACGTTAGTCCGCAGGAAACCGGTTACCGCACCGATACCCGCTGGCTGGCTTTAACGAACAAAGAAGGGCGGGGAATTTTGTTTATCGGAAATCCGACTTTCGGTTTTTCAGCCCTGCGTTATTCCATGGAAGAACTGGAACGTAAATTCCGCGGAGAAAAGCATCTGAACCAAATAAACGAAGGCGATTTTGTGGAAGTAATGATCGATTACAAACAGATGGGCGTGGGAGGCG
>JAADIP010000036.1 GCA_013151275.1 Calditrichota bacterium | reverse complement strand
TTCGATTTTCCTATTCAATCTACTTTCTCACTTTTACGCATCACGACCTTGTTAAATATCAATTTATTCTGAATTTAAGACCCCCCTTTTAATTTCCCCCCTACAAAGGGGGGAACGCCGAAGGCAAGGGGGGTCTTTACTCAAACCGCACAGTATCTGAATTTTAGAATATTCCTCGTTAACAAAGTTTTGTTTTGAATTTTTGTCATTCTGTCATTCGAATTTCGGATTTATTATTTTCTCCATCAGCCAAATTTCAACCTGTAACTCGTCACTAATCACTTTTCACTTATGCCCTAAAGGGCGGAGAAAAAGGGGGAGGCGTCTTTGTTCCCAGTAATAAATTACTGGGTTAATATCTTTTTATTCCTACGAAATTTATTTTAAACAACTAAACTTGTCACTCGTCACTCGTTACTTGTTACTCATCACGCATTACGCATCACGCATCACGACCTTGTTACTCGTCACTCGTCACGACTTCCTCACTCCTCCGGTAGCCGCGGATTAACAACCATCTTTTTAGCCCGTTTAATCACCACGCTGCCGGGTTTTGCCCGCTTCGGCTTTTGCACATCGCGAACCAGACAGTAATGCACAGCCGCTTTTCCGGCGTTGCGCATCTTGGAAAAATAAACCGCCAATTGTGCCGCCTCTTTAACGCTCTCTTTGTCCGCAGGAGTCTCCAGCTCGCCGCAGCGCAACACCACATGACTCCCCGGAAAACCATGCACATGAAACCACAAATCCCGCGGATGACTCTCCTTGAACGTTAACCAATCGTTGCTGCTATCATCCATGCCGACCAGAATCTCAATTCCGCTGCTGCTCAAAAATTTCTTAACTTCCAACCGTTAATTCTCCAAATTGACCTTAAAACGAGCGCGCATAAAATCTTTGATCCGTATTTCGGTGTCCCTGTAAAACTTTTTAACTTCTCCTTCCCGAACGCCCCGCTCCTCAAATAATCGAATCATCTTTTGGGCTTGCTGAATGATTTGTTCTTCAAATGGGAGTATCTGCTGCAAAATTCCGCTGCCGTCCCGATTTAAGACCGCTGCTAAATTCAGATAATTAGGACCTGATCCCCGTTTAATCGGGAAGCACCTTTCTTTTAATTTAAGAGAAGCCCGGCAAAGCGGAGCGGTACGGCTGGCATCGGCGGTTAATATTGCGGGAAGGGAATTACCCGCGGAAACCCAAAGCGGAAAAGCGACCGAAGTGAGCGGAAATCCCAAAATCGTCCACAATACCGTTTGATCGGGATTCTGCCCGGGCTTCACTCCCTGAACCAGAACCACCGAAACCGTACTGCGTCTCGGAATAAAATCGCGGAAGGTCACAAAGCGGAATTCCCCGCCGGAAAGCGGAGGATTTTGCGTTAAGTCCCGCCCGGTGAGCGCATGTTTTAAAGAACGGCTGACCCTTTGCAAAATGAACCGCGCGTCCAGTTGATTTGCGGCGGCAGCTTTCCGGAACAACTCTTCAGCCGCCTGATAGCGAATATATCCGTAGCCGTCGTCCGGTCGCCCGGTAAAAGAAAAATTGGTGTGGATCAGATAGCCAAACGGCGCGATCTTCGGATCGTTTACATCTAATTTTTTGTAACCGAAATTATCGGTTTCGTAATACGCCGCGCCCCCTTCGGCGTCGATCACTCCGAAATTGGATTCCACTCCGAGTGGTTTGGGCAGGGTATCCAAAAGACGTTCAAAATCCGAAAGCGTCCGGCAGTTCCGCAAAGCCAGTTTCATCAGTTCGCCTTCGCGATCTTTAATTTTAGTGGAGTCGGCGGCGGGCTTCAGATTGTAGGAAGCCGAATTCATAATGGCAAATCCCGCGCTGTTGCTCCCCGCCCAAATTTCCTTTCCTTCGGTATCTTTTGCGTTCACAAGACCGATGTAAGGAAATTTGCCGTCCGTAAAATACCTCAGCGCATTTTGTTTTTGATCGGAATCCCTGTGTTTCCAAAGCAGCGGACGCCCGTCCGGTGTCGCCTTTCCCGAAATAATCGCCGTTGTGCAGGCTTCGGAAAAGGTATTTAAAAAGAACACGATTAAAATCGATAAGAAGAACCACCCTTTGCTCATCAAAACAGCCTCCGGTTATTTTAAAAGAAAAACACAGACCGGCGTTCCTTTTGCCGGAACAACCGAAACGTAATACTCCTGTGAATTTTTAAGCTGAAGCAATCGTTTAAACAAATTGATTTACCGGATCAGAACCATTTTACCCTGAGCCGAAAACGACTGATCGTTACCCTCGGCTTTTAATCGGAAGAAGTAAGCGCCGCTTGGCACCTTTTGTCCGCGCCGGTCAACGCCTCTCCATTTCAACAAGTGTTCGCCGGACGCCAGATAACCGGCGGATTGCTCATACACTTCCCTGCCCCGAACATTGTAAATTTTGAGCGTTATTTTCATCCTTTCGCCCAACGAAAACCGGATTACGGCTGTTGAGTTAAACGGATTGGGATAAGCGGAAATAAGCCTGAATTTCTCCGGAATTGATTTCGGATTCCGGGAGACGGCGGTGGGCGTGTTTAAAAACTTTAAACTTTCAGTCAGCAGCAGGTCCCTATCGGAAGCGGCGTAAACAGTTTCCAACGGAAATGTAAAATAGACGAGCCGCGCTTTTTTAGTCGATTTTCCGAAACTTCCGTAGTAATAAATTGCGCAGCCGCCGTCGGATGCGGAGACATTTTTAAACTTAAGACCAAGCACCGCGCCTTCCGCCGGGAGAATGGCGTCAGGCCAGTTCACGTCGTAGGTTCCGTGCGTGCCGTTATCAAAATAAAAATCCGATAATCCTTCGAACATCGTTCCTTCCACCGCTTCAACCTCGTAATACAAGCCTTTTTTACCGAGGGGAGCGTCGTTCACATATTGCGCTTTAAGATAATTCTCAAAAAAACTCTTGTCATCCGGCGAGCCTCTTTCCACCAAATCGTAGCCGATTTCCGAGCCCGAGACCAGCAGCCTTCCGCCGTTTTCAAGATATTGCCGGACAAGCGCTTTTTCATCTTCATTAAAGGTAAAATCAGCCTGACCTTCGTCTCCGCTCATCCAATCCAAAAGTAAAAACGAATCGGGAGCGCAAAATCCCTGAATCAACGCCTCATTGGTTGCGGACGCCACCGCAAGTCCGTTTTGCACAAACGATTGGGCGTGGAACTTAAGAAAATCAAAACTGTTATTTCCCTGATCGTTGCGTTCGAACCCGTCCACCAAAAGGGCAGGTTTTTCGGGAGACGTGGTTACGGGCAGAACGCTCGAGAAATCGCTGAGTCCCCGCGAGTTGTAACTTCGGATTTTTAAATAATACAGCTCATTGGGCTGTAAATCTTTGATAGTTATTGCGGTATCCTGCACGTCCGCGGCTTTTGAATAAGTTTTTGCGTCCGTGCTCAAAAAGATTTCGTATCCGCTGACGCCAAAGACGGGTTCAAATTTTACCGACAGATCATCGTTATTTCCGCCTGACCGGACAAAAATACTTTTGGGAGTTATCGGAGGAGGCTCGCTTTCCGGCAAATAGCGTTCCCGAAGTAAATTCCACAATTCGGGACGCACACCGTCGTAGCCCAAAGCCCACATTCCCACGCCGCGCAGCTTTTTATCTTCGGCAAGATCGTATTTTAGTCCCAGACTTTGGGCATCGTCGTACCACACCTGATACCACTGACTGCCCACCTGATACCGGAACCATGGGGTTTGACTGGAGGTATCCCAAATTCTTCCGTAATTGGGGGCTTCTTTTTGCGCCTTCGAAAAACGCGTGCTTTCCAGAATATCAATAATTTCGGCTTTTGGCTGACCGCTGACCGTTTTCCAGCGGTGTCCGTAATAGGGAACGCCAAGAACTAATTTTTCGGGATTGGTATTGGTAACCTCGGCGTATTGCACGGTTACCGTATTGGTAATATTGTAACTTCCTCCGGTCAAAGGGGCGTTTGGACCGGCGTTGTCGCTCCATTTTCCGCTGAAGGCGTATCCCATAATAAAAATGTAATCGCAGGCGGCGGCAAGTCCCGTAAAATCCCAGCCGCCCCAGTTCACGGCGGGTCCTGCAAACGAAATCTCCGCGTCGGGAAAATCCTGTTTTACGCTCTGCGTCAAATCCGCCATAAAAACATTCAAAAGCGAACCCCGGTCAGCCGTGTAAAGAGATTCAAAATCGATATTCACCCCATCCAGCTTGTATTGGCTCATCAGGCTTTTAACATTTTGGAAAAAGCGATTTTTCGAATCGGCGTCGGTCATCAAGGTACGTATGGCGTCGCGGTCAAAATTAACCGCTGTAAGAATGACCTTAACTCCGTTAGCGTGAGCCGTATTAATAACGTCCGTCCAGGGCCAGTAAGAAGGCGTACTTACATTTCCGCCGGCGTCCACCGAAAAATCAAACGCCGCGATATGGGTCAACAGATCGTATTGAAGATCATCACGCGAAAAAATGTACTGCCAGTCCGGCAGATACCCAAAGACTGTTTTTGAAGGTTGTTGAATCGCCGGTCGTTTGGGAAGCGAAATAATATCCTTTCCGCTCGGGTCAAAAAGAGAGGGCTGCTTCGGAATATTCCGATGCGCCTCATATTCGATTTGGTGTATGGATTTCACGATGATTTCATCGTTCGATTGATTCTGCCCTGTCGCAAAATGAACCCAGATCAGAAACAGAAACAAGAAACTTAAAATTCCTTTTAACATAAATTTTTCTCCGGACTAATTAAAAACGATTCTCCCTGAATCTTGAATTCAGAAACAGAATTTTTACTAATTGATCTTGAAATAAAATAGAGAAACATTAATTAAAATTCAATGAAATCTTTGTCAGTTAACCGAACAAACTTAAAATGAATAACGACAAAAATCAGTTTCTCCGCGTTCCGCCTTCAAATATTCGCTGGGATTAATTTCAATAATGACAATATTCGACAAAAAATTTACATTAATAAAAAAAATGACGATTATGGTATTCGTTTAAAATAAAAATTGCGCGAAGCGCGAGCAGGACTTATATTTGGCGCTAATTTGGTGAAAGTTTTTTTAATAAACGTCTAAAAAATAGAAGAGGGAAAGATGAAGAAACGCGTTTTAGTTCTCACAGGAGGCGGTGATTGTCCCGGATTAAATGCGGTAATTCGCGCCATTGTAAAACGTGCCTCTCAAGAATATAACTGGGAGATTCTTGGTAGTTATCAGGCTTTTAACGGGGTTTTGCGTGAGCCGATGGAATTAATAGTATTGGACGAAAAGAAGGTCTCCGGAATTCATGTTAAGGGCGGGACTATCATCGGAACAACCAATAAGGGCGGACCTTTTGCCTGGCCCGTTAAAGATAAAGACGGAAACTGGACGACCGTTGATCGTTCCGACGAACTGATTAGAAAATTGCAATATCAAAACATCGAAGCGGTTATCAATATCGGCGGCGACGGATCCCAGCGCATTTCACAGTCTTTATATGAAAAGGGCTTGAACATCATCGGCGTGCCCAAAACAATTGACAACGACTTAAGCGGAACGGATTTTACTTTCGGTTTTCAAACTGCGGTGGAAATTTCGACCGATGCGGTGGACAAATTGGTAACCACTGCCGAAAGCCACAATCGTATTTTTATTTTAGAAGTAATGGGTCGCGGCGCGGGTTGGATTGCGCTGAACGCGGCGGTTGCCGGCGGCGCGGAGATTTGCCTGATTCCCGAAATTCCCTACGACATAAACCGGGTTATGGATAAGATTCACACCCGCATTGTGGGCGGACGCGGTTTTGTTATCATCGTCATTGCCGAAGGCGCCAAACCAATCGGAGGCGAAGTGGTCGGCGAAAAAAGCAAGGAAATCGGATATCTGAATCTGCATCTGGGCGGAGCCGGTTTGCGGTTAAAAGAAGAATTAAAACACGCCGGATGCGAAGAAGACATCCGCGTTACCATTCTCGGACATTTGCAGCGCGGCGGCACGCCCGTGGCTTACGATAGAATATTGGCGTCACAATTTGGCGTTAAGGCGTTTGAAATGGTTCTCTCCGCAGAATACGGAAAAATGGTTTCGTATAAACATCCCAAAATTGTTTCCATTCCTATCAAAGAGGCTATTGCAGCTTACAATACAATAAAACAGGACGATCAATTATTGCGCACGGCTCGCGGGCTGGGCATTACTTTTGGCGACTGATCCGACTGTTGACTTCTTTAAATTTAAACCTCGCGGATTTTAAAAATCTGTGAGGTTTTTTTTGATGCCGCCCTCTGTGAAAAATAAAAAACCGTTCAAAAATAATTGCTTTTTATTGTCTTTCTAAAAACATTCCTTTAAATCAACTCAGAGAAAGGATTCGACCAATGAGCGCAAACATTCTTCAAAGATTAAAAGCGGGCGAAGTTTTACTAAGCGACGGCGCCATGGGCACCGAATTGCAAAAACGCGGTTTGCAACAGGGCGAATGTCCCGAAGCGATAAATATCGAACGACCGGAAATCGTGCTCTCGATTTACAGGGATTATTACAACGCCGGTTCCGACATCGCGGAGACCAACACGTTCGGAGGAAACAGAGCGAGACTGAGCAAATACGACCTTCAGGATAAAGCCTATCTGTTTAACAAGAAAGGTGCGGAATTGGCAAAATCGGTTTGTCCGCAGGGCAAATACGTAGCCGGTTCCATGGGACCCACCGGAGAGATGCTCGAGCCTTTCGGAACCCTGCCGATTCAAACAGCCAAAGATTATTTTAAAGAACAAGCCGAAGCGCTTGCCGAAGGGGGAGCCGACGTTCTTTTTATCGAAACCATGATCACCCTCGAAGAGATAACGGCTGCGATTGAAGCGGCAAAAAAAGCGACCGATTTACCGGTGGCGGCAAGCTTTACATTCGATTTAACCGATACGGGAATTCACACCGCCTGGGGAGTGGACGTTCCCACAGCGGTTCAACAATTAACCGATTCCGGAGCAGATATCATCGGCGCAAATTGCGGAAACGGAATCGACGTTATTATGGAAACCGTGAAAATCATGCGACCTTTAACGACTCTGCCCATTCTGGCTCAGCCCAACGCCGGAATGCCCGAAATTCAGGGTGATTTGATCGTCTATCTGGAAACCCCGGAATCAATTAAAGATAAAATAGCCGCTCTGCTTGAATTGGGCGTGAATATTCTCGGCGGATGCTGCGGAACGAATCCCGATCATATCAAAATGATGCGCAGGTTAATCGACGAACGCAAAAATCGTTAAATACCGTTCGGCTAAAACGAACGACTGTTTCTCGGAAACAACGAACTATTGAACTTTCCGGATGCGATTTCCGCGGATTTTGCTACGCTGTTATTAAATTATTTTTAATAACCGTTGGCATTTTAAACGGATTTTTCTTAAATTCAAATCAAAAGACGCGTCCGGGAAAAGCAAAGACATTCGCTCTTTCAATTCCGTATCGGTCGTCTTTTGACGCCGGTAATTCAAATACGGAAGAGACAGAGTGTTTGTCCGCCCTTAACGAAGGCGGCGTCATTCGCATTGTCAACGGAGGGCGCATTTCAAAAGCAGAATGTTAAAAAATTTTGCGTTTTGTCTTGGGTTAATAAAAATATTTTAATTATTAATCAAAGGATTTATTGCGATGAACGAATTATTAAATCAACTCAGCATTTGCATCGAACGTGGGAAAGCGGACAGCAAGTCTCCCTATCCTCCCGATTTAAAGGATCAGCCCGGCGCCGCGGAGCTGACCCGACAATTACTAAATGACGGCGTTTCGCCAAACGAAATTTTGCAGGGCGCCTTAATCCCGGGAATGCGTCGCGTCGGAGATAAATTCAGTAAAGGGCAGGCTTTTATTCCGGACCTGCTGATCGCCTCCAAAGCGATGAAGGCGTCCATGAACTTACTAAAGCCCTATTTTGATTCCGGCGCAGAGGGAAGAAAAGGCAGATTTGTTCTGGGAACGGTAAAGGGCGATTTGCACGACATCGGCAAGAATCTCGTGGGCATGGTTCTGGAAGGAAACGGCTGGGAAGTGATCGATCTCGGCGTTGACGTGCCCGCCGAAAAATTTTTAGAGGCGGTTAAACAAAATCCCTCCTGCTATATCGGAATCAGCGCCCTTCTCACAACCACCATGCTTTACATGGATGAAATCGTCAAAAAACTAAAATCGTACAAATCCGACATCCCTATTTTTATCGGCGGCGCGCCAGTTTCCCATGAATTCAGCAAACGCATCGGAGCCGACGGGTATTTTCCGGGTCCGCAGCAATTGGTCAATTTTCTGGAATCGAACAACTGATTCTTCTCAAAGGAGACGCCATTATGGTTCAAATAGACGGCTTGGATACGGATCGGGCATTAAGAATTTTATCTTCCGAAACTCCCGGACATTACAATACGCCGGTTCCGGACTCGTTTACCGCGGAGTTTTAGTAAACACAAAACATACACCAATTTTAATTTAAGGAAGATTATGCGACCCAATATTGAAGAACTGATTAAAACATTAAAAAGACAAAAAGGGCAATATGTGCCCCTGGCTGAATTGGGAATTCATCCCAAAATCAAAGAAAAATTCATCGGACGTCCCATCAAAGACATTAAAGACGAAGTGGAATTCTGGCACAAAGCTGGTTACGATTACATAAAACTTCAACCTGCGGTCGATTTTAATCCCGCAAAGATCAACGTGTCGGAAAAAGACGCTTCGGAAAAGGAGGGCACGCTTGCTTATGACTGGGCAAACGAGGGACAGGGAATCATTGCCTCTTTTGATGATTTTGAACGGTACGTGTTTCCCGAACCGTCCGATTTTGATTATTCGGCTTTTGAAAAGGTTAAAGATTATCTGCCGGAAGGAATGGGCGTAATCGGGCAATACGGCGACATATTTACGATGACCTGGGAAATGATGGGCATGGAAGGTTTTTCCATGGCTCTGTTCGAGAATCCGGATTTGATCAAAGCGTTAAACGATCGTCTCGGCGAGCTTGTCGTATCGATGTTTGAATATTTTGCCCAAAGCGACGTTGTGGATGCTCTGTGGTACAGCGACGATATTGCGTTTAGTACGGGACTTTTAATGTCACCGGATGTTTTGCACAGCTATTTTTTTCCGTGGCTGAAAAAAATCGGCGATCTTGCCAGGGCTTACGATAAACCTCTTATTTACCATACTGACGGCGTGTTGTGGGATGTTTTCGAGGATATTATCGCCTGCGGGGTTGACGCCCTTCATCCGATTGAACCCAAGGCGATGGACCTTGCGGAGGTAAAGCGGCGATACGGCGATCGTCTTTGCTTAATCGGAGCCGTTGATGTGGATATGCTTTGCCGCGGGAGCAAAGAACAGGTGGAAGCTCAGGTAAAGCACAATATCGAAGTGGCAGCCTATAACGGCGGTTATTGCGTGGGATCGGGCAACAGCATTCCCGACTATGTCAATTTCGAGAATTATCTGGCGCTTCTCGAAGCGGCAAAAAAGTACGGGGAAAAGTGAGAAGGGGTTAAAATAAAGATTAAAGATTAAAGATTAAAGATTAAAGAGACAAAGACGTGATGAGTGACGGGTAAGAAAAATGAAAAAGGAAAAATGACAAAAGAAAAAAGAGAAAGCGGAATGCGGAAAGCCATTATGGGTGATGAATAAGACAAAAGATTAAAGCGACAAAGACGTGATGAGCGATTGGAGAAGCCGCTTAACCCTTAACTCTTAACCCTTACACGCTTAACGAATTGGTAAAATTCATAAATCATAAATCGCAAATCCAGAATTCCCAATTGAACGGAGAAACCGATGTTTCAAAGCGGTAATCATAAATTCATTAAAAATCTGAACCGCAAACACATTCTTAATCTTGTTCGCATGCATCAGGGAATAACAGCCCGCGAAATCAGCGAATTGACAAATCTTAAAGTAGCCACCGTTCTTTATACCTTAAAGGCTCTCAACAAACAAGGACAAATTATTAAAGCCGGAATGGGAGATTCATCGTTGCTCGGGGGAAAACCGCCGGTTATCTGGGATATTAACTGCGACCACGGTTTTGTAATCGGAGTGGAATGGCTTTCAACCGAATTGCGGATGGTTCTTTTAAATTTTAACGCTCAACCGGTCAGCCGACTAAAAACCGCTTTTCCGAACAAGTTATCGGATGCCGAAAAAATAGACTATTTTGTCAGCACTCTTAAGGAATTCATCAAAAGTTCCTCGCCGCCCGATGCAAATTTATTGGGTATGGGAATCGGTATTTCCGGGCTTGTGGATTTTAAACAGGGAATAGTCCGCCTATCCTCCGCATTTCGGGCGCAAGATTACCCTCTCGCTCAAATTCTGAAAGAGCATTTCAATTTTCCCGTTTTTATCGAAAACGAATCCAATGCCGGAGCTCTGGGAATTAAATGGTTACTGCCGGAATTCTATCAAACGTCTCATATTATCTACCTGAGTATTCAGCAATGTTTTCGCGGAATGGGCATCGGATTTATCATCAATCATCAACTCTACCGCGGCGCTTCAAATGCTGTGGGCGAAATGCCTCTGCTTTTTACGGATTCATTTTTTCGGAAAACCGTTAAAAAAATCCGCAAAAAATTCGGGAATAATCAAACGCTGATTTACAGAGAAGACGGGCAGGACACAATTTCAAACTTTTTAAGGAACGCGCTTTTGTCGGCGCAAAAGAACGAAGCTTCAGCCTTGTTTTTGTGGAAAGAAATTGCCCGCGAAATCGGTAAACGGCTGGTCCTGCTAATCGATTTGTTCAATCCCCAGGCTGTGATTTTGGGCGGGGATATCTCCGAAGCCAAACCCTTTATCGAATCGGTTTTACGACAATATATTCGGAACAAACCTCTTTCAGCCGAGGCGAAAAAAACCCGTCTGTTTTTTCCTGAGTTTGGCGCCTTCACCAACGCCATGGGAGCCGCAGCGATTGTCTTGGAGAAGATTTACACGGAATAAATTTTTCATACTCTTTTGCTTTAAACACTAACCAAGGCTTCAAAATTTTACGGAGTTGTTAAATAGCGGAATGGTGGGATTGTTAAGGGTTAACGAAAAGTGACGAGTAAAATCAAAGATAAAAGATTAAAGTGAAAGGCTGTCAGAAAGCAGAAAGCAGAAAGCCGTGACAAAGTAACAGAGTAATTCGACAGGCTCCCTTCGACAGGCTCAGGGAGCGGAGAGTGACAAGTGACCAGCTTCCGGTAACCAGACGCCGGAGGAGCCGCTTAACTCTTAACCCTTACACGCTTAACCAACTATCAGAGTTCTGCGGGTCGTTCCGTCATTGAGCTCTGAGGGGATGTTCTTCTTTAAAATCATTTGTAAGAAACAGATCGCCGAATTGCAGAAAGGCTGCTTCTTTGGAATCAAATTCAGGGACCAGGCAAACACAAATTTTATCATTCTCGTAAAGCGAACGGGCAACAGCCAGTTTAATGAGAAATTTTTCATGGTCACAAAAGGCAATTAATCGACCCCGAACGCTTTGAACCGTAAACCGTACGGGAACAGATCCGCATAAAGACATCGGGCTGATGTCCACAACCTGCAGCTTTGCCTCTTTGAAATAATCGCGGTATTTTTCTTCCCGATATTCTTTTCTCATCGGCATGGAGCGGGCTTTGACATGCTCGGAAACAAGTATTCTCCGGATCGTTATATTTTTGAAACATTCAATCTGACTTGCAAAAGGTTCCAGTTCCTGTTCCCTCTCAATCAACACCACAGCGTCCGGTTGAATCAACTCAATCATTGCCGCCTGAAATTCCGCCGCCGAGTTTCCCGATGAATATCCCGAAGAATCAATAACCACCGCTTCGCATTCTTCGTTAACCTTATCCAGCAAGCGATGAACCGAAAGCAGCGCCTGCATCAACTTTCTGTGCGGCGAAGTATCGCCGATAAAGCGCGAAATTATCTTTGCCGGTTTTTCGTCCTCCGGATAAAATAAGGCGGCATTCAGAGTGGTCGGTAAGCCCAAAGTGGATTGTCCCGGATCGCAGTCGATCAGAGCCGAAGTTTTTTCTTTGGATAATTCCCGGATCAAATACTGGCAGAGCGTCGTTTTTCCGCAATCGGTATTACCCATAACATAAACGCGTTTAAAATTCCCTTTTTTTAGCTCTTCTGATATTTGGTTCCAGGTAGATTCTACATACATCATACTTAATTTTCTAATGTAATTTATCAAACCTGTACAAATATAAAACAAAATCGGGCAATATCACAGCATTTTCAAATAAAAATAACCGCAGAGTAAGCAAAATACGCAGAAGATAACAATTTTAATACACGGCAACTTATTGATATTTATCGAGATACTTTGGCGTATTCGATAGCAGATTGCGCGGATTGAGCTATAGAGAACAATTCTAATGCGCGCCGCTTATTGATGTTTTATTGAGATAATTTGTCATATTGATCGGAATTGATCAGTATCCGTCCAGAGAAGTACAGGTTTATTTTGTAAATAGAAGTTCGTATTTTTAATGATTTCTAAAAATTTACCGGCAATAAATCGGCAACTCGATTTAAACCCCATTATGGCTGCCCGCAAACAGATAATTCTTACGCCCTAATGCTACCTGACGAATGGCATTTTCTACCCGGTTATTATCAATCTCATAACGATCGTCCTCAACATAGCGCTTTATATATTGCCAACGATTTACTATATAACCAAGAACCTTG
>JAADIP010000055.1 GCA_013151275.1 Calditrichota bacterium | reverse complement strand
TGGTAAACAGGTGTCTTTAGCGGAGGTTTCAGTATCCGTGATGCGTGATGCGTAACAAGTGACAAAGTAACAAAGTAACAGAGTAACAAAGTAACAGAGTAACAGAGTAACAGAGTAACCAGTAACCAGTATCCAGCAACCTGTTACGTTTACACCCTTAACCCTTAACCCTTAACCCTTATACCCTTAACTCTTAACTCTTACACCCTTAACGAATACTGTTCCGCTTTACCACTTCAAAGTCGTCGAACGAAGTTTCCGCGTCCGCTTTGGTCCACAGACCCACGCCGCCCGCTTCGGGAAAGGTGTGGTCTTTGACTTGCAGCAGTTCCTTGCCGTTTAAATAGCCCTTCATTTGATCGCCCTGCACGGTGATTTTCAGCTCGTGCCATTTGTGAGCCGGCAGCTTAATTCTGGCGCTGGCGAGCATGCGTCGCGCGCCGTCTTTGACGTAATAGATGCGGAAATTATTTTCCAAAGGATTGTAGCGCGAAATGTAATAGTTGTTCATGTCTTTGGCGCGCCAGATGACTCCGCCGCCCTGGTCTTCGATTCCCGAATTCGCCTTAAATTTTACCTTTATTTCTCCGTTCAAAAAACGGATCTGATCCGTCCAGCACAAATTGAACGTCCCGCCAAATGAATGATTCACCTTTGTCAGGGATAAAACCTTTTTACCCGAAGGGGCGGTTGAGTCTTCGATTACCTGCCAGGTGGCAAGGGGTCCTTTTTGATTTGTGGCTTCAATCTTCCAGCCTTCGGGCAGCGCGCCGGTTTTCAGATTTTCGAACGTTAAGCGGATTGTCGTTTCCTTTTGCGGGGCTTTTTTCTGGGCGTACAATCCGGATCCGCCCGAAAAACAAAACAGGAAAAAAGCGCCTAAAATAAACAATTTTACAACCTTCATGATACTTTCTCCTTTAAAGAGACTTCTTTTATTTCAATTGCCTCGAACGGGCATTCTTCCGCGCATGTCAGACAAAGCGTGCATTGTTCGGGAATAAATAAAGGAAACGCCATCTTGTCGGTCATAAGTATGGCGTCAAAAGAACACACGTCGGCGCAAATTCCGCAGCCTGTGCATTCGTCCGCCGTTAATTTAAGCTCAGGATTCATTCCTCAATTTCCTTTCCGGATTTTAAGAAGCTCATGCTGCGGGCAAATCCCCAGATAAAAATTCCCAATAAAATCGGAAAACAGATGTAAAAAGTGGTCTGCGCTGTTTCCAAACCGTAGGGACTGGCGTTGGAAAGAAAATACGATTTCAGAAACGTCCAGAAAGGACTGGGATGAATTGAAAGATATTCCCGACCCGGCGCTTCCATGATCAGGGAAAAACCGATCACATTGATTAAATTCGCCCAGAACATTAACCACAGGGCTCTTCTGAAATTCGGGTTATTCTGCCGGTGCCCTCCGTAAAACAATCGCAATATCAAAGCGACGGCAAACAGGATTGTCGCTATGGGAACAAACGGCACGGCGACTTTAATATCCGCCATAATATCCGGATTTAAAACAAAAAAGCCGATGATCACAACGATTACCAGAAAAATATCAGCCAGCAAAACCGTAAAAACGTTCCACAATTCCACGGAAACCCTGAGCGTTAAATATGTTTTAAGAGAATTGTAATAGCCCTGAATGATGATCAGTCCCAGAGCCAGCAGTCCGACGATGATAGAAATATTCAGCAAACTTTGCAGCGTCCAGATTTCCATAGCCTTTGCAATTTCATGGGAAGACATTCTGTAACCTCCTTTTCACGAATCGTGTTCAATCTCTGAAAATCGATTCTCGGTTTTCCGGAATATTTTGTTTCCGATTTATGACGTATCTCCGAATCGGTGCTTATTTTTATTGCCGGAATTGGGAAAGGAAATAATGAAAGAGCTCCCGAATCCCGATTTGCTCTTTACGCTTATTGTTCCGCCCTGAATTTGTACCGTCCAGAGAGCGATAGCCAGACCCAGTCCGCTGCCGCCCATTTCTCTGGATCGTCCCTTGTCAATCCGGTAAAAACGCTCGAAAATTTTTTCCTGTTCTTCTTCGGGAATTCCCGCTCCCTGATCGGTAACCGTGATGGTTGTGTATTTTTTATTTCGGGCGATTCGAACGGTGATCTCCGTTCCCGCGGGTGAATATTTAATGGCGTTGTCGAGGAGATTGAGCAGCGCTTCTTTCAGCAGTCCCTGATCCGCGCGCAATGTAATATCTTTTTGTCCTTCGGGATGAATGGTTTGATTTTTCTCTTCAGCCAGAGGCTGGATAAATTCAATTGTTTGTTCCACAAAAGGATAAAGCTGAAAGTCGCGGATATTCGGTTTAAACTTTTCGGAATCGGCGCCGGATAAAAACAGCAGACTGTCCACGAGACGCGTTAGCCGCCGGTTTTCTTCCAGAATGCTGCCGATGACGTTGCGATAATACGACACGTCCTTGTTTTCCTGCAATCCAACTTCTCCGATGCTTCGAATAGCCGTTAAAGGGGTGCGCAGTTCGTGGGCGGCGTCGGAGGTGAATTGTTTTAAGCGCGTAAACGACTTTTCGATGCGTTCCAGCAATTCATTAAACGCCTTAGCCAGGTTGCCCAATTCGTCGTTGGGATTGATTACGGGAAGTCGTTCCTGCAGGTTTTCTTCGCTGATTTTGCGAGCCTTTTCCGCCATTTGGTCGATAGGCGCCAGAAGTTTTTTGGTTAAAAAATAACCGCCCAGTCCGGCAATCAGGATGGCGACGGGCAGAGCGAAAAGCATCAACCAGGCAAAGGCTTTAATCTCGTTCCACATCCGGTCTTCAAAATGGATCAGACGAATGAACAGCCATTTACCCTCGATATTGGTCTTGCCGTACATTACACGGACGCGGACATTGTTTTCCAGTTTCAGCGAGCGGAAGGAAAATCCGCCGGTTGCCTTTTCTTCTTCGGAAATCGCGGGAAGGCTTTTGCTTGTGAAAGGTCGGCTTTCGTACAGCTTTTTTCCGTCCGTTGACCAGATTTCAAACCAGCGTTCATGAAAGTAGGGGTCGTCCTCTTCGTCAAGCAGAACCGACCCGTCCGGCGTAACGCGGATCAGATTTTCAAGGATTTCGTAATCTTCGTTCAGGGCGTGATCCAGATTGCGGCGCAAATCCAGATACACAAGAGTAATGGATATTCCCGCGTACACAAGAAGAATGAACGTAAGCGCCAGAACATACCACAGGGTCAGGCGGGTGCGCACATTTTTCGGCGTAAAAGGCATCAGGGCGCCTCCTCGGAAAGAATAAAACCCACTCCGCGAATGGTGTGTATCAGTTTTTTGGGGAAGGGATCGTCTATTTTGCGTCGTAAGCGGGCGATGTGCACGTCGATCAAATTGTCGAGCGGGGTGGCGCGGTTTGTTTCCCGCCAGACGTCGCGGGCTAACATTTCGCGGGAAACAATTTGCCCCTGATGACGAAGCAGGTATTCGAGCAGATCGAATTCTCTGACCGTCAGGGTAATGTTCTGTTCGCCGCGCTTTACCTTGCGGGTGACCAGATCCATTTCCAGATTCGCCAGAACAAGGCGTAATGATTGCTCATTTCTTCCGCGCCGCAAAAGCACACGGATTCGCGCCAGCAGTTCCGGGAAGGCAAACGGTTTGATTAAATAATCGTCCGCGCCGCTGTCCAGTCCCACAACGCGGTCTTCAACTGTGTCGCGGGCGGTCAGAATCAGAACCGGGAAATTCATTCCCTTTTGGCGAATGGTTTTCAGAATTTCCAGCCCGTCCCGTCCGGGCAGCATTAAATCGAGCAGCAGCAGATCGTAACTCCGGGTGCTGAGCAGATAAAAGCCTTCTTCTCCGGAATAGGCGATATCCGCAATATAGCCTTCGTTTGTCAAGCCTTCTTTTAAGGCGTCGGCTACTTTTTGTTCGTCTTCGATCACTAAAATACGCATACTGTTTTTTCCTCAGTCTTCATTTGAATAATAAAAAATTATTCGGTTTAAACAACATAAATTTTCCTTAAATTTTTGTCAGAATTTGCTAAACGTAATAAAGGTTAAGAGTTAAGGGTTAATCGTTAAGCGTATAAACGTAACAGGTTGCTGGATACTCGTTACTGGTTACTCTGTTACTCTGTTACTTTGTTACTTTGTTACTTTGTCACGCATCACGCATCACGCATCACGCATTACACATCACGCATCACGACTTTCTGATAGCCTTTTACTTTAATCTTTTATCTTTCATCTTTCATCTTTACTTACATTACCGCTTTCCTCAATTAACAACTTTTCTCCCGTTTGGTACCGGCATGTTAGGGTTAAGGTTTCTGCGCCGTTGTTTTTTTTGCCGACGGCGGAAGTTGTATTTTAAAAAAAAGGAACGAAACATGGAATTTTGCTGAAACATTTTTTGCATTTCCTTTTTAGTTAATTTACATTAGAAAGAAACTAACGTGATTTTCAGGTTGAATTAGCTTGTCCGATGGCAAAAATAGCCCGAAATTCTCGTTAGATTGTTTTGTCTTTGCAAAATCTATTGCCCGTATCGAAGGGAAGGAGCTATGCGTTTTAATTTATTTTTTTCTTTTCTTCTTCTCCTGATAATCTTCCTCCGGTTTCCGCAATCCGCCCACGCTCAGGTTACCGGTAAAATCAGCGGACGCGTGTTAGAGGCTAATACCGGCGATCCCCTGCCCGGCGCTAACGTGCAGATTGTCGGAACCTCCCGCGGAGCTTCCACCGACGCAAACGGCGAATTCTTTATTATTAATCTTTCGCCCGGTTCTTATACCCTCGAATTTTCCATGGTTGGCTATCAATCTCTGCGCATGGAAGGAGTGCAGGTTTCCGTGAACCGCACCACTTTTGTCGATGCCGAACTGAGAGAAACCGTCCTGCAATCCGAAGAAATTGTGGTAACCGCCAGCCGGATTTCACAGAAAAAAGACCAGACCAGCTCCGTCCGTAATGTCTCTTCCGATCAGATAAAGGTGTTGCCCATCGAGAACATGCAGGGCATTATCGGATTGCAGGCGGGCGTTGTCGCCGGACACTTTCGCGGCGGACGCGCCAACGAAGTCTCTTACATGGTGGACGGCTTGCAGGTAAACGAAGCCTTCCGCGGCGAATCGCAGTTAATTGAAGTGGAACCCGAAGCCATTCAGGATCTGGAGGTAATCACCGGAACGTTTAACGCCGAATACGGTCGCGCCATGAGCGGAGTGGTAAATGCCGTTACCAAAGACGGCGGAAACAAGCTGCAGGGACTGGCAATGGTTCAGTTTGGCAACTACCTCACAAGTCATAAGGACGTGTTTATCGGTTTAAAAGACCTCGATTTTAACCGACTGCAGGATTACAAATTGCAGTTGGGCGGTCCGATCATCAAAAATCGCCTTACCTTTTTTACCAATTTCCGCTACCGGACGGACAAAAGTTACCTGAACGGCATCCACCGTTTTAATGTGGATGATTCCAGCAATTTTCAGGATCCCGATCCCGACAATTGGTATTCCGAACATTCCGGCGATAATTCGTACGTTCCCCTTAACGACAGCAAAAAATTCAACTGGCTGTCTAAAATTACCGCCAAATTGAGTCAACGGTTAAAACTTACCTTTTCTTACATGTTTAATAAGGATCAGTGGCAGCAGTACAATCACTTTTACAAATACAATCCTTACGGGCTCGCCTCGTACCATAAAACATCCTCGCTGTATTCGGTAAATGTTAACCATCTGTTTTCGCAATCCGCGTTTTATGAGTTCAAGCTTTCGTACCTTGATTCCTATTTCGGACATTACGTTTATGAAAATCCGGAAGACGCGCGTTATGTGAACGATAAATATTCCCGTTACGGGGGGTCGGGTTTTTCGACCGGCGATCAGCAAAAAATGCACGAACGGCGCTGGCTGCGCGATCTGAACGCCAAATTTGATCTTACCTGGCAAATTAATAAAAACAACAGCATAAAAACGGGTCTGCTTTTTACCACGCACGATCTGGACAACCGCTATTCCCAAATACGCAATTTGTATTACGGAACCGATCTCGAATATGTTCTTTACCAGCCGGTGATTTATCCGGATTCTTCGATCTATTCGGATATCTACAAAATGAAACCGGTCGAATTTTCGGGCTACATTCAGGACAAAATCGAATACGAAGAGATGGTCATTAATCTCGGCGTCCGTTACGATTACTTTGATCCCAAAGCCTTTTATCCGTCGCAGCGCAGGAATCCGGCTAATCAATTGGATTTTCCCGATAATCCCGAGAAAATGAGCAAACTGCTGCCCGCGAAGCCCCAATATCAAATCAGTCCGCGCCTTGGATTAGCCTATCAATTGAGCAATGTTGCTTTGCTGCATTTTAGTTACGGACACTTTTTTCAGATGCCGCCCCTTTACGCCCTGTACGAAAATCACGCCTTCAGGGTGGCGCCGAAAGATTACCAGACAACAATGGGCAACGCCCGTTTAAAAGCGCAGAAAACCGTTCAGTACGAGGTCGGTTTATGGCAGGAGTTGTCGCCGGGCATGGGTCTGGAGGTTTCGCTTTATTACCGTGATATCTACAGTCTTTTGAGCACAAAAATCATCAGCACCTACAATCAAATCGAGTACGGTCTTTACGCCAACAAGGATTACGGAAACGCCAAGGGTCTGGAAATCAAATTCGATTACGAACGCGGACCGGTTTCGGTTTATGTGAACTACACCCTGCAATACACCAGAGGCAACGCGGATAACCCGAGGTTTAATTTCGATCGCGCGGGGAACAGCCGCGATCCCATTCCGACGCTGATTCCCATGAGCTGGGATCAGCGCCACACGCTCAACGCCACGGCGGGTTATCATCAATCGGATTACGGAATAACCGTAACCGGCTATTACAATTCCGGCACGCCCTACACCTGGACGCCGCAGCCCACCGAGCCGCTCGCCAAACTGAATTTGTACCCGAACTTTGCCACCAAGCCCGGCAAAATGCAGGTCGATTTGAATTCCTATTATTTGCTGAAACTATCCGGACGGTACGATTTGAAATTCACGCTGAACGTTTACAATCTTTTTGATCGTCTGAACGAGAACATAGTAAATCCCGAAACCGGTCGGGCGTATTCGGCAATCATCACGGACGTCGAGCGCGCCTCGCATCTCAGCAATTTTAACGATGTGGAGGATCGTTATCGTAATCCCGCCATGTACGATCCCCCGAGGCTTGTTAAGTTTGGCGTGGGCGTTACCTTTTAATAAGGGATTAAAAAGTCAAAAAAATGAATGAAGGTATGATATGCGCATCAGGGTTGTTTTAAGCACATTACTGACCGTTTTGTTTTTCGCCGTTTCGTCGGACGTTTTCGCACAGGGTCGCCCTTACGACGGACCCGAGGATCCCGCGGGCGACCTTGCCGCCGAGCGCGAGGGTTACATGACCGGCAACAGGGTTTTTCTCTATTTCAGGAACACCACCGAATTATCGGATTGGCCTCGTGTGGATGTTTCGCGCTGGCCCAACACGTACGACGGACTGAAAATGCTCGACGGCGTGGCTCTGATGATCGGCGCAAAAGTGTATCTGGAAAACGATTCAATTCCGGTAACCGATCCGGAAGAAATCGAACGGCGCAAAGATGAATTGCAGAATCTCTATTTTCTGCAGACCAGCTATCGCGAAGGCGGGGACTTCGATCCCACGGGAACAGTTGAATGGAAGATGTACCCGGTGTTCGGTTATTTTAACATCAACAGCGAAACCCCGGCAATGAGCAATCGTCCCGAATCGTGGCCCGCCGACGGATGGCCCGCGCGCGGTTTCGACAAAAAGTGGGTCGGCGAATGGAACGGACGATTCGGACGCGGGGTTCAGTACGCCGATCTGGAAACCTTTTTTACCGTCAATGACGCTCAGGATCAGGAATATCTGGGCAGCGACGACCGCCTTCGTTACTATCCGCGCCGCGTTTACGATGACCGGGGAAAGATCGTTAAAGATGTCCGCATCGGCGATATTAAACCGGACGTTTCCATTCAAAAAGGATTGCCCTGGGGAGGAATAGGCATCCGCGTGGAGACGCGCGGTTTTCAATGGAACAATCCGCAGGCGCGCGACGCCATCTTCTGGGAATACAACATCAGCAATATTTCGGAATACACTCTTCCCGAGGTGGCGTTCGGTTACTGGGTCGATAATCAGATCGGCAACGACGCCGATGACGAGGTCGCTTATTTTGACACCAAACTGGACATGGCTTATTCCTGGGATATCGACGGCGTGGGTTACGGCGGATTACGCACGGGCATAATGGGTTTTGCCTATCTCGAAAGTCCGGGCTTGCCCTACAACGGAATTGACGATGACGAAGACGGACTTGTTGACGAAAAACGGGACAATCAGGCGCAAACCATTGTGGGTCCCACCGACGGCATCGATGACCTGGCGGCGTTTCTGGAAGCCTACCAGTTAAAAGCGGAAGATTTGCGCGAACACTGGGACGCCGACGAAGATCAGGACTGGCAGGACGGAATTGACGCCAACGGCGACGGAATTTATCAGGAAGATGAATTCGCCGGAGACGATGTGGGATTGGACGGCGTGGGTCCGACCGATCTTAATTATACCGGTCCCGACGAAGGGGAGGGTAATCATCGACCCGATTTCGAAGAGGGCATAGGATGCGAACCCAATTTTAACGCGACGGATATTTCGGAATCGGATATGGTCGGTCTGACTTCCTTCAGAATGTTTCCTTCCGGCGGACGCGGCGATTTTCAATGGCGCAACGACGAAGGCATGTGGACTCTGGTGGGAACGCGGCACATTGAGCCCTACAACGGTAAAATCGCCAATTTGATCGAAACTTTTGCCTCGGGTCCGTTCCCGCTTTACAAAGGAAGAACCGAACGCATTTCCATGTCGATTCTGCATTCTTATGATCCGTTGGGCGGATTAAATTCGGATACGCACGACGCCCCGGCTCTGTTTCAGAAAAAACGAATCGTGCAAATCATTTACGAAGCCGATTACCGTTTTGCCCAACCGCCGAGCATGCCCACGCTCAAGGCAATCCCCGGCGACGGTCAGGTGGTTCTTGTCTGGGACGACGTGGCTGATACCCAGACGCGCGAACCACTGCTCAAAAACAGCAACGATTTCGAAGGCTACAAAGTGTACAAAGCCACGGACAAAAAGTTTTCCGACGCGGAGGTGATTTTAGACGGCTACGGCAATCCCTTGCACAAACTGCCGATCTTCCAGTGCGATTTGATCGACGGCATTAAAGGTTTTTCGGATTTCGGTCTGATCAACGGCGTGGGTTACAATCTGGGTTACGATAACGGACTCACGCATCACTTTGTGGACAAAGATGTTCAAAACGGCGTCACCTATTATTACGCGGTTGTCGCTTACGATCGCGGAATTCCCGAAGTGGCGAACGGAATAGCTCCTTCGGAAAACAATGTTATCGTCGATCTGGATGAAGCCGAAAATATCCGCTTCGTCAGTAAAAATGTGCAGGTTGTCACGCCGCGTCAATACGCCGCCGGCTTTAAAAATCCGCAGCTTAATATTAGCAACCAAAATCCCGCTTACGGCTCGAATGTTGTGATTCCGGAAATAATAGCGACGACCTACACAAAACCGGGACATACCTACAAGGTCAAATTCGGCGTGGATACGCTGTCGCCCAGTAAATCCGTTGATTACGGAGTGGTTTACCGCAATACCTCATTTTTTGTTTACGACCAGACCCTTGGCGATAGTCTGGTCTATTCCGAAACTCCGGATCATTTCGCCAACCAGAATTTCGATTGGGATCAGTTGCACAATGTTTTTGAACTGCACACGGGAGATTATTTATTTACTGATTTAATCGACGGAGTCCGTCTGAAGATTCTGGTTCCCGTAAAAGTTGCTGAACTGGACGAAGAAAATTCGGGCTGGCTGGACGATAAACAGATACCGATGCGTATTACTCAGCCGCAAAATTCCGGACAGCGTTTTTTCCCGGACGACTACAACATCATCTTTACCGCCGACGATTCCGCCTATGTGGGAAAAGTTAAAATCGCCAATATGACGGATGAATATAATCGGAAAATAAAGAAAAAACATCTGCTGCTTCATCAGGCGTTCAACTTTTTTGTTCTCAACCAAACCCGTAACGACACAATGGAGATGGTGGTTCAGGACATGAATGAAAACGGAGAATTTGATATTCTGGAGGATCGGATTTTGGTTGGTCCAATCGGGAACAAAGGATTCTTTAAGGGCTTATGGGGCGGTCTGGCTTTTATCATCGATTTTAATGAACTGGAATCGGAAGATGAACTGCCGCAAACCGGAGACGTTTACCACGTGACCTTTAAGCGTCCGTTTTTAGCGACCGATTCGCTGACTTACACAATCGACTCCGGAACGGATTTGGATGCGAAACAATTTGAAGACGATTTTCAGAAGATAAAAGTCGTTCCCAATCCCTACATCGCAACCAACGCCATGGAGTCCGCGCTTTCCAATCCTTATTTAAATCAGCCGCGACGCCTGATGTTTACGCACATTCCGGCTAAATGCGAGATTAAAATATTTACGGTGAGCGGCGTGCTGGTCAAAACAATTCAGGTTGACAACGAACCGGCAAACGGTATTGTGCACTGGAATCTGCGCAGCAGGGAAGGATTGGACATTGCCGCGGGGATGTACGTTTATCGCGTAAAATCGTTTGAAACCGGGAAGGTGAAAATCGGGAAATTCGCGGTAATCAAGTAACGGACGGAACGCGCAAAATAAAACGGATTTGATTATGGCGACAATCAAAAAATATTATGATGATAACTCTCTTCGGGGGAGATTTTATATGCTGCACAAAAATATCGGAATTTTATTCATTGTCTTAATTTTGGGTTGTTCTTTGTCTTTTGCCCAAAAACCCTATCGTGTGGGCACAACTGCGGCGAACTTTTTGGAAATCGGTTACGGAACAGCCGGAAACGCCATGGGCGACGCCTATGTGAGTCTGGTTGACGATATTTCGGCGCTGTACTGGAATCCCGCCGGCATGGCAGCCATTCAAGGTAATGAGATCATGCTTTTTCGTCAACCCTGGATTGCCGACATCTCTTCCAACTTTTTAGGATTGGGAATAAGGCTGCCGCGGGGATTCGGGATAATCGGGCTGGGTCTGGTCAACGTTTCGTACGGAGAAATCGAAGTCACCAACCTCAACGCGCAGGAGGGAACGGGCGAACATTACAACGCCAGCGAATATGCGCTTTCTTTGGCTTACGCCCGCAATTTAACCAATTGGTTTTCGTTCGGAGCGTCGGCAAAATACATCTATTCCAAAATCTGGTATCTGGACGCCAAAGCCTTTGCCCTTGATCTTGGCGTGATTATCCGTACCAAATTTTTCTCCGTTACCGGTAAACGCGCGGACGGAGCGCGTATCGGCATGAGCATTTCCAACTACGGCAACCGCATGAAATACGACGGCATCAATTTGCTGACTGCTGTGGATATTTTACCGGATAAAAACGGCAATTACAAAGACGTTCCCGCTAAATTCAGTTTACAAGCCTGGGAGCTGCCGCTGATTTTTCGCATCGGAATGGCGGTGACGCCTTTGATTCTGGGCAATCAGCGGATCGTCATTGCCGCAGACGCGCTTCACACCAACAATAACAGCGAATCCGTAAATATCGGCGCGCAATATCAATTTGACGTTCCGCAAACCGGCAGTCTGTTTTTACGGGCGGGATACAAGGCTTTGTTTATGGAAGCCTCGCAATACGGATTGAGCTTAGGCGCCGGTTTAAAAATACGTTTTGTAAAAAATAAGCCCCTGTTCATCGACTATGCTTTCAGAGATGTCGGCGAATTGGGAAAAACACATTCGTATTCGATCCGGATAATGTTTTAGAAATCCATCTCAAAAACCCTCCTAAGGATGGATCGGAGAACAGGGAGGTTCTCCTTTTTGAAAAATTTAACCGCCCGTTCAAACAGGCGGTTAAATTATTTTTTGAGAATTTTATCCGTTCCCCGTGGTTCATTTTCGGATGACCTTCAAGAGCCGAGCGATGAATACAGAAAGTTTATTGTTTTTTAAGGCTTGCGGGAAAAGGCTGTTTTTCGATTTTGCATTTTTCATATTTGATCGTTAACGAATAGCTTCCCCGTTCCTTTTTCCCGCTTTTATCCGTTTTGGCTTCTACGCTGAATTTAACTTTGCCCGAAGGAAAAATATTTTCCACATTGATAAAGGAAACGCTGCCCGCGAGCAAGGGATTCTGAACGCATTTACCGACGTCAAAAATCTGCTTTTGGTTGTTTCCCGTAAAAACGGTTACCCGCAAACTGTCAAGAGGAAACATGGGTTCGGCGCAAATTTGTAAATAGCTCGGAGTAACGTTGTAATAGGCGGGATATTTCCGGGCGGCGTTTTTACAGCTCGCATCTATGGGAATCTGAAGAGTGAAAAAGTCAATATCGTTTGAATTGTGCAGACTAAGCGTATCGGGTTTATTGGTTTTTCCGCTGTTTATTACCAATAAAGTTGCGCTGGTCGAATCGTCATTGACTTCGTATTTATCCGGAGTAAAAATCCACAATTTATGGTTTGTATCCGCGCCCGGTTCGTATCCTTTGTGAGAAGACGGATCGTAAATCCATTTGTGCGGAAACGCCTTATCCACAACGGCAATGGTTACGGGATTGCTGTCCAGCTTGGAGCCGCTGAGTTTTCTGCCGTT
>JAADIP010000195.1 GCA_013151275.1 Calditrichota bacterium | reverse complement strand
CTAATCATGGTTCGGAAATTTATTTGTCTGAACCTTGATTTGCATGTTTAACTTGATTGCCTTGATTTTAAACTTTGCACAATCATGCTAATCCTTAAAATCCTTTTAATCATGGTTCGTAAATTTATTTGTCTGAACCTTGATTTACACGATTAACATGATTTCCTTGATTTTAAACTTTTCACAATCATGCTAATTCTAAAAATCCTTTTATTCACGGTTCGGGCGATTATTTTTTGCTGATAACAGCAGCATTGTTTATTTTAAATTCAACTTTGACAAAAATAATAGCGGGGAATACTTCATGCGCCTAAAAAAAGATCAAAAAGCACAAGCCATTCTTCAAGCTGCCATCAAAATGTTTGCCGAGAAGGGTTATCATCAGACAAAAATAACCGAAATCGCCGATACCGCCAACGTGGCTCACGGAACGGTTTATACGTATTTCAAAAACAAAGAGGATCTGCTCTACAATATGATCTCGAAACTCTGGGAGAAATTAAGTTTAACCCTCGAAGAGATCAGCAATAATCCGGATCTTGATCCCCTGCAAAAGGTTCAGAAAATGGTGGATGCCGTTTTCGATGTTTTTACTTCAGACTCCAAATTGGGACTTGTGGTTATTAAAGAACACAATCAGTTGCGTAAAAAGGGAATGGACGCCTCTGTCGGAGAATACGAACATCTGCTGAATAGTTTCAGCCACACATTTGAACAGGGCGTTGCGGAAGGCTTTTTTGATCCCACCATCGATCCGGACACTTTTCTGCATTTTGTCTTCGGCGGTTTGTCTCAATTAATTCACCGCTGGGCAAACGATCCCCGATCGCTGAATATTCAAAAAGTCAAAGAGCAATCCAAATACTTCGTTCAACAGAGTCTGATAAAGGGTTAATCCGCCTGTAAATCTTTCACCAGTCCGGCGTATTTCCTTTCGATTCTGAATCCGAAACGATAGAAATACTCGGGACGGAAAAATCCCGTGGTAACATAGCGGAATTTAGCGTCGTGCATGCGATTAAAAAATTCCCGCATCAGTCCTTCGCTGATTCCCTTTCGCCGGTATTTTTGAGTAACCACAATTTTTTCCATGTGCACGGTTTCCATATTTATCAAAGAATAAAACAGACCTCCGATCACATAACCGCGTTCGGAAACCGCGATAAGAAAGCGGTGATCGGGTTTAAAAACCACCGGCAAATTGGCGTCCAGAAAGATTTTGTGCAGCCTCGATATCTCCTTTGGCGAAATCGGCTTGCGCACATGATATCTTCTGCCGTCGTAATCTTCCAGAGTTACAACCACATCGCTTTGCTGCATGCCGCTGCTGACCGTCGCGCTCAACCATCCGGCGGAATCTTCCGGCTGCAAATGCGGATAACTTAAACGGCTTAAAAAGAAATCTTCTTTTTCCGAAAGGATAAAACGGTTGCGAATTTCCGAAAACAACTGCAAGCGCTGCTCATGCGAAATACTGTAATGATGGATGATCTTTACGATTTCAAGCATCTTTTGACGAATATCCGGCTGAGAATCTTTAAAAACCGTTTCCAGAAAAAAGCGGATTCGCACTTCCGGATAGCGGCTTTCGAATTGCGACAATTGATAGGTTTCGAACAGTTCGTTCAACGTGAATAACTGCGCGGAAAAATCGGCGTGCGGATTTAATTCGGACCAGCGCTCAAAACGTTGGATCGCAAAGTAAAGATTTCTGGGAATAAACCCTTCCTGCTGAATTTTTCGCAGATATTTTTTCAAATGACGCTGAAGTTCTCCGTAGCTTTCTTTGCCTTCCGATAATTCCTGTATTTGTTGCAAATGTAGCAGCCCCTTTTCTTCGCCTTCCGCATCGAGAATACCGCTGAAAACAAAGTACCAGAAATTGTCATGCTTAATAAAGGGATATTCTTCTTCCAGCGGCTGCACAAATTGTTCGATAAAACTCATGATCAATGAGGGCAATCCGTCCGAAAGTTTACGGCGGCGGATGGAAAAGATGCGCACGCCGGTGTGGTAATCGTGAGGCGGAATCATAATGTTGGAAGGCGATTTATCCTCAATTTCCAGATGATAGCCGGTTCTGCGCCAAAAGCTGACATGGGCGGAAATTCCGGTCCAGATAAAATGGGGCCACAAAATACGGAGACGCTGCACGGTTTCTCTGTCTTTTCTGCGCATCGTTTTTGAGAAATAGGTTTCCAGTGAATCGCCGGGAATGTATTCTTCGGTCCACAAATTCAATTCGCGCCAGTATCCGCCGAACTCTTCCACCAATTTAATTCCCCGCGCGGGCGCGCAGGCATGGATCAACCAATTCATCTCTTCCAGCATTGCCGGAGTGGTCTTGCCGCGCTCCAGATTAATCGCAAAATCGTACCCGCCCTGAAAACGGGTTTGAACCGAAACGCGATACACGCTGTGATCGCTCTCTTCGTGCAAACGGCTGATCCAGACGCCGCCGGGAGGAATATCGTACAAACCGACAAGCATTCCTTCGCCGAACAGGAACAGCGCCTCGCGGATGATGGGCTTTTCCGAAATTGCCTTTAACAACAATTCCTTGTCTTCAAAAGGAATATCTTCCTCAAAAATAATTACGTCTTTCCAGCGGTATTCTTTTCCCGTTTCCACGTCAACCGAAATTTTCTGGTTTTCTCCGATCCATCTGCGGAATCCGGTAAGCAATTTCCGGCGCGCCTTCGATGCCGCCTGCGACAGGTCTTTGCAATCTTTTCGCAGTTGGTAACGCACAATCCATTGACGAATCTGTTTATAATAGATGGGATGCACCACTCCTATTTGAGCCAGCAATTCCAGCAATTTCGGCAGTTCCGTGGTCTTAACCGAAATCCGGGGATCAAGCGCGTTTAGCCGCGACTTAATCAGCGAATGAATCGCCTTCATCACTTCGGTGTCCGTTCCCATTTCGTCGGCAATCTCTTCGATTATTTCATTGGTCAGGAATTCCGGATTTGCCTTCAGAAAACGATCAAAATAGTCCTGAAACGCGCTGCCCTTAAATTGATTCATGCCCAGCCTGAATTGCTGTTTCAGCGCTTCAAGGGAATTCACAAATCCCGGATGAGAGACCACATCTTTTACCAGGGTGTAAAACATCTGTTGGGGTTCATCCAGAAATTGCCGCAAATAGCCGACCCCTTTGGCAATGGATTCCGAATCGTCCGTTTGCAAATGGCGCACAGCAAGATCAATTCCCTTCAGCGATTTTTCTTTCCGCACCTCAATTTGCTCAAACAATCGGGATTCATCGGGAGACACGGATTCCGGAATCATGTTTTTTTCAAAGATCAGGTTTTTGTCGAGTCTTTCCAGCCGGTACCATTGAAACGTCTGATCGCCCGTAAAATCGATTAACTCCTTATTCCCCAGCCAGTACAGGGGATTCGACAGCAGAATTTGCATGTCGATTACATCGCCCAGATAAGAATAAAGATAGCGACCGATCTGAATGCGGTGATCTTTAAGCAGTTTAAGCGGCAGTCTTTGTCCCGATTTGTGAATCACAATTCCGTCTTTGACCATACGGATGTCGCGGATCAGGTAGCCCTTTTCGCGTAAAAACCAGTTGGGGATGCGAATGGTTAAGTTCCGCCATTTAAATTCAACATAATTGCGCTGATACATGGTCTCGATCAGCTCGGCGAAATTCGATTCGATTACCCGGCGTTTGTAAGTGCCCTTGGGCGTCAGCTCGCCGTGTTCGGAGGAAAAAGGACGATCGATAATCCTGAAATCCACGATGCGTTCAAAAGGCGCCAAAAAATTATTGACCGTCACCACCACGGAAGAAAAAAAGGCGTGCAGCTCATGTTCGTCCATTTTTAGCAGCGGGTTGCCGGAGCCTTCATAATTCGGGTAAATCAACACCGTATTAAAAGGACGATTATCGCCCACAAGAAACACCTGTTTTACGTAATCAAAATCGTAAAAGAAATTTTCGATCCGCTGGGGAGCGATGGTCTCGCCGCGATTATTTTTGTAGATTTCCTTTTTACGATCAATGATTTCGAAATAGCCGTTTTTCATCCGGCGCATGATATCCCCGGTGGGAAGCCAGTTATCGATAAACGGCTGCTCCGATTCTCCGTAATAACCCATCATCACGTAAGCGCCGCGAATCAGCATTTCGCCGTCTTCGCCCAGCTTAACCTCGATGCCGGGCAGCGGTTTTCCGAGCGCGTTTTCCACATAATTGCCGGGCTCGGTCATTGTAATTCCGCCGGTCGCCTCGGTCATGCCAAATCCGCTGAGCAGCTCAATTCCGTAACGCTGAAAAAATCTGAAAATCACGGGATCCAAATAACCCGCAGCCGACAGTCCCCATTTAAGGCTGCCGCCGGTCGCCTCCTCCACCGTTTCCTTAATTATCGATTCTTTTTCGATTTCCACATCCACCCGTTCCTTGACGTACTCGTACAATTGCATCCATTTTTTGGGAATGCTGATAAAAATTGTGGGACGAACCAATTGCATGTTGCGCACCATGGTCTCCACCGCCGGATTCTCCATAAAGTAATATTCCGCGCTCCAGAAAAGGGCGCCCATCATCTCCAGATAGCGACCGAATGTGTGGTACAACGGCAGATAGGCTAAAAACCGGTCTTCGGGTCCGATTTCCGGTAAAGCCATTGCCCGGCAAAAACGTTTGTAAATAATGCTCAATTGAGAGAACATGATGCCCTTGGGTTCGCCGGTAGTGCCGGAGGTGTACATGACCGTGGCTAAATCGTTAATCCGGATCGTCGAACGTCGTTCAATGAGCTGATCATCGCCGATATTCATCCCCATCTGAACCAGCTCGTCCAGCGACATGACATCGTTGTTCTGAACCTGATCGTTGACCATGACGATGTGTTCCAGACTGGTAAGCTCTTTGCGAACTTCATTAACCCGGGCAAGTTGTTTATGACCGGAAACCAACAGAATTTTTACTTTGGTTTGATTCAAAATGAAGGCGATCTGGCTCGAAACCGAATTAGCCGGAATCATCACATTTACCAGACCGCTGGCAAGACAGGCTAAATCGAGCAGCGCCATTTCGAGACTGTTTTCCGTCAAAAAAGCGACGTCCGGATTTGTGTGCGGTTTGATTCCGCTTAAAGCGATTAATCCCCTGGCGTAGCGATCGACCAGCTCGCGAACCGTTTGATGATTGTATTTGATAACCGTTTGTCCCTTAATTACACCGAACAACGTTTTATCGGAGTAAAGATTTGAGCGAAGGCGCAATAAATGAGCGACCGTGAAATTACTCTTTTTGATTAAATCGAGAACCGGTTTTTCCCACGGTTTGACGTCTTTTAAGCGCCTTAAAAATCCGGGCTGCCGGAACAATTCCAGATAATAGTGAATCAATTTGTTCAGTTCGTTTGATTCCGCCTGATTCGCGGATTTTAGCTGTTCGCCCAAGGTGCGGAACAGTTCCGTATCGATGGCGGCTGAGAACTTTCCGGCTAAACCGGAATGAAAAAGCCTTTCGAGCAGTTCGGTTAATTCAATAATTACTTCGCGATTTCCCTGCAAGCGGTTTTCGCTGCTTATTTTTTGCAGAACCTCGTGAAATTCATCCATTAAGGTCTGAAGCTCGTCCGAAGTAAAAGAAAGCTCGCCGGCGGAAATTTTATTTTTAAGGAGAATTAATTGTTTCGCGGTTTTTTGTTCCATTGTACCCCAAAATTTTAAATGTGTCCTTTATTAAAAACCCGGCAAAAAGCCGGATGTAATCGCGTCAGAACGAATAGTATAAAAAGGAAAAGGATTATGCAAAAAATTATTGAAACCTGTAAAAATAAAACCGGATTCAACAAAATTTTGAAGAATCCGGTTTGACGTTAAATTTTATTGCCGAGCTTTTAAACTATTGTCCCTGCGTGGTGTCCGGCGCGGCGGGCTGAGGTTTGGGTTTTACCTCAATCGTTACGGAGGTTCCCGCCTCGGCGCTGCCGTCGCTTACCTTCACTTCAACGGTAAACGTTCCCGTCTGGTCGTCTGCTGGCGTCCATTTAATCGTACCGTTTTGTGAATCCAATTGAGCGCCGGACGGCAGATTAGACGCGGAGAACGTTAAGTTATCGTTATCGGGATCGTTTGCGTCGAATTTGATTTCGATCGGGCTTCCGGCTTGCGTCTCTTCCCTTTCCGGACCCTTGATGGTGGGAGCGCGGTTCACGTTCAACACCTTAATGTTCACGGATTTTTTAACTTCCGCTTCTCCGTCGCTCACTTTAAAAATAACCGTGTAATCGCCAGCCTGATCAAAGCCGGGTTTCCAGGAGAACTCATGTTTGGAAGCGTCGAATGCGGCGCCTTCGGGAAGGTTTTCCGCTTCGTATTTTAAATTAGTTCCGGCGTCGGGATCCGCAGCCTCAACCGTAAATGCAAGGCTTTCGTTTTCTTTAACCTGCTGATCGGCAATCGCGGAAAATTCCGGCGGACGATTCACGTTGTTCACCACTATCCGAACGGTTTTTTCAACGGTCGTATCGCCGTCGCTGACGGCAAATTTTACGGAATATTCGCCAGCCTGTTCATAAGTGGGAGTCCAGGTAAACGCTCCGCTTGCGGCGTCGAATTGAGCGCCCTCGGGCAGATTTTCAGCCGAAAGCCGCAGTTGCGCTCCGGCGTCCGGATCATTCGCCTTAACAGTTAAATTCAGCGTTTCCTGCTCATTCACCGTTTGATCGTTTAATCCCGTAAATTCGGGAGCTCTGTTCACATTTTCAACTTTAATCGGAACGGTAATCGACGCTTCTTCTTTGCCGTCGCTCACCTTAAAGGTAACCTGATAATCGCCAGCCTGTTCAAAGGACGGCGTCCAGCTAAAGGTTTGCGTTTGAGCGTCAAAATTCGCCCCGGCGGGAAGACCTTCGGCGCTGTAAGTTAAAACGTTGTCCGTGTCTTCGTCTTTTCCGGTGATTTTAAAGGTTAAGGTTTGATTTTCGAACACGCGCTTTTCTTCCACAGGCAATAATTGCGGCGCTCTGTTCAAATCTTCGACGGTAATTTTAGCTTCCTGTTCGGCTGTTAATCCGCCGGTATCGGTTACTTTAAATTGAATCGTGTATTCTCCGGCTTGCAGGAAATCGGGCGTCCAGTTAAATACCCCCTGCTGAGCGTCAAGCGTGGCGCCTTTCGGCAGATTTGCGGAGCTGAAAACAAGTTTGCCTTCGTCTTCTTTATCGGGATCGCCGGCTTGCAATCGGATGGTAAGCGGCGAATTTTCTATTCCGGTTATCGGAGCGATTGCTTCGAGCGTCGGCGGACGATCCACATGATTCACCACAATGGTAAAGCTTTTTTCATCGCTCAAGCCGCCCGTATCCGTAACTTTGACGGTAACGCCCGGGTAATTGCCGGATTGCTCGTAAGTGGGAGTCCAGCTGAATTGCGCAGTGGTTGAATCGAACTTCATGCCTTGCGGCAAATTTTTAGCGGAAAACGACAACTTTCCGGCGTCTTCTTTATCGGGATCGCTGGCAACAACCTGCAACGTCCAGAGTTTGTTTTCATCCGTCTGCTGATCGGCGATTGCTTCGATAACGGGCGGACGATTGACGTTGTTTACGGTGATTTGCAAAGGCTGTTTCACGGTAAATTCGCCGTCGGTCACCTGAAATTCAACCACGTATTTTCCCGATTGATCGTACGTCGGCGTCCAGGTTAACAACAAATTAAGATCGTCGAACTGCGCTCCTTCGGGAAGGTTAAGCGCCGTGTATTTTATCTTACCCTGATCTTCCTTATCCGGGTCTGTCGCCGGAATCAGCTTGAATTCCAGCAATTGGTTTTCGTCAACTACCTGAGCCGGTTGTTCCGGGAAGACCGGAGTTCTGTTTACATGGTTCACCGTAACGGGAACCTTCAGCGTGTCGCTCAATCCTGCAGGATCCAGAATCACAAAAGAAACGGTGTAGTCTCCGGATTGTTCGAAGGTCGGCGTCCATGAAAAAACTCCCGATTGGGGTGTGAACTGCGCTCCTTCGGGTAAATTCAGAGCGGAAATCGCCAGTTTCCCTTCGTCTTCTTTATCGGGATCGGAGCCGGTAACCGTGAACTGCAGCAATTGATTTTCGTCGGTTACCTGCGCCGGGATTTGCGCCAAAACAGGCGGACGGTTCACGTGATTGACGGTAATGGTCGTCTGTTTGCTGTCCGACAGGTTCCCGTCGCTCACGGTGAAGGTAATTGTGTAAACGCCCGATTGATCGAAAGTGGGCTTCCAGCTAAATTGATTTCCTTTTAGAAGCGCGCCTTCCGGCAGTTTATCCGCAGAATAGACCAGCTTACCCTGATCTTCTTTATCGGGATCGCTTCCGTCCAGGGCAAAGGTTAAAGGTTGATTTTCATCTACGACTTTTGCGGGAATTTCGGCAAGAACCGGCGGACGGTTTACGTGATTAACAGTAATCGTGATTTTAATAGTATCCGCCAGCCCAGAGGGATCCTGCACAATAAAACTAACATCGCGATAAACGCCGGATTGTTCAAAAGTGGGTTTCCAGCGGAACACATTGGAATCGGCGGCAAACACCGCGCCTTGCGGCAGGTTTTCCGCCTTAAAGGTCAGTTTTCCCGCGTCTTCCTTATCCGGGTCTTCGCCTTTAATCGTAAAGGTCAGCAACTGATTTTCGTCCACCGTTTGATCGGCAAGAGCGGAAAGAACCGGAGGACGATTCACATGATTGACCGTAATATCCACCAGAGCCGAATCGCTGAGGGCGCCGGCTGTAAAGACGAACAGAATGTTTTTGTATTCGCCGGACTGATCATAAGTCGGCGTCCATGAAAAGGTCGCCGTTGCGGGATCAAAAGTCGCGCCTTCCGGTAAATTGTAGGCGGCGTAACTCAACGCATTTTGATCTTCCTTATCCGGATCAAAGCCTTTTAACGTGAAGGTCAGTAATTTGCCTTCGGCGATGGTTTGAGGCGGTACGGGTTCCAGCACCGGCTTTCTATCGACATGATGAACGGTAATATTTGAAGCTTCGCGCATAAAAGCGCCGGCAGGATCGTGAACCGCGAAATCGACGGTGTAAACGCCCGACTGCTCATAGGTGGGCTTCCAGGTAAAAACGCGCGTTACGGGATCGAATTGCGCTCCTTCCGGCAGATTATCCGCCGTGTAGGTCAGCTTGCCAAAATCTTCTTTGTCGGGGTCCTGTCCTTCGGGGATGGTAAAGGTTAATACTTTATTTTCATCGACTTCATAATCCGGAATTTCGGCGATGGTCGGCGGACGATTAACATGATTCACCTGAATTTTAAGCGTATCTCTGTCGGTTAAGCGACTTTGCGTCCGTTCGTGAGCCATAACGACGATCGGGTAATAAATTCCCGATTGTTCGTAATTGGGATGCCATGAGAATTTACCGCTTAACGAATCGAACTGCGAACCTTCGGGCGCGTTTTGTATTGAAAAATAGACGGCGTCGCCGTCGGGATCATAAGCCTGCGCCTGAAAACTTAAAACCTGATCTTCATCGACCGTCTGATCGGGAATATCCGTCAACCGCGGCGGTCGGTTGTAGCGCAAAACAAGAACATTGGAATCCGCGGCGACATAAACATAGATATCTTTTTTCACGGCTCCGTAAATATGCGATTTCGATTGATAAGCGCCTTCGACCATCGGGTTTCGCGGATCGCCGACATCCACAAATTCCAAACGATTTTTGGAATCGTTCCCGATAAATAAAGTGTTTCCGCTCTTGGTGGCGCTGTGGGCGTATCCTTCGACGGGCAATTGCTTTACAAGTCTCGGGCTTTGCGGACGCCGCACATCCAGAATCCAGAATCCCGCCGGACCGTTGGCGGCATAAGCGTAATCGTCTTCAAACTGAATCGACCGCGCGTACCTGAGATCTTCGATGGCTATTCCTATGCGCTGCGGCTTTTGCGGATTGGTAATATCGTAAACAATTAAGCCCTTGCGCTTATCCAGAGCGTACAGGTAATTGCCGATTAATCCCAGCCCCCAGGTAAATCCGCCCGTGTTAATCCGCGATACCCGTTCGACCCGATTGAGATCGGAAATATCGTAAATCATCACCCCCGAATCGGCTTCGGCAACATATAAATAAGGGGGGTTGGCGATGACCCAGTACGATTCCGCTTTGGGACGAATGCGGGCGATTTTTCGCGGTCGAGAAGGATCGGTAATGTCAATAATCAATACCCCGTCCAAACGGGAGGCAAGAAAGGCAAGAGAATCCAATAAAAACACATTTTGCGACAAATGCGATGAATAGACGGTCGATAATTCTTTCAGATTTTTTACATCTCCGGCATCCAATATCTGCAAACCAAGGTATTCGTCAACCGCAAAAAGAATATTGTCTTTTAAAACGACCTGTTTGATTCCATCATTAAATTGTACTCCCGCCTCCGATTTCGGAGGTTTGTGTTTACTTACAAACTCTGCGCTAACTTTTTCCTGAGCATGAACAATTGTACCGAATCCAGCTCCGATAATAAAAAAAATCATCACTAAAATACGCTGAGCCTTCATGATGTGCTCCTTATTTAAAGATATTGCACCATTGATGAGGCACTTTCAGACATGAGCCAATATAAATTTAATCCATTCTTAAATCAAGAGAACGATGAATTTAAACTTTAACTCAGAAAGCATTTAAAGCTCCATCCTTATCCGCACCGATCAAAAAATATTTATCCTTACAAAAATAAAATTTTAGCGATTGGTCTTTTGTTTTCAGACTTCGGATGCAACCGCCTTTGTTAAGGCTCTATTTTCGTATTAAAGTGATCAATTCTTTAAAAAGTTCTTCATTTTTTTAAGTTTCTTTCCACTAAAAATTGCGCATGCTTCGAACAATTTCTTTGAAATATATTCAAATTCGGAAATAATCAAGGCTAACGGTATAAATTATATGGGATTACTCCGGCAAACGCTTCCCGATAAAGAGCAGGGTAAAAAACGGATTAATCGGGACTATTGAGAGGTTCACGGAACCAATTTCAAAATAACTTGTATCAGGAATTATTTTTATTTACAATTATAGGATATGAAATTTAAACACGGATGAGGTATGTTTCGGCTTTTTTTGATTGGCAGCGGCGGATTTTTAGGAGCGATTTCACGATATGCGGCGAGCGGTCTGGTTTACCGTCTGGTTAAAAGTCCCTGGTTTCCCTACGGCACTTTGGCTGTAAATATTTTAGGCTGTATTCTTATCGGCTTTATAAGCGGTCTTGCGGAATCGCGCCAGATTTTAACTTCGGACACGCGGGCGTTTTTGCTTATCGGCTTTATCGGCAGTTTTACGACATTTTCGACTTTCAGTTTTGAAACGTTTAATCTGGCGCGGGACGGTCAGTTTATCAGCGCCTTTTTAAACATGGGTCTGCATCTGGTATTGGGTCTTTTGGGCGTCTGGATCGGACATATTCTTGCCAAATTAATTTAGGAGGCAAATAATGGTACTTCCCGAAAAAGGTCACTTACTGCGTATTTTCATAGGGGAAGACGATAAATACGAAGGAAAGCCTTTGTACGAATGGATTGTTCTCAAAGCGAGGGAACACTGTCTGGCGGGCGCGACGGTGGTTCGCGGGCTGGAAGGCTTCGGAGCCCGCAGCAGGATTCATACGACCAAATTTCTGCGTCTTTCGGAAGACCTGCCCATAATCATCGAAATTGTAGATACGCTGGAAAAAATCGAGGCTTTCCTTCCGGTGGTTGACAGCGCGATCAGCGAAGGTTTGGCTACCATCGAAAAGGTGGACATCCGGTTTTACCGCAGCGGAAAAAAATAAAAAGGATGACTGTCGTCGCCGTTGTCCGCTTTTGTAAAACCCGCATCGCGAATTTATTCCGGCTGGGCGCCGTAATAGTCGGGAATTGCCGTAAAGACGAATAAAAAGCGTTCCAACAACTCTCCGAACAAAATAAACATTACGCTGATGCCCAGAACATAAACCCCGAAAAACAACTGGTACAGGCAAAATATCAGCGGAATAAAAATCCCGCCCACAAGACGAAGACCGAACAAGAGGCTGTAATGAACCAGAGTAAGGCGCACGCTTTGTTTTGTTTCCGGTCTGATGCTGTTCAAAGTTTTCAGCCGCCAGAACACGGTGATCAATTCCGCGATCAACAAAGCGCAGACCCAAATTTCCAAATCGCGGATATTAAACAAAAACAACCAGCCCGCCAGCATTATTTTGGCGACGCCGAACGAAAGATTTACCGTGGTGGTAAAATTTTGCCAGGCGGGAAAACCGAATTCCAAAAGATTTTTTTGAAAATGATAAAGCACGAAAATAAAAACAAAGGCAAGAATCAGTTCGACAATTCGTAAATGATACCCGTTCATATCCAATAAGTACAAAACGTAAAGCGTTAGAATGCAGCCCGCCAGCCACACGGTATTTTTTCTCAGCCCGACGTACCAGAGGGGAAGCTCTTCGCTGTTTCTGATCAACAAAAAGATAACGAACAAAGGCGCCATGATCAAAGTAACCGTTCCGGCGGTTAAGATGAAGGTTTGGTAATATTCGTTTTGAATGATTTCGAAATTGCGGACGTTCAGTTTATTGTAGAAATAAAGGAAAGCCGCCAGATAACTGCCCGCGGCTATTTCGAGCGCGATACTGTAGAGGAACAGCCATTCTTTTAAAAGATTTTCTTTTTGATCCATGTTAAGAGCCCGTTTAAATTATTGGTTAAGCGATTTGGAATTATGATTTTCGATTTATGATTTATGAATTTCCTCTTCAT
>JAADIP010000153.1 GCA_013151275.1 Calditrichota bacterium | reverse complement strand
CTACTCCGCCGTAAATATCAATCGGCAGTATGGGAATACTTCCCGAAGCCTGTAAATTCATGGAAAAGGTTCCGGCGTCTAAAAATTCGCCCAGGGTAAATTTGTGATAAGCCGCCTGAACGCCAAAATCAATCGGGAACATGGGGATAGGAATTAAATCGCTCAATTCGTATTTAATGCCTCCGCCGTAAATAGCAAGATCTCCGTAATCTCCCAGATTTACTTTGGCAAAACGAATGGTGGCTTCAAAATTGCCGAACAATCCGATATTGGCGTGAAGCATGGGCAGCAGGAACCTGTCCTGATTAATACCAGGCACCGCACCGGGTTCGGTGGGGTTATCGTCGCCAAAAATCGTGGGCAGAGTTTTTGAAGTATAACTCGCCTCCGGAGGAGGATTGAGCACAAAAGTTAAATCTTCGCCCGGAATCGGGACAAAAACGGCGCTTACTCCGATATCAAATCTTGGCAGAGTTTTGGAATACGCTCTGTGAAACAAGGCACCTCCGAGAGCTGTGCCCAGAGCATTGGAAAAAGGTTGAACATATCCTTTCAAATAATCTTTTGCCTGTGACTGAGAGAGAACCTTTGTTAAATTGCTCTCAAAATCGCCTGCGCGCAGAAATGCGGGGCTCCCTGCCAAGCACAAAAGGAGCAGGATGGTTAATGATCTCTTCATGGTGCCTCCTATGGTAAGTCTTTATTTGACTAAGTTATTGAATTTTAAAACGCTGGACAAATTTTTGTGCCTCCCGAAGCAGCAAATCGTCGGCAGGTTGGTAAAAAATATTAATATTCAGAGTATTTTCGAATTCCGCAAGCAGAGCTTCGATAATCTGAAGAAGGTCTGTTTTGCCGGAAGAAATTTCGGATAATGAAACAGAACCTGCTTTTAACTTGTTCAGATATTCCTCTTTTGCTTCGGGTCGCGCATTCATGAAATTGATGATTTCGTTTTGTTTTGGACCCAATAAAACAGAACCGTGTTGCAGCAAGGCGTTTTTATACAGTTTCTGAGCGCTGCCCACAATCTTTTTGTTTTGATATTTGATTTCCGTAAAAGCCGGGCGATTGAAACAGGCAAAGCGGCGTTTTCCGGAACGGATGTAATTCTCCTTGTCTTCGATTAAGTTCAGTTTTACGGGAAATCCCAGTTTATTAAGCGCCTGCGCCAAAAGTCGGTGAAAAAGATAATAGACATCGTGATTATTGATTTTCCCGAGCGGTACAATAAGTCCGTAAGTAAGTTCTTCGCTGTGAAAGATGGCGCTACCTCCCGTGGGACGGCGCACGACATGATAACCGGCTTTTTTGACGGCTGTCATATCCACAAATTTTTCGTCCTGATGGTAACCAAGCGACAGGCAGTACGGCTCCCATCCGTAAAATCTTAACACGGGGGTATCGTCGGCGCCCGTTTTTTGCGCCAGACAAAAATCGAGAGCCATATTCAAGGCTCCCGAATAAGTTTGATAAGGAATTATTCTTAAGTTTTTAAAAGGAAAAACGGAACGGTCATTTTTCGGGACGAATGATACCACGCTCACTTCCTTTTATGAACTTCAGAATATTTTCGATTTCGCCGGTGCGTTCAACAGTCTCTTCGATCTTTTTCAGGGCTTCTTTTAAAGTTAAATTCTCCCTAAAGATAATATGATAGGCTTGTTTGATTATGTCGAGCTGCTCACGGGTAAATCCCCGGCGCCGCAAACCGATAGCGTTCAGCCCCGCATAGCGAATGGGTTCTCCGGCGGCAAGCACGTAAGGAGGAATATCCTTTGAAACCCGCAGACCGCCGCCGATAAACGAATGTTCTCCGATATGAACAAATTGGTGGATAGCGGTCAATCCGCCGATTCCCACATTACTTTCGATAATAACATGACCCGCCATATTCACCGAATTGGCGATCACCACATTATCGCCCAGTTGACAATCGTGCGCAATGTGAGAATAAGCCATTAAAAGACAATTTTTACCAACCCTGGTATAATAACTATGCGAGGTGGCGCGGTTTACCGTTGCGTACTCTCGGATGGTTGTGTTATCGCCAATGACCACAAATGTTTTTTCGTTTTCGAATTTTAAATCCTGCGGTTCCGTGCCGATAACCGCTCCGGTGCTGACTTTGCAGTTTTTCCCCAAAGTGGAACCGGAAGAAATAATCGCGTGAGGACCGATCAGGGTTCCGTCGCCGATAACCACTTCGTCTTCAATAATGGCATAAGGAGCTATTTTAACATTCTCTCCCAATTGAGCCTTAGGATGTACAATCGCGCTCGGATGAATTTCTACCAATTAAATAGCCCTCCTCAATTATCAACCACAGCAGCCATCATTTCTGCTTCGCAGACCAATTCTCCGCGGACATACGCTTTTCCGGACATCTTAAAGGTGGTTCTTCTGTTTTTAAGCATTTCCAGTTCCATCACCAACTGGTCGCCCGGTTGAACGATTTTTCTGAACCGGACGTTATCCATTCCCATAAAATAGACGAGTTTGTTTTCGACTTCCGCTTTTTCGTTTAAAAGAAGAATACCGCCCACCTGCGCCATTGCTTCCACAATTAACACGCCGGGCATCACCGGTCTTTGCGGAAAATGTCCCTGAAAAAACAATTCGTTAAAGGTAACATTTTTCACTCCGACGGCGCGCTTTTCGGGCTCCAGTTCGATAATGGAATCGACCAGCAGAAAAGGATAACGGTGCGGCAGGATCTTTTTTATGGCGTTGATATCGAATACGATGCCTTTTTTGCTGATGTCCTGAAATTTTCGGGTTAATTTTTGTTTTTTGTAAATATTTCTCAATATTTTGGCGAATTCGATATTGCTTTGATGTCCGGGACGCGCCGCAAGAATTTGAGATTTAATATTCACGCCGGTCAATGCAAGGTCGCCTAACATATCCAGCAATTTATGGCGGGCTGGTTCATTGGGAAAACGAAGCGCTTTGTCGTTTAAGATGCCGCTGTTTCCCAAATCTACATCATCGTCTATGCCGAATTTTTTCTTCAGCCGGTTAATCTCTTCCTTATCAAGAGGACGATCGACAATTATGACGGCGGAATCAAGATCGCCGCCTTTTATCAGCCCCTGCTCCGCCAGCATTTCGACTTCGTTTAAAAAGCAGAAGGTACGCGCCGGAGCAAATTCGGTAATAAATTCATGTTCCAAAGAAAACAAACCGGTATGCTGGCTGCCTAAGGCGGGATTTTTATAATCAATCATCAAAGTAATTCGATAGTCATCCGTGGGCAAAGCCACAAATTCAACGCCGCGATTTTCGTTTTTGTAATTCACCGGCTCATCGATAACCAAATATTCTTTATCCGCATCCTGCTCTTCTATTCCGGCTTCCAGTAATTTGTTGACATAAGGCATGGCGGAACCGTCCGTAATCGGCGGTTCGTTTGCATTTAACTCGATGACTACGTTATCGATCTCCAGACCGACCAGCGCGGCGAGAACGTGTTCCACGGTATGAACCTGAATCTCTCCCTGACGCAGGGTTGTGCCGCGGGAACTATCGATTTCGTCATTCTGAACCACATATTCGACAAGGGCGGGTATTTCCGGTTTTCCATCAACATCAACGCGCATAAAGCGTCTGCCGTAATTCGCAGGTGCAGGTTTAAAGGTGATTTTAGTGTCATTTCCGGTGTGAATACCGCGTCCCTTCAGCGAAACCGGTCGTTTAATGGTCCTTTGTTTTTTGGTCATGATCACCCCGTTGTTTTCTTTCCGACTGTTCTTTTAGATTCTGTATTTCATTTTCCAACTCACGAACGCGTTTCATTAATTCCGGCAGATGGCGCATGGAAGCTTCGATGCGTTTTTGTTTTTGAATCGGCAGAGCGGGAATGCCAAACATCACCATTCCCGCGGGCACATCTTTCGATATCCCGCTTTTGGCGGCTATAATGGCTCTGTCATGAACTTTAATATGCCCCACAATTCCCACCTGTCCGGCAATGGTTACGTTCTTTCCGATCACCGCGCTTCCCGCAACGCCGGATTGCGCCGCCATGGCTGTGTTTTCGCCAACTTTAACGTTGTGAGCAATCTGGTTTAAGTTATCCAGTTTACATCCCCTGGCAATAATTGTGGAACCGGTGGTTGCACGGTCGATAGTAGTATTGGCGCCGATCTCCACATCATCTTCGATAATAACGTTGCCGATTTGCGGAATTTTATGATATTGCCCGTTAACCGGCGCAAACCCAAAGCCGTCGCTTCCCACGACAACTCCGTTGTGCAAAATCACTCTGTCGCCGATAACGCAATCTTCGCGTACTGACACATTGGGATAGAGTACGCAATTTTCGCCTATCCGAACATTTTTCAGAATTACAACGCCCGGATAAATGACGGTATTTGCCCCGATTCGAACGTGGGGTCCGATGTAAGCTAAAGGAGCAATACGCACGGAAGAATGAATTGTTGCCGAAGGATCCACAAATGCCCGGCTCGAAACGCCTTCGAAATAATCGTGTTGCACTGGCGTAAAAAGCTTTAATATTTGCATAAACGCCACATACGCATTAGGAACCATGATATACGGGATATGAATATCCGGCACGGGCGAATCGAGGATAATGGCGCTCGCTTTGGTTTTAGCAACAAATTGTTGATATTTCGGGTTTGCTAAAAATGTAATTTGACCTTGACAGGCTTCTTCAATTTTACCCGGACCCGAGATTTCCAACTCCTCAGGACCGTGCAATTCTCCATGAACAGACTCAGCTATTTCTTTAAGTTTCATGAATATCCCGAACTATTTTTTGCTTTTACTGCTGCTGACGCCTTTATTCAATTCTTCAAGAACCCGATCCGTAATATCATATTTGGGAAGGGCATGAACGAGCGCCCCGGAAGAGGCGTCGAAAATAAAATCGTACCCCTCTTCTTCGCCGATTTTAGCGATTAACTTATTGATTTTATCGATGATCGGTTTGGTTAATTCCATACTCTTTTTGTAAAATTCACCCTCGGGACCCAATTTTTCGTATTTGTAGCGTTCAATTTCAAGCGCTTTATCCTGAGCCGCCTGCATTTTCTGCTGTTTCTTTTCCGGACTCAGTAACAGGCTTTGAGAATCGATCTCTTCCAATAATGCGTTGTAATCTTTTACCATTTGCTGGTATTCGGCGTCATATTTATTGCGCAATTCTTGCAATTGTTTTTGTACGTCAACATACTCCTGAAATTCATTTAAAATTCTCTGTGATTCGACATAAGCGAATTTTTGAGCTTTGACCGGTAAAATAAATAAACCAACCATTAAAACTGTCAGGAATGACACATAAGCTCTCACATCTACCTCCTAATATTTTTTACTCATTCAAAAATTATTTAACAAATCATTCAATATATGAAAAATATAATAATACTCCAAATTGAAACTTAGAATCGACCGAATTGGAAATGCACCTTCCATTTACCTTTGCGTTGTCCGTATTCGTTGTAATAATCGAAGCCGTAACCAAAATCAATTCCGATGATTCCGATCATGGGCATAAACAAGCGCACGCCAAAACCGACCGAACGTCTTAAGGTAAACGGGTTTACTTCGCTTATATCCCGCCAGGCGTTTCCGGCTTCGGCAAAAAACAGACCGAATATTGTGGGATTCGGAGAAATCGGGAAACGCAATTCCAACGTATTCCTAACCATCGCCTTACCACCCAGAGGGCTGCCCGACGAGGTTAACGGACCTACCTGACCGTCGTCGTATCCGCGCAACTGCTCCGAAAATCCAAGCCCGCTACCGCCAAGGTAAAAATATTCACCGTACAAAATCCGCGTGTTTTTATAAAGCGGAATAAGCGTGGCGTATTTATTGTGACTGTACAAAACGAGTCCCAAGGGCATGGGAAGGTACCATTCCGCTAAAAAGGAGGTCTTAAAAAAGTCCTGATCGCCGCCCAAAATTCCGCCGGATAATTCCGTGGTCAGCGAGTGCACCGATCCGCGGGTGGGAAATTCGGGATTGTCGCGGCTGTCGCGGGTAATAATTTGTGTAATACTGATTTGTTTTGTCTTTCCGTAAGTGCCAAAATATGTGCTGTAACTTTGCGCCAGTTCCGGATCTCTGATATTGGAAATTTGTGATTGCGCGAAACGAATGATCCAGTCGCCGCGGAAATAATTATCGGGCCAGTAAAATCGTCGTCCGATTCTAACGGACCCGCCGCGATCATTTTGATCCCACGGATAATATCCGCCGCCGCGGCGTGTGTCAAAAATTGAAAAGCCTCCTAAAGTGGGCGTGTTAAACATCCACGGTTCGGTAAAGCTCAACGATATCGAACGATAGATGCTTCCGAATTGCCAGTCAAAAACAAGACGCTGACCGTCGCCTCCGGAAAAGGGATGCGCCAGAGAAAAATTGTTAAATGTCAGACCGATGCTGCCGATTAATCCGTCTCTCTGGCTGTAGCCCGCCGACATATTTGCCATATCGGTCGATTTTTCTTTGACGTCCAGTAACAGGTTCACATACCGGTCATCGTTGGGAATAAGGCGCACATCCGGTTTGGCGTAGGCAAAGTAATTTAAAATGGTAAGATCACGGATTGATCGTTCCAGTTTGCTGCTGTTAAAAATATCTCCGGGATGGAGTTTAAATTCGCGACGAATAACTTTTTCGTTTGTTTTTGTATTGCCTTTAATAATGATCTCTTTAATCCGTACTACATTTCCTTCGATTATTTTAAAGTGAATGTCCAGAGTATCTTTAGCCACGGGAATTTCGCGCGGCTGAACATTGGCGAACAGATAGCCCTGATTGTAATACAGTTTTTGTAACCGGTCGCGGACGCCTTCATCGTATTTTTTCTGGTCGTAAATGTCGCCTTTTTCAATATCGAGCGCCGCCCGCAACATCTCTTCCGAAAAGACGGTGTTGCCTTCGAAGGAAATATCGCCGAAATAATATTTATTGCCTTCCCTCACCCAGATATCGATAAACAAATCGGATTTATCTTCGCTGTAAGAGATTGAGTCTTTCACGATTTCCGCGTCCCGAAATCCGTGTTGTTTGTAAAAATTGATAATCTTCTTTTTATCCGCTTCGTATTTTTCCGGATCAAAATCAGCGCTTCTCCACCAACGGTCTTCTTTGATATCTTTCATGGCGCCTTTCAGATCGCCGTCGTCAAAATGTTTGTTGCCGTGAAAACGTATCTTCTTTACCTGAACCTCTTTTCCCTCATTCACGTTAACGATTAAATTCACGTAGTTTTTTCCGACAAAGGCGGTATCGATTTCGACCTGCGCGAGTAAGTATCCTTCTTCTTTGTATTTTTTAAGCAGCCGCTCCCTCATGTTAAAAATCTTATAGTCCGAAACGACCATGCTGCGGTAGGTGTTCAGCTCTTCTTCAATATCTTTTTTAGACAGAGCGTCATTTCCTTTTATGATAATATTTTTTAAGCGGGGATATTCTTTGACGCGGATTATCAGATCGAGTCCTTTAATGCTTTGATCTTTTACAAAAATTTTAATATCCGAAAATACATTTAACGCCCAAAGATTTTTAACGGCTTTTTGCAGGTCTTCGCCGGTAATTTCCTGTCCGGCTCGTAGTCCCGAATTGAGACGTATCATGCTGGGGTCAGCGGTTTCATTTCCCTCGATTTCAATGGTGTTGATTTTAACTTTCTTTCCTTGCCCGAATAAAAACGTTGCAGAAATCAATAATAACAGCAGCAAACCAATGGTTCTCCGCACAATTACCTCCATCTTAAAATGTGAATGAATGCCGTAATCTGATTTTAACATCTTCCAAGTACTGCCTTTGATTCAGGATTTTGTAATATCCCATCAATTCACGGTCATACTCAATTTCCAGTAAAATGTTTCTCAAAAATCTATACTCAATCCCGAAAGAGTGATTGATATCAAAAGAAGGTTTTGTCTGATCATAAACCGATACCAACTGACCGGTATAGGTTAAAAATAAGTTTTGGGTAATATATTTTCCCACCGTTAACTCGGAGCTTTGCATCAGAAAGAGATAGGGCGTCGGAGAGTCAAAAGGATTGACCAGAGGTTGATTTTTATCGTAACGATTTTGCCCGAATCCTATGCTGGTATAAAACAGATTTTTGGCGATGTTGGAATTAATCCGGACAAGGTCCATGCCAAGGCTTCGCTCCAGAGCGCGTTCGATGGGTCTGAAAATGGGTCGGAAAATATATTTTTCGGTGACCGCTCCTCCGACGCTGGTGACCTTTTCGCGAATGTTCCCCACCGAGAACCCCAGATAAGCCAAAACCTGCTCCTGACTTTCGCCGATTTGCGGATCTGCGGAAACAAGCTTAAACTTGAAATTTTCCCAGCTTCCCTGCTGTTTTTCCTGCTGGGTTTCTTCGTCGATGGCGTAAAGTTTGAGATAAATGGTTTTCGGAACAGCGCCGATACTATCGCGAATGGTAGTCCACGCCTGACCGGAGATGACCGGATACGGACTGGACTCGGTAAATTCCGCCTGGAAATAATCCACACGAAAGGTTTGATCGAGATATTCGAGGCGTCCGCGGGACGAACTCAATTGTCCTGTCGGTTTGAACGTTCCTTTGTTTAAAATTCCCTTGAAATACAGTCCCTTGCTCGATTCGTCTATGTACAGTTCCGTGTTAACATTATCGATATAAGCCGGAATTTCTTTGAAATAAACCACATCTTTACCGGAAACCACATGAACGTCCCAATTGATATTTTTAAGGAAATTTACCACTACCGAAGGCTTGCTCACGGGTTCCTTGCTTGTAGTAATAAAAGGAAACGTTAAGCGTGTGTCGTACAGGGTAACCGTTCCTCTTGCCACAGGATGTTTAACCGGACCGGCGAAATAGAAAGCTTCGTTTTCGGTCATCCCGCTGAGATACATTCTGCCCTCTTCGCCTTCCAGCATTAAACCGGGAATGTTTAAACGTATTCCGTCTCCCGACGTTTCGAGCTTCAGCACGCCAAAGTCCAGATCGATTCCCTTAAAATACCACGGGAGCATCTCTTTGCCGTCGGGCAGTTTTACACCGCGTACAGTGTTAATTGTTAACGCCTCTCCTCCGCTTTCGCCCGTTACATTGATAAAATTGACCTGATTCGAATCGTTCTTCTTTTCGATTACGCCGCTTATGTTTTTAATGTGGCGCGCTACTTTTTTTAACCATAATTCGCCGCTGTTAATTAAAAGATAACCGCTGCTCAAACGAATACTTTCGGGGCTGCCGCCAATCGCCAGATGGATATCGACATCGGAAACGCCTTTTTCAAAAAACGGTTGATACAAAGGAATCAGGCTGAACAGATCGCCCTTAAAGATCAAATAAAAATCAACATTGCCGGTGGGATTAAAAGGAATTTCGCCCTGCCCCGACAGCTCAAACTGATCTTTTTTAACGATCAGCAATTTATCGAACTTAAACACCTGATCTTCGAGTTTATAAAACGAACTCCCGTTTTTGTAGGAATTCCGGAGTTTTAACGATAATCGATCAAACTCGACCCTGTCCAGAATTCCGTCTTCCACATTTAAATCAAGATCGAAATTCGGTTGTTTTAACGTGCCGGAAACCCGAAGACCATAATCAGCCACCCCGGTAAAGAGAACTTTTTCCGGCGCAAACGTGGTCATCAGTTGCTCAATATCGACTTCTTTTCCGGAGAAGAACCCCTTGACCGTGTTTTTATCAAGATCGATTTTACTTTTCCCCTGAACAATGGGAAGATTGTTAATGGCGACATAAAGAGAATCGATGTTGATTGAATCTTTATTGGCTTTAAGTTTTAAACCCGCCTGGTAATATCCTATGTCATGAAATACGAATCGGTCTCCGGAAAGTTCGGCTTGAACCAAGGGATTCTGAATATCGCCGCTAACAGATAAATGCCCGTCGATACTTCCCAAAAAACGAAAATTGTCCTTAACCGTGGAATCGCTCAGAGCCTGAACAACATTGAACTGATTAAAATAAATATCCCCTTTCAGATATTCTTCCTTTTCAAAATCGATGTTGATATCGCCCTTAATCTGTCTTCCAAAATTAAACTGTCCCTTTAAATAATTATCGGAAAATTTTATATTTGCGTTTCCGGAGATATTTTTCAGCCGAACCAGTCCGTTAAGGGATCGGTCTTTTCCCGTCAGATTATTTAACAGAGCCACAACTTCGATTTGATTTTTGCGGTTTTCCCTGTCCGTTAACAAAATATGGGCGTTTAACTGATTTAAAGGACCCGTTAATCTGAAGTCATTGATGGTACGAGCCAGCACGCTTTGCAACAAAGGCGCGCTGGTAAAGCGACTGAAGGGAAAATTTTGAATGACCCCTTCTTCGATTTCAAGACGTTTCAAATAATTGGCTAAGCGTAATCGGGCGGAGAATTCGGGAATTGTGGAGTTTTGAACATCGATATTCAAAAATTTGCGGTTTCCCTGAATTTGACCGGTCATTGCCATCAGCGTAGTTGCCGTGTCCTTTAAAGAATAAGCCCACTTGCCGCGAATAATCCCCGAATTTGTATGATAGTCAAAATTTATTTTTAATTCGTGCGTTTTTCGTGATAATTTATCGAAAATGAGATGCAGCCCGGTCCGATGCTTCCCGGCTAACGAGATGGTTAGTAATGATTTTTTTTGCAGGTAAAGGGCTTCGCCTTTCAATCGGTTATCTTTGCCTATTGCAGCCTTAAAACCGGTAATGCGGACAGTGTCGGGAGTTTTGGTTACGGTCGCGGAAAAATCTTTAATGTATCTGATTTTATCGTAATTTAATGCGCCCCGTTCAATTTTAATCTGAGCTTTCCCGGCAGCCGGGTCAAAACGGAAACGTACTTCGCCGTTAAAAGTTGTTTTTTGATGCCACTCCGCCCAATTATAAAGATGCAAATCATTCAAAGACAGGTTTACAACTTTTATCCGTGCTTGAACCTCGGGATGAAGTATGTTCTTAATCAGAACGTTTCCGGACAAATCGGATTCAGCAATTTTAGCGGACAGGCTGTCCACAATTAAGCGGTTTTCGGCGATTACCGCTTTAAAGTTAATCCGGCGGATTTCGCGGTGGTTGTAATTCAATTTGAAATTTTTAAAATTCAATTCCCCGTTGCATCTTAATTTATTCAGCGAAAACGAATCGTTCTCCATCAATAACCAGCCGTTTAAAATGCCGTCCCGAAGATCCAGAGACGGAATAAAATCTCTTATGTTCGACTCGTTAACCTGATAATCATTTACGCGCGCTAACAGCCTTAAACGATTTGTGCTAAGATTTACACGCGCGGAAAGCTCCACCTGATCGGAAGCGTCGGAAAGCATTCCGCCGATCAATCCCAATTCTATGTTGACAAAGTCGTCGCTGCGAATAGCCCCGTTTAACTTGTTGCCGAGCACGATTCGCGCGCCGTCTTTTTTCCGGTAGATAATGGTAGCGTCCTCAACGCGAAAAAGTTTTAACGATTTTTTTTGATTGATTTTCCGCAAAAAAGTTTTGACCGTTTCCCATTTGGAACCGTTTGATTCGCCCCGGACGGAGCTATCCTGCCTTATTACCAGATAGGGCTTGACGAGCGTTATGGTTTTCAGAGCGGCAACGGGATCCTTTGGATGCCTCAGAAGATCGGGCAAATCGTAAAGGAAACGAATTGAGTTTATCATCAAACTAAAATTTTCATTGTTTGATTTTAAGGCGACATTCTTGAACTCAATGTTTCCGAGACCGATCTTAAAATCGTCAAGATTGATTGAATAGGATTTTTTCTCGAGTAAAGAAGATAAAAGATACCTCTTTATCGGTTGAGCCAACCCGGTAATTCTCAGAATGGAAGGCAAAGCAACAATTGTAATCCCAATCAGTGAAATAATTAAGGAAACGATTAAAATAATTTTTTTCATTAATCTTTGTATCTATTATTATAAAATTTTCAATTATTCAACTAAACCCTGAAACCATGAGTTCCACAGAATTGCCAAACATTTAAAATTATTAAAATAAGGTTACAATGTCAAAGGAAAGACTATCGATTTTAATTTTTTAAGTTTCGGACAACTAATATCGCATCATTGATTAAAATTGGTCGGAAAAAATCTCGCCGTAATAAAAGGTCATTTTATGATTATTTTTGGAACTCAATTTTCCGTTGAGTAATTTGGGTTGATAAAATTCAACGCGATTTCATTTTTTGTTAATTCTTCAATCCTTAAATTAACTCATCACATTAAAATTTCAACTATCCCGGTCTTAATATCGTAAAATGCGCCCAGCACTTTTACCCTGCCCCTTTTTACAAATTTTCAGAAAGGATCGGTTCGGCTAATCTCAACTTTTCGGCGGTAAGGCGCGCATTGACTTTCACCACTTCATTTACCGTTTTGTTGTTTGTGATTGCCGCTTTTTCCACCGCCGGTTGAATTGCCCGCACAATTTTTGTAACGCTTCCCTTTGCTTTACCTCCCGCCACGGCAGCCTCCACGGCTCCGCATTGGGTATGTCCCAGAACCAGGACAAGGGGCGTCTGCAATTTATCCACAGCAAATTCGACGCTCCCGAGTACCGCATCGTCAATAATGTTCCCGGCGACCCGAACGACAAATAGATCACCCAGACCCTGGTCAAAAATCAGCTCGGGCGGTACCCGCGAATCCGAGCATCCCAAAATGGCGGCAAAAGGCTGCTGACCCCCAATTAGTTCTCTGCGGCGATCAATTGTTTGACGAGGATGTAATTGCCTGCCCTCTAAATATCTTCGATTTCCCTCTATCAGCTTTTGCAATGCTTCCGCGCTGTTTAACATATCTGCCTTTAACTTTTTAGTTTTGATTTTTTAATTAAAATCAGGAAGCCGGAATTTTGAGCATTTCTTAATTCCGGCTTCCTGATGTTTTGATCGAATTTCAAAGTTTTAGAGTTCGGCGCAAAACAGGTTCAGCTCAGACGTTCGGCTACAATTTCCGCGATGTCCTTAATTCCGATATTAGCCTCCATTTCGTTGGAAGCGTCCGTAAGCATGGTCAAACAAAACGGACAGGCTGTCGAAACAACTTCCGCGTTTACGTCCATTGCCTGTTTTAAACGTGCTCTGCGAACCGGTTCTTCGCCGGGTTCTTCTTCCTTCCACATCTGCGCGCCGCCGGCGCCGCAGCAAAAACTATTCTGCCGTGATTGAGACATTTCTTTTACGTCAAGGTCTTTTGCCGTGTTCAAAACGCGGCGCGGAGCGTTAAACACCCGATTGTGCCGCCCCAGATAGCACGGATCGTGAAAGGTTAATTTTAACGATTCTTTTTCGGAAAGCGTGATTTTGCCTTCTTTTAAGAGCTGTTCGATAAACTGCGTATGGTGAATGACCTCGTAATTTCCGCCGAATTGCGGATATTCGTTTTTAAGCGTGTGCAGGCAGTGCGGACAGGCGGTAACAATTTTCTTTACGCCCGAAGAATTCAGGGTTTCCACATTCGCTTCGGCAAGCGAAAAGAACAGATATTCATTACCCGCTCTGCGCGCGCTGTCGCCGGTACAGTTTTCCTGATCTCCCAAAACGGCAAAGTTTACCCCGGCTTTATTTAAAATCCGCGCAAAAGCTCTGGCGATTCTCTGCCCTTTTTGATCAAAAGCTCCGGCGCAGCCCACCCAATAAAGAATTTCAAAATCCGGATTCTCTTTTACCGTCGGCACTTTTAGTTCCTCGTCCTGCTGCGCCCATTCCAGACGGTCTTTATTCATGTTCCAGGGATTGCCGTTGCGTTCCATGCCCACAAAGGCGTTTTGAAGCTGTTTGGGAAATTCGGATTCCATCAAAACGCGGTCGCGCCGGATGTTCAGCAGATCATAGAGCGGTTCGTTTCCGACCGGACAAACCTCCGCGCAGGCGCCGCAGGTGGTACACGCCCATAACGCCGATTCGCTTAAAGCAAACTTCAGCAACGGCGGCAGATCGTCGCTTCCGGTTAAAAAATCGTTTCCGTTTTCATTTAAAAAATAACGCTTATTGATTTCCAACGCCGAGGGACTCAATTCCTTGCCCGTGAGGTAAGCAGGACACGCTTCCTGACAGCGATTACACATTATGCAGGCATAGGCGTCCAACAACTGCCCTTTTTCCATGTCCGCCATGCCGGAAACGCCGAATTGTTCCGCTTCTTCGTCCTCAAAATCAAGAGGTTCTAACAATGAATAAGAATCGGGGTCTTTTTTGAAAAGAAAATTAACCGGACCCATAAAAAGATGGGCGTGTTTGCTTTTAGGAAAATACGGAATAAAAAGAAGGATCAATCCTATTGCCAGCCACCAGCTAACATGATACAAAATTGTAGTTGCGTTTGCCGGGCATAAAGCCCACAGTTGTGCTACTGAAGAAGCCAACGGCTGCCAGGGATCGGCTCCCGTTTGACTCAGAACAAAGCTTTCGCCCAACCAGCGGAATCCCACATGAAAAAAGATAAATAATCCCACAATTAAAGAGTCGCGTTTAATACCCGGACGCGCGCTCTGCAAAACCGTCACATTGTTCCGGATCTGTAATTGTTTGCTATTGAATACAAATCTGCGGATAAGGAACCAGAGCATGGAAACAACAGCTAAAAAGCTGAAAACATCAACAAAAAGCGCGTACAAATTTCCGATCAGGTTCGTTCCGAACAGGTGAAAATTCGGGTCAAAGGCGCGAATAAGATCGTTCAGGTTTACCAGAAAATAAAGAATAAAAGCCCAGGCAATAAAGGCATGAAGAATGCTGAGAAACAGGCGGGATTTAAGCACGGTTCGCTGAAGCAACAAAACCGATAAAGCCTTAAAAATACGTTTTACGGGTTGATCAAAATAAAACCGTCCCTTACCGCGCCGGATTATGCGTATCATACGGGAGAAGGATCGATAAGAAAAATACGCCGAGGCAAATAATCCTAAAATTAATACGATTTGTTCCGGAAAGGATAACATAGCCCATGCCCTTTATTTTAATTCGAATTTTGATTTTCAAATTTCGGCGGAATAATCAGGCTAACTTTATGAGTCCGCGCAAGGCGGAGGCGATCAGCCGGGGACCAAAGCCCGCGGCGCCTTTGCCCCAATATTCAATGTGCTTGATATTGTAGGCGGTTCCTGCCATATCGATGTGCGCCCATGTTGTTTCGTTTACGAATGCTTCCAAAAATTTGGCGGCTGTAATCGCGCCTCCTCCTCGTCCGCCAATATTTTTTATATCGGCTATTTGGCTTTCCAAATCTTTTTTGTAAATATCGTCCAGCGGCATGGGCCAGACAAAATCGCCCGAGGTTTCGCCCGCTTCAAACAGAACATGCCGTAATTCCGATGAATTGGAGAATAATCCGGCGCGTTTGTCGCCCAGAGCGACCAAACAAGATCCGGTTAAAGTGGCAAAGTCCACGACCACTCCGGGCTTAAAGCGATCGATAGCCAGAGAAAGAGCGTCCGCTAAAATCAATCTTCCCTCGGCGTCCGTATTGATGACCTCCACCGTTTTTCCGGAATAGGTCTTAACAATATCTCCCGGTTTTAAGGCTCTTCCGCCCGGCATATTTTCCGCCAACGGCAAAATTCCGTACACCTCCGCCTTCGGACGCATATTGGCGATAAAATCCATGCTGCCTATTACCGCCGCGGCGCCGGACATATCGTATTTCATCTCTTCCATATTTGCCGAAGGTTTAATACTAATGCCGCCGCTATCGAACGTAACCCCTTTTCCTACTAAGGCAATTCTTTTTTTAACGGACGACGCCGGACTGTATTTTATTATTACCAAATATGGAGCTTTCTCACTGCCCTTTGCCACTCCCAAAAGCGCGTTCATGTTCAGCTTTTCCAAAGCCTTTTGATCAAAAATTTCCACCGAACAATTGTTGTAGCGGGAAAAATGGGTCTCAACAAAATTTTTAATATCTTCGGGCGTGGCAAAATTGGAGGGTTGATTTGCCAGATCGCGCGCCAGATAAACGCCTTTCATTATTTTGCGCGTTTTTAAGAACGCATGGCGATAACGCGGGGAGTATTCTTCCTTACCGCAGACAAAAATGTAACGAGCGTTATTTTCCGGTTTCTTTTTTTCGTCTTTTTTATAGCGGTTAAAAACATAGCGTTTAAAATAAATGCCTTCCGTCAGATTTTCGATAATATCCTGATGGCATACTTTTAAATTTCCGAGATAGATATGATTTCGGCGGGTCGAAAGTTTTTCCTGATATTTTTGAATAAGATAGCCTAATTCTCTGAACTCCTGCGCGGTCAATTTGTCTTCATCTCCGATTCCGACAAAAAGAATGCGCCGGACTCCCGCAAACTCCGTCGGATATAAAAGCAAAGTCTCCTTTAATTCGCCTTTAAAATCCTTGAAAGCATGAAAATAGTTTTCCAGACTTTTAATCACGCAAGGGGGAAAAGGTCGAAAATCTTTTTTGCGTTTTTTGATAAATGATTCGCTTAAAAAAAGTACCAGCAAATTGGTGTTTAATCCATGCTCAGGAACAGTTGCAATCTGAAACACATCTTTTCCCTTCTCGAATTAAAATTGCTCAGGAATCGTCTTTTGGCTGATTAACAAACGACGTTTAACGGGACTTATCCGATCCACAAATAAAATTCCGTTGAGATGATCGATTTCATGCTGAAGAATGCGAGCCATCCAATCCGAATATTCCTCGGTAAAGGTTTCGCCGCGCTCATTCTGAAATTTCAAAATAATCCTTTCGGGACGGCTGACTTCTTCGCGTACGCCGGGGATAGAGAGGCAACCCTCTTCCATAACCGATTCGCCAAAAGTTTCAATAAGCTCCGGATTTATAAACACTCTGGGGTATTCGCCGTCGATCAATTCCGAAGCGTCCGTTACGAGAATTTGTTTGGAGATACCTATTTGAGGCGCAGCCAGACCGATGCCGTCTTCCACATGCATAATTTCTATCATCTCTTCCGCAAACTCTTGCAACGCTTTATCAAATACCGTTACCGGTTCTCCCTTTTTTCTTAAAACAGGATCTCCAATATAGCGGATTCGATACATTATCCGATCTCCTTTATCCTATAATCATTAAATATACCAAAATTTTCCAAATGATAAAAATAATCGTTGAGGGTAAATTGAACCCAAAAATTAAAAATATTCCCTTTGCTGTTTTTCTCAAATAAATTGAAAAACGAAAAGAGACCTTTGATAATTTCATTAACAAACAAAAGATAAAACGTTAAAAAATTTTTTAAATTGTAAACGAGCCTCCGCATCCGTTCATTCCGCAAGAAATATCGCTTTTACATCCCGTTAAAATGACAGGAATTCCGGAATTAATACTCGCGGTCAAATCGCCAAATTCAAATTCGTTATTCTTATTCTCTTTCCCTTTTACACCAACGCTCAAAACCGGCGGCAACGATCTTATTCTGTTGATTGATACTTCGTATTTGAAGTATGGTTTTATCCGTGAAATTAATCATGGTTCCCGTCAACGAAGTCGAAAAACCTTATAGTCAAACGAACGCCGGAGAAAATTCGGAAATTCCGTCAAAAAGAAAAAAGCCGGAGAAAAAATAATTTCTCTTCGGCTTTAATCGCATTGTCAATAAAAATTTCGATTAAAATTTTTTCGGATTTTTAAGAGCAGTCGTTCTCAAAAACCAAACGAATATCGATTCCGGCTTTTAAAGAAAAGTCCCGAATCCTCGCTAAGCAGATTCGTCGTCGAGGGCAAAATCTTCCTCATAATCGTCGGTGTAGCGCGAGGTAATGGTCTGGCGGATAACAACCACCTTAATTTGTCCCGGAAATTCCATGGACTCGCGGATTTTATTGGCGATGTCGGTGGAAAGAACCATAGCCTGTTCATCGGTTATTTTATCGGGTTCGACAATCACCCGGATCTCTCTTCCGGCGGAAATGGCGTAGGTTTTAGCCACGCCTTCAAAAGAATTGCCGATTTCTTCCAGTTTGGTAATGCGTTTGGTATAGGCTTCCAGAGTATCGCGTCGTGCGCCGGGGCGGCTTCCGCTGATCCGGTCTGCTGCCGTCACAAGAACAGAAATAGGATGAATCGGTTCGGCTTCTTCGTGATGCGCAAGTATGGCGTTAATCACTATTTCGTGTTCTTTGCATTTCTCCGCCAGTTCCACGCCCAGAGTAACGTGGCTGCCCTCGGAATTATTGCTCACCGCTTTTCCGACGTCATGGAATAATCCCGCGCGACGCGCCAGATTCACGTTAAATCCTAATTCCGCCGCCATCGCTCCCGCAAGATAAGCCACCTCTTTGGAGTGCTGGAGCATGTTCTGACCGTAGCTGTAACGATATTTTAAACGCCCCAACGCCTCTTTCATCCTGGGATGCACATCGCTTATCTTTAATTCCTGCAAGGTCTCTTCCGCCGCTTTTTGAATGGTACGGTTGACTTCCTTAGTGGCGCGGTTCACCATTTGCTGGATGGAATTTACATTAATATTCTTGCCTTTAATCAGGTATTCCATGGCAATTCGGGCAATCTCGCGGGCTACAGGATCATAGCCGGAAAGTACGATTAATTCGGGCGTATCGTCAACGATAACCTTTACGCCGGTGGCTTCTTCAAACGCCCGGATGTTCCTGCCTTCCCGTCCGATAATCATTCCTTTGAATCGCTCGCTTGGTAATTCAACCGTGGCTAACGTCGATTCCATGGTAAATTCGTACGCCAAATTTTCAATAGCCTGAGCAATAATCTCTTTGGCTTCCCGTTGAGCTTTTTCGCGCGCTTCTTCCTTTATTTCGTTGGCAAGTTGCACCGCTTCCAATTTTGCCTGACTTTCCAGATTTTTAAGCAGCTCTTTTTTAGCGTCTTCGATCGTTAAATTGGCGATCTTTTCCAATTTTTTGTTTTGTTCGTCGATAATTCCGTCAACTTTTTTGTGCTTTTCGTACAGTAGCTGCTCTAATTCGTTGATCTTTTTTTCTTTGTTTTCCAAACGGGCTTCGCGAATTTTCAATTGATTTTCTTCGCGGCGAAGCGTTTTTTCTTTGCGAATGTTTTCGTTTTCCAGACGGGCTGCTTTTTCTTCTTTTTGACGAATCTCCCTTAAAAAGGCATTGCGCTTTTGCTGCAACTCGGTCTTTAATCGGTATTGCGCATCTCTGCGAACTTTTTCGGCTTCCCTTTTAGCCTGCTCGATAATCTGGCTGCCCAATTGTTTTTTGCTTCGCAAATACAAATTGTAAAGAACAATCCCTGCGACTATTCCCGCAACAAACCCCGCGATAGCTATAATCAATTCCAGATTTTGAATATCTATCTTCATAAACTCACCTCGTGTTCTTCTCCTTAAATTTTTACACTGCTAATCGATAGTTCTAATTAAAGTACAAATGACTACAAATTCAATCCGTTAACTCACATTTAATGCTTAATTTTTTTTGAATTTAAGTAATTTAATAAATTTTAATGGGTTACTTCAAGTAAATATTTACGATTCAAATTGATTTTCAAAAACATTCGCTGTTTTTCTCTCTAAAATAAAAAAAGGTAGCCCGAAACGAGCTACCTTCTAAATAAAAAAAATTAAATATTATTCGCCATGAATCCGTTTTTTCTTTTCCATCAACTCTTCTTGAGTTTCCTGATTGTTCGGATCCGGTTGGCATGCATCGGTCGGACAAACAGCCGCACATTGAGGCTCATCATAAAATCCAACACATTCGGTGCAAAGATCCGGATTAATTACATAAATAGGATCACCTTCGGTGATAGCCTCGTTCGGGCACTCAGGCAAACATGCATCGCATGCAATACAATCATCTGTGATATATAGTGCCATAGTCACTCCTCTATGTTTGGTTGGTTGGCGTTATTTATGATTAATCGACGAGTTTAAACCCGACTTTTAATATTACCTGGTATTCTTCGACTTTTCCGTCTTTAACGGCGCCGCGTTGTTGCACAACTTCGAACCAACTGATTGCCTTCAATGTTTCCGCCGCTTTGGCGACTGCATTTTCTATGGCTTTTTCATAACTTTCGGTCGAAGTTCCCACCAGCTCGATTAATTTATAAACACTGCTCATAAAATCACCCCCTAAATGGTAAATTGATCACCAGAATATAAGAAATGTATTCATTCAATACAAAACCTAATTTCTTTTTTCATTAACAAACCTTTTTGCCGGTAAACCAAAACGGTTTAGTCTTCCAATACTTTAATAATCTCTTTAAGTTCCAAAATAATCTTTCCGATCAGATCGGGGCTTGCGGGTTTTTCGGTTGACTTAGGTTTAATTTCGGATTTTTGTTTTTCTGCTATCCGCTCCGACGCAGGTTTTTCAATTTTATGTTTTTGATTTAATATTTTATTGGCGCCTTTGATGGTAAAACCTTTCTCGTAAAGTAAATGTTTGATTTCGGAAATAATCTTCAAATCTTCATCGCTGTACTGACGACTGCCGCCGGGAGACTTTGCCGGATTAAGGGCGTCAAATACGGTTTCCCAATAGCGCAATACCGATTGCGGCAATTGAAAATAATCGGCTACCTGCCCGATCGAATAAAACGGTTTTTTAACATTCATTGGTTTGCTCAAATTATTTAAAGTTTATGTTTAAATATTAACAGCAGATTTATAAAAATCAACTTTTTATTGAGGAATTTTCATTGTCAGCCAATAATTTTTTGTGAAAACGCCGCTCGTCAAAAATATCTGAACTTTGGAATCGGGAAGCGGACAAAATTTTACCTGAAATTCGATCCGGCTTTTGCTTAAGGAAGCTAATAAAAGCCGCTGATTTTAAAAATCATTCCTGATATTGCTTGACTCATATTTTATAAAGATTTATTTTGCAGGATAATTTTACTACTCCGTAACCGAAGGTTGTACTAAGCATTGGAGTTATTTATGGAAAAGAAACCACCTTTCAAACCGTATGTACCTGCCAATTCCGAATTAAAAGAGCTGAGCATTAAGGCTGTCGTTCTCGGTGTATTAATGGCAATTGTTTTAGGAGCCGCTAACGCCTATCTGGGTATGAAGGCGGGACTTACCGTTGCCGCTACTTTCCCCGCCGCTGTTGTTGCCATGGCTGCCCTAAGAGCCTTAAAAGGTAATATTTTGGAAGAGAATATCGCCCGTACCACAGCGTCGGTCGGTGAAGCCTTGGTTGCAGGCGCCATTTTTACTATCCCTGCTTTTGTAATCAGCGGCGTGTGGGACAGGCTTCATTATATTGAAAGTACATTGATTATGCTGATCGGCGGCGTATTGGGCGTTTTGTATGTTACAATTTTAAGACGAAGCATGGTGGAAGAGGCTGACCTGCCTTTTCCGGAAAGCGTGGCGGCGGCTGAAATCGTAAAAGCCGGTCAGGGCGGGCAAACCGGAGCCGGAGCCGTGTTTGTCAGCATGGGACTGGCTGCTCTCTGGGAGCTTTTCAAAAACTCGAACGGCATCCATTTATTTAAAGACTACACCCAGGGTTTTTTCATGCTCGCCAAATCAAAAGTTGAAATGTTCGGAGAAAAAGTAAGCTACGGAGGCGGATTTCTTTTTGAAACTCCCGCCGCTTCGCCGGCGCTTACGGGCGTGGGCTTTATCGTCGGATTAAGGGTTTCCGCAGTATTATTTGCCGGAGCGGTAATCGGTTGGATTGTGCTTGTGCCCCTCGGCATTTTTGCCAACCCCGGTCTGGCTAAGTTAGTCACCGGAGACCGCACATGGATTGACGTCGCTCAGGAAGTCTGGCTAAAGCAAATTCGTCCCTTTGCCGTGGGTACCATGATTGTGGCTGCTTTTTACACTCTTTACAATTTAAAAGATTCCCTGATTCGCGGCATCGGCAAAGCAATCAAAGATTTACGCGTTAAAAAAGAGCACGTCGGAGAAGTTTCCAGACTGGAAATAGATCTGGACTTTAAAAAAGTGGGATTCGCCATTCTGCTCATTGCTATTCCTTTATTCTTTTTGTACAACTATTTTTCTCAATCCATCGGCAGCGCTCTTTTATTAACCGTTATCATGCTTTTCTTAGGATTTTTATTTGCCGCGGTTGCCGGCTATCTTGTGGGTCTTGTCGGCAGCTCTAACAACCCGATCAGCGGTTTAACCTTAAGCGCCCTGCTGATTGCCGCTGTTCTGCTGGTTCTTTTAGGCGTTAAGGGTCAGGCGGGCGTACTGGCTGTATTAGGCGTTGCCGGCGTTATCTGCACTTCCGCCGGAATTGCCGGAGACATGACACAGGATTTAAAAGTGGGACACATTCTCGGCGGAACGCCCTGGAAAATGGAGGTTGCAGAAATTATCGGCGTGATTGCCGCCGCTTTGATTCTTGTTTTTCCGATGATTGCCATGGATCAGGTTTACCACATCGGAAGCACCGAATTGCCGGCTCCTCAGGCGGGATTAATGGCTCTGATGTCCAAAGGAATTGTCGGCGGCGAAATGGCATGGACCCTGGTACTGGCTGGAATGTTTTTCGCCCTCGGTCTGATTATGATTAATTCCCCGTCGCCCATGCTTATTGCCGTGGGAATGTATCTGCCTTTCCATTCAACGGCGGCTATTTTTGTGGGCGGAATTATTCGCTGGATTATGGATACCTTTTTGAAAAAACGCAACGCAACCCCGGAAGAATGCGTCAAAGCCGAAAACAAAGGAGTTTTGATTTCTTCGGGGTTAATTGCCGGAGAAGCGTTAACTGCGGTTATTCTGGCTTTTATTGTTTTGGGCGAACGACTCTCGGGAGTCGAGCGTCTGGTGAACGGGCAAAAGGTAAGCTCTTTAAAATATTTCGCAGTAGAGGTTTTGGGAGTGCAGAATCCGAGCGTGATTATCGGATTATTTGTATTTGCCGGATTGATTTACCTGCTTGTGACATTGCCTCTTAAGGCTTCCAAAGAAGGAAAATAATTTTAATCAACAGCCTTCTCTTTTTGAGGGGGCTGTTTTTATTTTATTGAACGGATAAAAAATATGGATACGGAACAATTTTTTCAGTTAGTACCGATCAGACATTTTGAGTGGAAAACCGAACAGGAAACGCAAAATGTTATTATTCTGAGACCCAGATACACTTCCAGATTGGGTAAACAATTTTTACTTCCCTTTTTCAAAGACCCTTTTTTCAAAATCAAATTAGATAAACTGGGAAGTATTGTCTGGAAAAATTGCGACGGCGAACATACCGTGGATGAAATTTACAATATTCTTCTGCAGGAGTTCAAAGATGAAGAAGATCTGGAAAAGAGACTTCTTATTTTTCTCCGGCAACTCGCCCGTGAAAAGTTTATAACGCTAATGCAAAGAGTTTCGGAAGATGATTCCGCGCAACGGGAATAATCGACCGGAGCGGAAAAACCGATTTATTGAGTTTAATACATTCTCTTTCGTTTGCTCAAAAACTTTGTTAACGCAATGTGCAAAGGTTCATCGGTAAATATCTGCTGATAATCGATGTTGTTCTTACTTGTCTCCATAAGATATTTTTTCAGAAATTCATGAAATTTAGCCTGATATTGCTGCTTAATAAAAAAAGGCTGGGTTTTAACTCTGACATTACTTTCCAGATCGTCGAACATCACGTTGCCTTTGAAATCAAACTCCATCTCCTGCCTGTCCAGAACATGAAACACAAGAACCTCGTGCTGATCATGCCGAAAATGTTTCAGACCTTTTAATACCTCATCGGGATCGTCCAGAAGATCGGATATTAAGATGACCAGACCTCTCCGGCGAAATTGGTCGGCAATTTGATGAAGCACGGCGCCGATGGACGTATCTTTACCCGGTTGCGCTTTTTCGATTACGGTTAAAATCTGGCGAAGATAAGAACCCATCGAGCGCGGCGGCATCTGAGTGCGGATTTGATCGTCAAAAAGAATCAGACCCGTTGCGTCCCGTTGGTGTAACAGTAAATACGCCAAGGCGGCGGCAAGGTAAGAAGAATACATCCGTTTACTTACCTTTTCGCTGCTGTATTCCATTGATCTGGAAATATCGAGCAAAATGTAACAACGCAAATTGGTCTCTTCTTCGAACTGCTTAATGTAGTAGCGATCGGTGCGTCCGTAAACTTTCCAATCCACAAATCGAAGGCTGTCGCCCGTCATGTAGGGACGGTGCTGCGAGAACTCCACGCTAAATCCGTGAAAGGGACTTTTGTGCAAACCGGTGATAAAACCTTCGACCACAAAACGGGCGATTAATTCAAGGTTTCCGATATTTGCAAGAAATTTGGGGTCAAGATACTGTTGCGAATTTTCTTTTGGCATTGCCTACTCTGTTTTTGATGAAAATTAAGGAGAGAAAATAATCAATAATGAAGTTCAAAGCCAATTGTTTTTAAAAATCCTGCTCAAGCTCAAAACGTTTACAACTGTCGGTCAAATCGATTTTACGATCATTTAGTTTGCAGCGGTAATAAAAATCTTCTTCGCCCGATGCGGTGGTTTTAATGTAGGTCTGTCGATTTTTACAAAATTGACAGACGCGCATATTAATTTGCTTTGACCTTTGAACGTACTGGGTTTTCTGAATAATGGGCGTGACCACGTCTAAAATGCCGCGAAGACGGTTAATAATATAACGAATCCTGATCAGGGCAACGATCTGGATACTAAGCAAAATAATAAAAGCGATTAAAAGGGCTGTCATTAAATCGATCATTTTTTTCCACCGCTTTTTACCAGATTAACGCCGTAAAACAAACAATTGTTTCACCCAATAATACTCTAATTTGATTTTACGGTCGTATTCCGATTTTCGTCAACAAGAATATAATTCTTTAATAAATATGGTCGTTCGGAAAATATTTTTGTAAAATCATTCGGAGGATAATCTTCATAAAAACAAGGTTTGTTTTTGACCGCGGAGTCGCAGAGGCGCGGAGGTTTTTCTTTTTTATTTTTTGACCGCAGATTAGACCGCAGATGAACACAGATAACGCTGATCGCGCTGATTAAATTGAGGTTTTTGGATTTTTTGTGCTTAAAATTTGAGAGTTTGTTTTCTTCTTAATTCTCCAGTTCGCTCTAAAAGCCATGTTCTGTCATTTCGATCCCGCCAATGCGGGAGAGAAATCTTTTAACTCCAACAAAAATAAAAGATTTCTCTTCGCTGCGCTCATCGAAATGACAATGACAGATCTTGTC
>JAADIP010000202.1 GCA_013151275.1 Calditrichota bacterium | reverse complement strand
CTTTAAAATATTAACACAAAAATCCTTACTCTTTGTTACGAGTTAAGGGGTTAAAGGCAATGAATAATGTATTATCCCCATCATCACTTAAAAGTTTAAATGATTCAACCAAATTATTTTTTTTGAATAAAAAAGTATTTCCTTCTTAACAACAAACATTTTACTATTTTCTAACTACTACTGCTTTCTGACAACTTGTTTTCCTTTTTCTTACTCATAACGCATTCTGCTTTTTACTTGTAATTTATTGTTTTGTTATGAGTTAAAGACCCCCCTTAATTTTCCCCCTGCAAAGGGGGGAACGCCGAAGGCAAGGGGGGTCTTTACTCAAGCCGCACAGTATCTGAATTTCAGAATATTTTTCGTTAACAAATTTTTGTTTTGAATTTCTGTCATTCGGTCATTCGAATTTCGTATTTTCGATTTTCCTCTTCAATCTACTTTGTTACTCTGTAACTTTGTAACTTTGTTACTCATTACTCATCACGCATCACGGCTTTCCGCTTTTTCCGACAGCCTTTTATTTTAAACCCTTATACCCTTAACCAATAACTATTAACAACTTTTTTCCTTTAAGGTACCGGCTTGTCCGGATTAAGGTTTCATCACATTTCTTAAACCATTTTTCTTATTCTTATTGTTTATTTGATTTTCATGGTGTAAATTTTGTTAACACAATTCAATTAAAGCTTTATTATGAAACAGATCGTTCTGACATTGTGGATTTTATTGTTAACCGGTTTGCTTGCCGCCTCAAATCCCAAACAAGCATCGTTTAGAATGCTGCGTTCAAATTTGATTTCCGGAATCATTCCCGATATTAACGACGCCTACGGGGTCGCTTTTCTTGATCTTAATAACGACAGCTATCCCGATATTTACATTACCTGCTTTCGGAATTTGAATCGCCTGCTCATCAACAACGGGGGGATTATCCCTTTTATCGACCGTACAATTTATTCCGGTCTTGGCGGCGATTTAATGCAGCGCGGGAAGACCAATCTGGAGCTGGGCGCTTCGGTTGCCGACTACGATAACGACGGGCAGCCCGATCTTTTTCTCGCCGGATGGGGCAAAACCTTTCGCTTGTTTCGCAACCTCGGAGACGTGCGTTTTCAGAACGTCTCCCAAAATCTGAATCTCCACGGCGTGATTGACGCTAACCAGGGAGTCTGGTTCGACGCCGACAATGACGGTTATCTGGATTTGTACATTTCCGACGAGCACCATACGAATCGTTTTTTGCTTAATCAGGGCGACGGGACTTTCCGCGAAGCAATCTGGACGGACGCTTTCATCGATTCCGCCACAAGCGAGGGTGTGGCAGTCTCTGACTTTGATCTCGACGGAGACATGGACCTTTACGTCTGCAACTGGTTCAAACCGGATTACTTCCTTTTGAACGACGGGTCGGGATATTTTACTCCGGCGCCGTTTCCGTTGCTTACCACAGAAAAGCCCTTTAATTCGAACGCCGCCGTTTCCGCCGACATGGACAACGACGGAGACCCCGACCTTTTGGTTGCCACAAAGGACGGCTACATTTTTTATTACAGAAATGACCGACAGGACAGTTTGCTCCGTTTTACCCTGATCAAAGAACAGCCCTTTTATCATCCGGGTTTTGACGTTTACGGGCTTGTCGCCGAAGATCTGAACAACGACGGCTGGCTTGATCTGTTTATCAATTTAAAAGGTCCGAACCGTCTTTACCTTAACCGCGGCGACGGGACTTTTGACCCCGAGTACGACACTGACAACCGTTTCACTTACAGCACCGGCGCGGCGACCGCCGATCTGGATCAGGACGGCGATCTCGATCTTTTGGTGGGCAACAAAGACGAATTCAGTCAAATTTATCTCAATCCGACCAATAACCGAAATTTTGTCGAGCTTAAAATAATCGGCGTTCGGAGCAATCGCGACGCCATCGGAGCCAAGGTCTTTTTATCCGCCCGAAAAGGAGAAAAGACTTATTCTTTGGGCATGAGAGAAATTACCGTTCAAGCCGGGTATCTTTCTTCAAAGTCGCCGGTTTTGCACATCGGAACGGGAAATTATTCTTCGCTGAGCGCGCGCGTTGTTTTTCCCTCCGGGCGGGTGCGCGAAATCGACGACCTTTTACCCGGCAAGCGGTACGTAATTCAGGAATATTCAACAATCCCCAGCGCCGTTTATGCCACTGCAAAACGCGTCCGGTTTCTGCTGCATCAAAGCGAAACCTGGTACGTAACCGGTTTAACGCTGTTTCTTGTTTTTCTTTTATCGCTTTATCTCAGAATGGGTTTAAAACGCTACTATCTTTCCACCTTCACCATCGCCATTCAATTAGGCGTGTGGTTGACTGTTGCAGTGATTTTGTTTATTGCCCTGCATAACAATCCGCTGTACATGCCGTTACTGGCGATTAACGGCTTTTCGCTGCTGAGCATTCTGACCACTTTTTACTACTCCGAAAAACAGCTTTTCCTTCGTCGTCAGCGGAGGGAATTCAGACGCCGGGTTCAGCAGCTAAGCCAGAGAATGCTGCAGATTCACGATGAAAAGACTTTATTTAAGCAGATACTCGAAGCGATCGGCAGCAATACTTCCATTCAAAAAGCCGTTCTCTTTAAAGCGACGGATGAACGGGAGTTTGTCGTTCTTCCGGATAATTTGCCGGTTACCGTTGATCAAAACGAATTAAAGCGGCTTTCGGATCGGCAACTGATTATCTTAAATCAAAATCCGACAGGCGCGTCTTTAAGCTTGCAAAACGAAATAAATGTTCTTATCCCCATTCGCAGCGGGAATCAATTGCTCGGAATCATCGGGCTTCGGATGTTGAATCCCGAGCATCCCATTAATCGTGAAGACCTTGGGCTATTGGTGCAAATTGCCAATCAAACCGCCATTGCTCTGGACAACATTCACTACATCGAATACATGGCGCATTTGACGCGGGAGGTGACCGAAGCCCGCTTAAAAGAGCAGTACCTCAAACAGTTGGAAGCCACCAATCGACAATTGGACGAAAAAAATCGCGAATTAACCCGTTTGTTCAAAGAATTGCAGGAAAAAGAAGCGCAGTTAATCCATTCCGAAAAGATGGCTGCATTAGGACAATTGGTGGCGGGCATTACCCACGAACTCAATAATCCGGTCAGCTTCATCTACGCCAATTCCAAAGCTCTTGAAGATGCGTTAAACGAACTAAAGAATCTCTGGCGGGAGTTGCCGCCGCATGTGCGTTCTTCATTCGCCACAAAATTTGAAGAATTAATATCCGATGTTCGAGCCATTATTTCCGATAATCTTAAAGGGAGCCAGAGCATTAAAGAATTGGTTCTGCAGCTTAAAAATTTTTCGCGGCTGGATCAGGCGGAATGGAAGGAAACGCGGATTGTGGAAGGAATCGAAAGCTCGCTCCGGCTGATTAAACATCAGTTGGGCAACAGAATCAAATTGATTAAAAAATTCGAGGCAAATCCTTTGATCTATTGCAATCCGGCGCAGCTTAATCAGGTATTTGTTAACATCCTGATCAACGCGGTTCAGGCGATTCAAAACGAAGGCGCCGTTACCATTAAAACCTTTGAGAAAGATTCGGATTTATTCATCAGCATTAGCGACACGGGCAGAGGAATTCCCCAAAAAATAGTCTCCAAAATTTTCGATCCTTTTTTTACGACCAAAGACGTCAATCAGGGAACAGGTTTGGGACTTAGTATTTCTTATTCCATCATCGAAAAACACGGGGGCGCAATTCGGGTAAAGAGCGAGCCCGGAAAAGGGACCACGTTTATCATCCGGTTACCGCTAAAGCAAACAAAGAAAACACAAGGCAGGGATCAATCATGAACTCCGATCAGCATGCAGTGTTAATTGTCGATGATCAGGTAGAAATTTTAAACAGCCTGAAACGTCTGCTGCGCAAAGATTTTCAGGTTTATGTGGCGTCCGGCGGCAAAGAAGGATTGCGGCATTTGGAGAAAAAGCAGTTTGCAGTAATAGTTTCCGATCAGCGCATGCCCGAAATGGACGGAGTAACCTTCCTCTCGCAGGCAAAAAAATTGCAGCCCGACGCCGTGCGTATTCTGCTTACCGCCTACGCCGATATCGACGCCACCATTGCCGCGGTGAATAAGGCGCAAATTTTTCAGTACATCTCCAAGCCATTCGAACCGGACGACTTCAAACAGATTTTGAACAACGCGGTCGAATATTTCCGATTAATTCAGGAGAACAAACGACTTCAGGAAGAATTAAAACAGGCTAATCAAAGGCTGACCAGCGAGAACATTGTTCTTAAGCAACAGGTGGAGCAACAACTGAATTTGGGCGAGTTTATCGGCAACAGCCCGGAAATTCTGCGCATTCTCAAATTGGTCAAAAAAGTGATGAACACTCCGACAACCGTTCTCCTTTTGGGCGAAACCGGCACAGGCAAGGAGATGCTGGCAAAAATCATTCATTACAACAGCAACCGCCGTTCGCATCTTTTTGTGGCGCAAAACTGCGGAGCCATTCCCGATACTTTGTTGCAGAGCGAATTGTTCGGTCATGTAAAGGGCGCGTTTACCGGCGCTATTCGCGACAAAAAAGGATTGTTCGAGTTAGCCGACAAAGGCACAATCTTTCTGGATGAAATCGGAGACACTTCTCCCGCGCTGCAACTGGGTTTGCTGCGGGTTTTACAGGAAGGCGAAATCAAACCTCTCGGCGCCCACTCCACCAAAAAGGTCGATGTGCGGGTTATTGCCGCGACCAACAAAAACCTGAAAGACGAAGTTGAAAAAGGAAATTTCCGCGAAGACCTTTATTATCGCCTGAACGTTTTTCCGGTGGAACTGCCTCCGTTGCGACGGCGCCGGGAAGACATTCCCGATTTGGTAAACCACTTCATCAAAAAATATGCCGCCCGCATCAAAAAAAATATTCCGGGAATTACTTCCGAAGCTTTAACGTTGCTGATGCAATACGACTTTCCCGGAAATATTCGCGAATTGGAGAACGAAATCGAACGCATGGTGACTCTGGCTGATAACGGCAGGCTGTTGGACGAATCACTGCTTTCGCCCAGATTTTTTCAGAAAAAGCCCTCCGTCATTTCAAATTCGCTTCAGGATTTGCCTTTAAAGCAAGCCGTTCATATTCTGGAAAAAGAGATGATCGTCAGAGCGCTCAAAAAAAACAAGGGCAACATTCTAAGATCCGCCGAAGAATTGGGCGTCAGCCGGGTGGGTCTGCACAAAATGTTAAAACGACATCAGATTAATCCGTATCAATTCAAATAAAAAGGAATTACGCTTATGGTTCAAATTGAAATTCCCGGTTATAAAGAATTGCAATTAAAATATCTGGTTATGGATTACAACGGAACGCTTGCCATCGACGGACGCCTGATCGACGGTGTTGAACAACGCTTGTTCGAATTATCGCAGCTTCTTGAAATTCACGTTATTACCGCCGACACCTTTGGTCTTGTTCAATCGTATCTTCAGGATTTTCCGCTTACGATAAAAATTATCACTTCAAGCGGACAGGCGCGGCAAAAATGGGAATACATCCGGAATTTGGGAGCTGCTCAAACCGTGGCGATCGGAAACGGGCGGAACGACCGTTTGATGTTAAAAGAAGCAAAACTGGGCATCGCCGCAATTCAAAATGAAGGCGCCGCTCCGGAAACAATTCTGTCTGCGGATATTGTGGTTAACCACATTAACGACGCGCTGGACCTTTTGAAAAACACCCTACGGTTAAAGGCGACCTTAAGAGATTAGTGTAAACAGAGTTGACATAAAATTATTTTTGTAAACAAGGTAAACATTTTAAGATTTGTTTCGTTTAAATTTATAAATCTGGAAAAGGTTTACGGGACATGGCTTTAAGCCCTTTATCGTATTATTTGCCGGGATGGCATAGTATTTGTACTTTAGATAGATAAGAAAAATCGAAATAAAGAGGTGGTCATTATGAGAACCATTAGAATAATTGCTTTATTAACAGGTATCATCTTTCTCACGACATCGTGCTATACTCAATTAGCCTTTGTCGAGCGTAATAATTCTTACGCGAACGAGGAAGATTACTATTACCCGCCGGCGGACACTTTGTACACCGACGAAGCGCCCACTATTGTACAAAATTACTATTACGGATCTCCTTATGATTATTCCTTCCGTTTTAACGTAGGCTGGTACGATAACTGGTGGTGGAATGACTTTTATACAGGCTGGCCCTATTACGGCTACTATCGTCCTTTACGACCCTTTTTACTGTATCCGTTTATCGGATACATGGCGTACGATCCCTTCTTCTACGATTATTATTATTATGACTACTGGTGGGGGGGAGCGGGACCTGTTTACAGCACGCCTTACGGTCCGAAGCCATTTGTAAAAAACGGAACCATGATCCGCGGTTCGGGCAGTAAACGGGTTCGCATAAGTAAAACTCCGGGCATTGCCGGCTCAGGGTCTTCATCGTTTTTGCCCACGCGAACCTCCGGAAGTTCGGTAACCGGAACATCCAAAACGGCGCGGAAACGAATCAGTGAAGTCGTGCAGAACGACCGGAAGCCCGTACGCACGGTAATAGACGGCTCGCAGACTAAAACCGTCATTCGAAAAGGGAAGTCCGCAACCAAACGAACCAAGGTAATTCGCAAGACTTCTTCGAGAGGGAAAAAATATTTTCCGATAACGCGCAGCAAAAACACACAGCCGAAACGCATAGTAAGGCAGACAAAACCAAAAGCGCAATCCAAAATAGTGCGCTCGAAAAACACTAAAAAAACCAGAAGCTGGGCTCCGACCCGCTCATCCCGATCGGGCTATTCTCCGTCTTACAGTTCGCCGCCGCGCAGTTCGTCAAGCGGAAGGTCCACGTCGATCCGATCGAGTTCAAGCTCAAGAAGTTCTTCCCATTCATCTGGAAGATCGTCAAGCAGATCATCAGGCAGCCGATCTGCGGTTAAACGTCGCTGAAATTAACAACTAAGGAAGGTAATCCCATGAATAGAATGTCCCGACTTCTTCTTTTTCTGACACTGTTTATTACGACTTTTGCCTTTGGACAAAACGCCGAAGAAGCGATAACTTTACTTGAAAACGAATCCGGCTTCGGAATTAAAGCCGCTTCCATGGGTAACGCTTTTACGGGAATCGCCGACGACTATTCCGCCATTTACTGGAATCCCGGCGGTCTGGCGCAAATTAAAAATCAACAGTTATACGGCTCGTTGAATCATCTAAAACTTCGCACAGAGGCAACTTATCTTAGCACAAAAACGATCTATGATCAGGGCTTTACAAAATTTCAAAGTTTCGGATATGTTTACCCGTTCCCGGTTCGCCGCGGAAGTCTTGTTCTGGCGCTTGGTTACCAGCGGATTAAAGATTTGAATCATGTTACCCAATTCACGGGATTCAATAACACAACAAGCAACGATCTCGCCTTTTCCATTTACAATGATTTGGGCTACGACGGACTAATCATGGCTTTTGACAACAATTTTCAATTGACGCAAAGCATTAAAGAAGAAGGACATCTCGCACAATGGTCGATCGGCTCCGCCATGGACTTGTCTCCCGATTTTTCCGCAGGCGCCGCTTTAAACTTTATCGGCGGAAAAAGCGACTACCGACTGAAGTATCTTCAGGAAGACACCCAAGGAATGAACAGTTACAATATTTATGATAACGATACTCGCTTGATCGAACGGTTCGATTACAATTATTACCAGATCGAGCAAATGGTATCCACGGACTATTCGGGAATCGAACTTAAATTGGGCGGTTTGTGGCATCCTAACGAACAGTTGCGCGTGGGTGGCAACATGACCTTACCCATGACCCTGTCAATCGAAGAAAGCTGGACCTATTCTGACGAACTTTCGTATGACGTTTATTCTATCGATGAAGACATCACTTACAGATTTGTCGAACCTTACGACAGCGTCGGTCGCTTCGATTACGAAATAAAAGTCCCCTTTAAATTTGACGTCGGTTTTTCTTACACGTACAAAAATTTACTGCTTGCCGCATCCCTACGCTATGTTGACTGGACGCAGACAAAAATCCAGAGAAGCGACAACACGCCGTCCTGGTACGAATCTTATTTCACCAAACAAAACGACAGAATTCCCACGCTGTTTAGGGACGTGACTTCTTACTCCGTGGGCGGCGAAGTCAGTCTGTTCGGGAACGCGCTGAAGCTCCGCGGAGGTTACCGTCTGGTGCCAAGTCCCTTTAAAGATTTGAGCAAAAGAGTCGATAAAAAATATTACTCGGCGGGAGTCGGTATTAAGGTAGATGCCAACACGAGTTTGGATCTGGCTTTTGTGCGCGGCTATTACGAAGCGCAAAAATACTACCGCTACGACTGGGACGACGATCAGACCATTCCGCCTATGGTTACAAAAGAAAAATATCAGATCGACAAATTGCAGGTGGGAATAAGTTACAATTTTTAATAAAGCCCCTGATACCAGAATGAAAAAGGCATTCCATGGATTTGGAATGCCTTTTTTTTGTACTATTAAAAATTATCTCAACAAGTTATCACACAATTTTTTCCATTACCGTACATTAGAGTTATTATCTTCTCCGCAATCCGCGTAATCTGTTTATTCTGCGGTCCTTTTTATTTAAACATTGCCTTCAGATACTCGCGGCGCATACGTCCGATAGCTGTAATAGAGATCTCTTTGGGACAAACCGCTTCGCATTCGCCGTGGTTGGAACAGGCGCCGAACCCTTCTTCATCCATTTGAGCGACCATGCGTTCCACGCGGCGGGCTGCTTCGGGTCTTCCCTGCGGCAGCAAAGCCAGATGAGAAACCTTTGCGCCGACAAACAACGCAGCCGAGGCATTCGGGCAGGCGGCGACACAGGCGCCGCAGCCGATACAGGCTGCCATATCCATCGCCTCGTCCGCATTCGGTTTCGGAACCGGCACACTTAAGGCTTCCGGAACGCCGCCGGTTCGCACCGAGGTGTAGCCGCCTTTAGACATGATGCGATCCAGCGCGCTACGATCCACCGCCAGGTCTTTAATTACCGGAAAGGCTCTTGCCCGGAAAGGCTCCACGACGATGGTTTCTCCGTCTTTAAACATACGCATGCGAACATCGCACGTTGTCATCCCGCTTTGTGGTCCGTGCGCCGTTCCGTTAATCACCGAACCGCACATTCCGCAAATTCCTTCGCGGCAATCATTATCGAATTCGATGGGCTCTTCGTCTTTTTTGATTAACTCTTCATTGAGCACATCGAGCATTTCCAGGAATGACATATCGGGATTAACATCGTTGACGGTGTAATTGACGAATTTTCCTTTGGAATCGGCATCTTTTTGACGCCAGACTTTTAAATGTATCGTTAATTTTTTCTTTTCCATAAATGCCTCCTCACTTGTAGCTGCGTTGGGTGGGGGTTACAAATTCGAATTTGAGATCTTCTTTGTGCATCTCCCATTTGCCTGTTTCTTTGAACTCCCAGGCTGCCACGTAAGAAAAATTTTCATCGTCACGCAGAGCTTCTCCCTCAGGAGTCTGGCTTTCTTCGCGGAAGTGCCCGCCGCAGGATTCCGTACGATGCAAGGCGTCTATAGCCATCAGTTCAGCCAATTCCAGAAAGTCGGCAACACGACCCGCCATTTCCAGATTCTTGTTCATCGTATTCATTTCGCCGGCGACCCGCACATTATTCCAGTATTCTTCGCGCAGTTTGGAAATCTCTTCGATCGCTTCTTTTAAGCCCTGCTCATTGCGCGACATTCCGACCTTATTCCACAGAATATCGCCTAATTCGCGGTGAAATTCCCGAACGGTTTTATTCCCTTTAACAGACAATAATTTTTCGTAGCGGGAGCGCGCCTCTTCTTTGGCTTCTTTAAAAGCTTCGTTATCTTCGGACACTTTCTCCAGTTTCGTTCCGGCTAAATAGTCGGCAATGGTGTAAGGAATAATGAAATACCCGTCGGCTAATCCCTGCATTAAGGCGCTTGCGCCCAGACGGTTAGCGCCGTGATCCGAAAAATTAGCCTCGCCCAACACAAACAAGCCTGGCACCGTGCTCATTAAATTGTAATCCACCCACAAACCGCCCATGGTGTAATGAACTGCGGGATAGATGCGCATCGGCACTTCGTAAGCGTCTTCGCCCGTAATATCTTTGTACATTTCAAACAGGTTTCCGTAACGTTCTTCTATGGTCTCCCGTCCCAAATCGCGGATGGCGTCGCGGAAATCGAGATAAACAGCCATTCCCGTTTCGCCGACGCCGCGCCCTTCGTCGCAAACCATTTTAGCGTTGCGCGAAGCCACGTCGCGGGGCACCATGTTCCCGAAAGTGGGGTATTTGCGTTCCAGATAATAATCTCTCTCTTCTTCGGGAATATCGTTGGGATGACGTTTATCGCCTTTTTTCAGCGGCACCCAAACGCGACCGTCATTTCTAAGGCTTTCGCTCATCAATGTTAACTTGGATTGATAGTCGCCCGAACGCGGAATACAGGTGGGATGGATTTGCACAAAGCAGGGATTACCGAAAAACGCTCCCTTTTTGTGCGCTCTCCAAACGGCGGAGGCGTTTGAATTGATGGCGTTCGTCGAAAGAAAGTAAGCCACGCCGTAACCGCCGGTAGCCAAAATCACGGCATCCGCCATGTAAGTTTCCAATTCGCCGGTGATTAAATTTCGCGCCACAATGCCGCGGGCTTTTCCGTTGATAACCACCAAATCGACCATTTCCCTCCGCGGAAAAAGCCGGACATTGCCTTCATCCACCTGACGCATCAAAGCGCCGTAAGCGCCCAAAAGCAATTGCTGCCCGGTTTGTCCTCTGGCGTAAAACGTTCTGGAAACCAGCGCGCCGCCAAACGAACGGTTGGCAAAATAACCGCCGTACTCACGGGCAAAAGGAACGCCCTGCGCCACAGCCTGATCGATAATAGCGTTGCTAACCTGAGCCAGCCGATACACATTTGCTTCGCGGGCGCGGTAGTCGCCGCCTTTAATGGTATCGTAAAACAAACGCCAAATGCTGTCGTTATCGTTCTGATAATTTTTAGCGGCGTTGATGCCGCCCTGCGCCGCAATACTGTGCGCTCTGCGCGGAGAATCCTGAATGCACAGATTAATAACCTTGTATCCCAATTCACCCAAAGAAGCGGCGGCGGAGGCTCCGGCTAATCCCGTTCCCACCACGATCACCGAAAAATTACGTTTGTTTTTCGGGCTGACTAATTTTAACGCGTCTTTATGATTATCCCATTTCTCGGAGAGATGACCACCAGGTACTTTAGAATCCAATTTCATAATGCCCCTCCTCTCGTGAAGTAAATCCATAGCGGTAAAAATACAAAACCCACGGCAACCACAATCGCAAAAAGAACGCCGATGGTATAAATAAACGGCGTAAAACGCTTGCCGCTTAATCCCAGCGACTGAAAGGCGCTCCACGCCCCGTGGCTGAGATGAAAACCCAACAATACCATTACAGCCACATAAAAAAATACGTTAACGGGATTCTTGAAAAATTCCATTACGGTAAAATACATATCCCGAATCTGGTGCGTGTAGCCTTTGGGAGTGTAGTAAACCACTTCGCCGTATTTAAAGTGAATCAAATGAAGAACAAGAAAGATGAGAACCAGAGCGCCCGTGTAAATCATTGTTACCGAGCCGAGGGACCGCTTGCTGGTGTTTTTTGCCCAGCGCACCATCGAATAACCATGGGGACGCGCGCGCCAATTCCCGATTTGCACCCAGATGGCGTACAAAAAATGCGTGATAAAAAAGAAGGCTAACAAAAACTCAGCCAGATAAATAAATTCCCCCGTTTGATGCGTTAAAAAATAAGAATACTTGTTGAACGGATCCCGATCCGGATTCAGCAACTGCAAATTGCCCAGCAGATGGACAAGAAGAAATGCCGACCAGACCAATCCGGCGATACTCATGTAGATCTTCTTGGATAAAGAAGACGCCAAAATCATCTTAAATCGCATAGGCCAACTCCATTATTTATGGTTGATAATTGGTTTGTACAAAGACATGAGATATTCTTTTTATTAAAACAAGGAACATTACTTTCGGGCATTTCTCTTAGTCAGTTTTTGTTCAAAAAAATCTTTATTTATAAGAATATACTACTTTTGTTCAAATGCAGCAATAATTATTTAGAGACCTTTCGGCTGAGAAATAAAATAGGTTTCGGGCGGGTTTTGATGATGGGTTTTAATATTATATTAACATTTAAATCCTTGGTTTTTGGGGAAGAATTTGTTAAGGGTTAAGAGTTAAGAGTTAAGGGTGTAAGCGGCTTCTTCTGTCGCTGGTAACTGGTTACTCGTCACTTTGTTACTTTGTCACTTTGTCACTCTGTCACTCATCACGTATTTGTCAATCAGTCGATTATCACGCATTTTTTCCTTTATTCTGCGTTGAAAATCCCCCCTTTTAATTTCCCCCCTTTTTCAAGGGGGGAACGCCGAAGGCAAGGGGGGTCTTTAATCAAACCGCACATTATCTGAATTTCAGAATATTCTTCTTTAACAAAGTTTTGTTTTGAATTTCTGTCACTTAGTCATTAGAATTTGTTTCGTATTTCGATATTCGAATTTCGGATTTACGATTTTCCTCTTCAATCTACTCTGCCACTTTTACTCATCACGCATTACGACCTTGTCCCTTAACTCTTAACCCTTAACCCTTAACCAATAACGACTTTTCTCTTTTACGGTACCGGTTTGTACAGGTTATGCTCTAATCTTTTTTCAACACCACAATCGTCTGATCGTCGAATCGCGGCGCTCCGGCGTAAAATTGTTCAATATCCTCTTTTAAAAAGGCGATGATTTTTGCCGGTTCATAAGCGGAACATTTCT
>JAADIP010000047.1 GCA_013151275.1 Calditrichota bacterium | reverse complement strand
CATTACGCATTACGCATTACGCATTACGCATTACGCATTACGCATTACGCATTACGCATTACGCATTACGCATTACGCATTACGAGGATTGTAGATTCCGCTTAACAAAGCACAAGGCATAAGGAGCAAGCAACCAGCAACCAACAACCAGTCCCGCTTAACCCTTAACCCTTATACCCTTAACCAATAACCACTAATGAGTAAGCGTGATATAATCGCTTAAAATGTGCGCCGTTTCGAGCATGTAAAAATCTTCGTTCTTATTATGACCGGTTTTTTTATGGATTTCATCGAGTTGCTTTTTCCGCGCTTCGCGTTCTTCACGCAATTTTTTTCGTTCTTCAAGATTCAAAGAGACCTTGTTTTTTTCTCTGTCCTTTTTCAATTGTTCGATCTCTTTCATCAACAACTTAAATTCCCGACTATTCTGAACCCGCGCTTCGTGTTGTCTGGCTAATCTGGGAATTAACTTATCAAGCTCGGTATTAAACGGTTTAAAAGAGACGGGATCGATTTCGTCCCACAATAAAGCGTTTTTTTCGCTGCTTTCGCCGACCTCCATAACGTCAAATCGCGAAGGAATGGTGATATCCGGAAGAACGCCGATATTTTGGGTGCTGGCTCCCGTTATACGATAAAATTTTGCCACGGTAAATTTGATCTGACCTAATTTGTCTTTTGAATAGGGAAACATTCTGGAGAGAGGCATGATGTTTTGCACCGTTCCCTTGCCGAATGTTTGGGTGCCTACAATAATTCCGCGGTTGTAATCCTGAATGGCTGCGGCGAAAATTTCCGAAGCGGAAGCGCTGAAACGGTCAACCAACACGGCTAACGGTCCGTCGTAAACCAGTTTTTTATCAGTGTCCCGTTCAACTTTTACTCTGCCCCGGCTGTCGCGAACCTGCACAACGGGACCGTCTTTGATGAACAGACCCGTCAGATCAACGGCTTCGGAGAGAAAACCGCCGCCGTTTCTTCGCAGGTCGATAATAATTCCGTCCACATTCGCGCCTTGAAGTTCCTTTAACAATCGCTCCACGTCACGGGAAGTGCTGGCATAGTCTTTTTGCCCCTTGCGCATAGCCTCGTAATCAAGATAAAAATCCGGAATGTTGATTACGCCAAACCGATACTTTTTGCCGTTGTGCTCAATTTCCAAAGTATCGCTCTTTGCCGCCCTGTCCGAAAGCTTAATTTTATCCCGAACCAGAGTGATGGTTTTGGGAGGATCCGAAAGCGAAGCGTCAGCTGGAATGATTTGAAGGCGAACTGTCGTGCCTTTTGGTCCGCGAATTAACTGCACCACATCATCGATGCGCCAGCCGATTATATCCACTAATTCACCTTCTTTGCCCTGTCCCACCGCTACAATACGATCGTTGGGATGCAAAAGACCGCTGCGATCCGCGGGACCTCCGGGGATAATTTCCACCACTTTTGTGTAATCGTCTTCAGTACGCAAAGATGCGCCGATGCCTTCAAGAGAAAGGCTCATCCTGATCTTAAAGTCGTCGCTGGTTTTGGGAGACATGTAATTGGTGTGCGGATCAAACGTTTGGGCGAAGGCGTTCATGTAAATTTGAAAAACATCTTCGCTCTGCGTCTTTCTCATTTGTTTTTCCATATTGGTATAACGCTTTCGCAGCCGTTTAACAATATCATCCCATTTTTTACCGGTCAGTTTTAACGAAAGCGCTTCGTTTTTTAAACGCTTTTTCCAGATGCTGTCCAATTCGGCGGAAGTCTTTGCCCACGGCGCATCACGCCTGTCCAACTGATAGTAATCTTTTTTCTCAAAATCAAAAGGCGTTTTTAAACACGATTTCACATAAGCCATCCGCTCCTCAAAACGCTCCATAAAACGGTTGAATATGGAATAAGCGGCGCGCAAGTCGCCGTTCCTCAGGGCGTCATCAAGCGTGTAGCGATATTGTTCAAAACCATCAATATCCGATTTCAAAAAGTACAAATGCTGATTATCGAGCATTTCCAGATAAAAATCCAGCATTTGCATGGAAAGTTCATCGTCAACCTGTTGATGTTTGTAGTGCATTTTCGGTAAAAAGAAAGCAATAGCCTGTTCTATTCGCGGGTGGATGGGCAAAGGCTCAAATACCGGGATTTTGCCGTTGTCGCCGGATTTATCGACCGCGAATAATGTGAACGCAGACAGACTGGTAAAAACAATCAACAAAGATATAGTTAATAATTTCTTCATGTATCTTTCCATTCTTTTTTTGGGTAATTATTAATCACCAATTGCATCTATCATTTGTAAGATAGGAAACGAAATTTTATTAGTAAAAATTTTCTTAACATAAAAATTTATTTCGCGCAAATTAGTAATTTAAATCCTGAGTTAATAAAAAGTTTCGTGATTAATCATTTTATGTTCGATTAAATTTATGTATTTCTTTAATTGTTTTCGGTTTATCCTCCAAAATAAATAAAATTTGAATCATTTTGACGCCGCCGTTTTTTCGGGAATTCGTATCAGTTGGATTAATAGAAGCGACAGAACGCTGATGACCGCGCCGAAAACGAACGGAATTTTATAATCGATCATCCACAAAAGACCTCCGATTACCGGGATGACCACCGCGGCAATATGATTAACGGTAAATCCGAAAGCCATGGAAGGCGCCACGTCTTTGGGATCGCCGATTTTTTGAAAATAGGTGCGAATGGCGATTGCAAAATTGAAAAAGATGTGGTCAAAGATGTACAAAAAAGCGATTATAATACGGTTCTGCACAAACGCATAAGCTAAAAAGATGAAGATAAGACTAAAATATTCAAGCGATAAAACCTTACGTTCGCCGAAACGAATGATCGCTTTTCCGATCAGCGGGCTTAGGAAGTAATTAATCAGATTGTTAACGATGAACAAAAAGGTTACTTCGCGAATGGAGAAATGAAATCTTTTGACCAGAAGAAAAACTGCAAATGCGACAAAAATCTGACGTCTTGCGCCCGCTAAAAACGTCAAGGCGTAATACAGCCAATATTTTTTCCGGACGATCATCTTTTTTCTTTGCGGCGGTAAGGCGGCATCCGCGGGATTCTGGAAAAATGCCCATAATCCCACAAGAACGATAACTATTCCCCCGGTTAAATAAAGACTTTGATAATTCAGAAAAAAGCTCAATAAAAAAATAGCTATTCCGGTAAAAATATTGGAAGCTGCGCCTAAACTGCGTATCTTTCCGAATACCCACGGAGAGGTGTCCCGATCAAAATACTGCAATGTCAGGGATTGATTTGTAGTTTCGTAATAATGAAAACCAAAGCTCATAATCAGGGTGGTAATAATCAATCCGGAATAAGATGGCAAAAATCCGGTCATACCGACGCCTATTCCGAGAAACAGAATGGAAAGCGCGGAAAGTTTATGTTCTGCAATGACATGCAGCAGAAAAATAGCCAGCAGGGCTAAAAATCCGGGAATTTCACGAACGCTCTGAATAACGCCGATATGGCTGCCGGTTAAATGGGCTGTCTCCACGGCAAAATTGTTGAAAAGTGTGCGCCAGGTTTGCAAACCAAAAGTGGATGCAACGGTAAGCACTACCAGATACCGGTACATGGGATTCCGTTTCACGTGTTCCATTTGGTTTTCTTTCCGCTTCTGATAAATAGAATCCGTTGAAAAGTCGTTAATTAAATTATGAATTTATGCTTCATCCCAAAATTTTAATTGTGGAAGATAGGATTTTTATTCAAAAAGTTGCAAATAAAACTCAAAATCATTTGATTTAAACCAAGGGGCAATTATGAGAAAACGGTGGATAAAGTATTGGCGGCACGATTCGTTTTTAACAAGAAACGGCACTATTTTACAGTACGATAAGTTAGAACATTCGATAATTGCATTCGGCGGAATGTTGATAACCTTGTTGTATTTTAAACCGGTCGCTCTTCAGGTTGCTCTGTTTATCTGGTTAATCTGGAACGGAATCGGTTTGCTTTGGGAGCTGTTTCAATTTATTGTTAAAAATAATTCCGTCGAAATTAAAGACGTGGCGGCGAATAATGTCGGTTTTATTCTGGCGATATTCGTATTTTACGCACTCTTTTAAATCCGGGAAAATGTAACTTTTAGTGGGAGAATTACGTACTTTATTTCAGTTTATAAAGTAAAGTAAAATTAAATTGCAACGGTCGGTTACAATGGCTGAGATCTTCAGAAAACAAATCCATCCGGTAGAAAGAATTTTTGTTATTTTCAAATTTTTGGGAGAAAGACCAATGCCCGATTTTCGAATAATGATATTTACTTTGTTATTTGCACTGATTAATCTATTACCCGCCCAAAAGATGAAAGACTACGAAAAGCTTTTTTCCATGCCGGAAATCGAACGGCGCGCCGTTAAAAAATACATTCAGCAAAACGAAAAAGAAATCAAACGCTATCAGGAAGATGTCCATATCGACAGAGGAGATACGCTTGACGTAAATATTTTTGTAAATCACGGCGATCTGATTGTGGAAGGCGTGGTAAAAGGCGATGTTCTGGTTTTATTCGGCGATGTGAAACTGGAAAACACCTCGCGGGTAAACGGCAATGTGACCTCCGTTAACGGCAGAATTTATCAGGATCCCGAAAGCATTGTTACGGGCAACCAGATCGAAACCAATATTAAAAATCTTTTTCCTGCGAGAGAATTCGGTTCGGGCTACAATGAAGACATCATGGAAAGATATCTGAGCCGCTACACCAAACCCTACGGACAAAGTTACTCTACCCTGCCGGTGGGGCGGCGCAAATCGGAGCTTCTTTTCCGCTACAATCGGGTGCAGGGAGTCTTTTTGGGTATTTCGTTTCCTAAAAACATTAGCGGAAAATACAACTATCTTTCGTTCCACGGATTTGTCGGTTACGGATTTGCAGATAAAAGAACGCGTTACGAGGCTGCATTGGATCACTGGTTCTTCAGTCCGAAAGACTTCCGCTTTGAAATTGGCGCCAGCTTGTACGACAAAGTTGAAAGCAAGGATTATTGGTTAATTTCTCCGCTTGAGAATACGCTTTCGTCGTTCTTTTTAAACGACGATTATCTCGATTACTATCAGCGTAAGGGATACGAGATTCGCGCCAGCCAGAATCTGACGGTCTATTTTAAGGGCATGCTTGCCTACAGGAATGATCGTTATACCAGTTCGACCAAGAATACCGACTGGGCGTTGTTTAAAGACAAAAATCGTTTTTCCGACAATCCGCCGATTGATGAGGGTCGCATGCGCAGTTGGTACGGAGAGCTTTATCTGGATTCGCGTGATAATAAAGAGTTGCCGCATTCCGGCTGGTACGGAAAATTTTCGGTAGAGAGCTCAACTAAAAAGATGAAAAGTGATTTTTCGTTCAATCAATATATTTTTGAAGTTCGCAGATACCAGCGTTTGGGTCCCTGGGAACGCCTCGACATTCGAATAAAAGCCGCAAGCTCCGAAGGTGAAGTGCCGTTGCAAAAGCGCTTTCATCTGGGCGGAATAAGCACCCTGCGTGCTTACAATTATCGTTCTTTACGCGCCGGCGGAAACGGCGGCGATCGAATGATACTTGCCAATTTCGAATATAATGTGCATCCGCGCCTGTTCCATTCACCCATTTCATTTGGCGACGATTTTCGATACATTGTATTTTTCGATATCGGAGATGTGTGGCAGCGCAAAGACGTAACTCCGGAAGACGGATGGGACAAGGGCTTTGATCATCTGAAATTAAATAAGCTTAAAAGCGATCTGGGAATCGGATTCAGCAACGCTTCCGGCAGATTCCGAATCAATTTCGCCAAAAGATTAGATACAGGGAAAAAGCCTTTTACCATATCTTTCAGAATAAGGAAACCATTTTAAAAGGATCTAATATGTCAGGGAGACTGATAAACATCTTGATTTGTTCTTTAATAGCCTGGATCGGCTTGCTGCAGGCACAGGATTCGGTTCTGGAAATAAGCGATCTTGGTACGGAACAAATTCGCTACGCCGGATTTATCCTGAATCAGGAACGAACCGTTCAGATTAAAGCGGTCGGCGCCGGCGGTGAAAGTAAGTTGATCCATTCGAGTTCCTATCAGTCAGATCCCAATAATATGTATGCCTACGCCTGGATTCTGAATTCCAAAACCCGTGAAATGGTCTGGCGAATGACGATCAATAACACCCGTAAGGTAAGCTGGACGGAATATAATCGGAAGTTTAACGGAAAAGTCAGATTGCCGGAAGGAACGTATGAGGTCTATTTTTCAACCGTGGAGCCTTTTTTTATCTCGACGGACGGCGGATTTGTCTCTTTTAATCAATTATTGAAAAAAGTCCTGGGCACCGAGGACGACTGGGATAAAGAAGCGAAACAGTGGATGATTCGTATTTCGGGCGTGGACGAAGTGCTGGATGAGCGCGATATTGAAAAAGAACAGACAACCTGGTTAAATAAAACGATTATTCATCTGGTAAATCAGAAAGACGATTCTTTTGAGAAAAGAGGGTTTACGCTTACCCAACCGGCGCAACTGCAAATATACGCATTGGGCGAAGGCTTTAAGGGTAAAATGTTCGATTACGGCTGGATTATCGAAGCCGATTCTCATGAACGAATCTGGATGATGGACGAGAAAAAAACCGAATATGCCGGCGGAGCGCGAAAAAACCGCATGGTTAAAAAAACCATTGATTTTAAACCGGGCAATTATCTTGTTTACTTTAAAACAGACGACAGCCATTCGACAACGGAATGGAACGCAAATCCGCCGTACGATCCCTTTTTTTGGGGCATAGTCATTAAGCCCGCGGAAAAGGATTTTAACTGGAAAAAAGTGGAAAAGTACGAAGAAAAAAAGAAAAAGGTTGTAGCCAGTATAACGCGGGTCGGAGATTACGCCTATCGCGAAGCCTTTATCGAAGTTAAGAAACCGACTAAAGTGCGTATTTTTGCCCTCGGCGAAGGGCGCTCCGGCGAAATGTTTGATTACGGCTGGATCAGCCGCGCCGAAGACGGCAAGATCGTCTGGAAGATGAATTACGAAGAGACGCGTCACGCCGGCGGCTCTTCCAAAAATCGCCTTTACGACGGAACGATTTTGCTTGAACCGGGAATCTACATCGTTCATTATCAATCGGATGATTCTCATTCTTACGAAGAATGGAACGCCCGCCCTCCGCAACAGCCCGAAATGTGGGGAATAACCATTTACAATTTAGGCGATAAAAACGCCATCAGTAAAATCGATCGACTTCAGGCTAAACAAAAAAATATTCTGGCTCAGTTAACCCAGGTGGGAGACGACGAGTATTTGCGCAAAGATTTTTATCTCGATAAGAAGACTCAAATCCGCATCTATTGCATCGGTGAAGGCGACCCGGACGAAATGTACGATTACGGCTGGATAAAAAACCGGGATAACGGCGAAATAGTCTGGAAAATGCGCTACAAAAATACCGTTCACGCCGGAGGTGCAAAGAAAAACAGAATGGTAGATACGATCATCTCTTTACCCGCAGGAAATTACCGCGTTTATTACCGTTCTGACGGAAGCCATTCGTATCGGCATTGGAACGCCCGCCCTCCCTATGATGAACGAAATTGGGGAATTACCATATATCGTTTGGAATAAACATAAAAAACAGAGGTGCCAAAATGAAACGTTTAAATACCGCTATTTTGCTTGTTTTTTTATTAATTTCAGGATTTCTTTTTGCCGATAACTTCAGCGATACCTTCCAGAAAACGCTTCCCGCGGACGGGGTGAAAAACGTACGGATTAGTACAACCAACGGCTCGGTTACTGTTTCGACCTGGGATAAAAATGAAATCGGGATTGTCGCTTACAAAAAGGTGAAGGGTTCCGAAAAAGATAAAAAAGAACTGCTGAAAGAAATTGAAGTAAAAGTGGAAAAAGTGGGAGACGAGTTAAAGATTAGTGCGATTCATTCTAAAAGAGAATCCGGCGGCTTATTCGGATGGCTGATGAATTTAGGCATCGGCGATTTTGAAGTTGATTTTGAAATAACCGTTCCGGCGGCAATGAATATCGAAGCTCATTCCACAAACGGAGAAATTGTAATCAATGACGTGGAAGGACGCTTGAATGCTTCCACGACCAACGGATCGATTAAAGCGCTTCGTATCCGGAACACCGCTGATATCAGCTCCACCAACGGTGAAATCAAAGTCTATTATTCCCGGCTGCCCGAAAAGGGGGATATTGAGATTGCTACCACCAACGGCGAAATTGAGTTGATATTGCCCGAAAATGCCCGTTGTTCAATTGACGCCTATACAAACAACGGCGAAATCGAATGCGAGTTGCCGAACCTTAGCAACGAATATCAATCCAAACGCCGTTTTAAAGCGACATCCAAAGAAGGCGGACCGAAGTTGTCTTTAAAAACGACCAACGGCGACATCAATATTCTGAGTAAATGACCGCCAATTCCGGCGGTCATTTGTTCCGTCGCACGAGCGAATTTTTATTCTTTTCTGCTTAAAAAAATACAAAACTTTAAGAATTAATAAGTTAGCCCGCTCAAAAATTACCCCGGGTTATTGCTTATCAATTTTAAATTCGTAAATTATCAGTCGATGTGTATTTGGGAACTAAGCTGTTTTGACGGTTTTTGCGCATCATCCTCCGTGCGAAAATTTTGCGGCGGGGGAGAGCGGGGTGAAAATTGTCGCCATAAACAAAAATCCGGGCTTTAAGCTGATTACTGTCAAAAAGTCGAATTAAATTAAAATGCGGAGCGATGAATTTATCGGGAATGATTTTTTTTGAATTTGCAGGCGAATTTAATAACTTAGGTTGGAGATAAACATAATTTTTGTCAACTGATGCGATGCAAAAATAAAAGCGGGTTGGTATTATGCAGATAAAAGATAAAGTCGCCGTTGTTACCGGGGGCAATAAAGGGATCGGTAAAGCGATTGCCGTGAAATTGGCGGCTGAAGGCGCAAATCTTGCTATTATTGGTCGGGACGGGCAAAGCTTAGATTCGGCTGCCGGAGAATTGCGCTCAACAGGCAGAGAGGTTATGACTTTTCAGGGCGATTTAACCGATGATCGAATTGTCGAAGCGTTTGTGAAAGAGGCGGTCGGTCATTTCGGGCGCATCGATATTCTTATTAATAACGCGGGAGTCGGTTATTTTGCGCCTGTGGCGGAGTTACCCGTTGAACAGTGGGATGCCATGTTCAATTTAAATATTCGGGCGGTATTTATTTTAACGCAGAAGGTTCTTCCTTATCTGAGAGCGTCCGGCGATTCGTTTATTGTTAATGTAGCTTCGTTAGCCGGTAAAAACGCGTTTGCCGGCGGGGGAGGGTATGCCGCCACAAAACACGCGCTGCTCGGCTTTAGCCGCTGTTTAATGCTCGAAGAACGCAGGAACGGCGTGCATGTGCTGACCGTTTGCCCCGGTTCGGTCAGAACCGACTTTTTCAACAATCACCATGCCGGCGAAGAGATGCGCAATAAAAACATCCTGCGTCCGGAAGATGTGGCTGAAACGGTTGTCCGGGCTATGCAATTACCGCCGCACGCCATGGTGAGCGAAATCGACATTCGACCGGCAAATCCGTGAAATCCGAAACGCAGAAAGAAGTCTGCAAAATCGATCGTTTTGTCATTCCGGGCTGAGCAATATTATCATTACAAAGAAAACATGTTGCTTTTTGGGCTGAGACGGGATCGCGAAAACAGAAAACCCGAATTTTGCAGAAGCTGTTCAAGGCAAAAAGAAAGGAGACGTAATGAACGCCAAATCGTACATTGATTTAGAAGAAACCTACGGAGCGCACAATTATCATCCGTTGGATGTGGTAATCAGTAAAGCCGAACGTGTTTGGGTTTATGATATTGAAGGCAATAAATACATGGATTTTTTAAGCGCTTATTCGGCGGTGAACCAGGGACATTGCCATCCGCGAATTTATCAGGTTTTGGTCGATCAGGCTAAACGAGTGACCTTAACTTCGCGGGCATTTCGTAATGATAAATTGGGATTGTTCTGCCGGAAGGTCGCCGAACTGTGCGAAATGGAAATGGTGCTTCCCATGAACTCCGGAGCGGAAGCGGTTGAAACGGCGATAAAAGCCGCCCGCAAATGGGGCTACACTAAAAAACAAATTCCCGATAATAAAGCGGAGATTATTGTTTGCAGCAATAATTTTCACGGAAGAACAACAACCATTATCAGTTTTTCAACTGAAAAACAATATAAAGAGTATTTTGGACCCTTAACGCCCGGATTTAAAATTGTTCCTTACGGAAACAGCAAAGCCATTGCAGAAGCAATAACCGAAAACACAGCCGCCGTGTTAATTGAGCCTGTTCAGGGCGAAGGGGGTATTATTATTCCTCCCGACGGTTATTTAAAAGAGGTTCAGGAAATTTGCCGTAAAAACAATGTGCTGTTTATTGACGACGAAATTCAGACCGGACTGGGAAGAACGGGTAAACTATTTGCCTATCAGCATGAATCCGGAGTAAAGCCGGATATGATTATTATCGGCAAGGCTCTTTCCGGAGGATTTTATCCCGTTTCCGCGGTTGTGAGTTCCGGAGAAATTCTTAGCGTTTTTAAGCCCGGCGATCACGGCAGCACGTTTGGCGGCAATCCGCTGGCAGCCGCCGTCGGAATTGAAGCCCTGAACGTGATCATCGATGAAAAACTTACCGAGCGTTCCGCAGAGCTGGGCGTTTATTTAACGGAAAAGTTAAAGACCATCGAAAGTCCGCATCTAAAGGAAATCCGCGGACGCGGTCTTTTTATCGGCATTGAGTTAAAGCCCGAAGCAGGCGGAGCCCGCCGTTTTTGCGAATATTTGCAGAAAGAAGGTCTTTTGTGCAAAGAAACGCACGAACATGTCATCCGTCTGGCTCCCCCGCTGGTGATTAATAAGGAAGAAATTGACTGGGCATTTGAACGGATTAAAAAAGCGCTGGAAACACTCTAAGTATTTAAAAAGCCCCGGTAACGGGGCTTTTTAAATTTTAATCAAAAACGGCAGAAAGCGTTAAGCGTGTAAGGGTTAATGGTTAAGCGGCTTCTCCGAGAATCGTAATGCGTAATGCGTAATGCGTAACGAGTAATGAGTTATCTTCATCATTGCTCAAAATCTTAAATAATTCAGCCAAGTTATTTTTTGGAAAATAAAAAAGCATTTACTTCTTAACAACAAACATTTTACTATTTTCAGAATACTACATGCTACTGCATTCTGCTCTCTGCTTTCTTATTTCTGATGCTCATTTTTTCTCTAAATTATACAATTAAACAACTAACTTTGTCACTCATCACGACCTTGTTAAATATTGATTTATTCTGAAATTAAGACCCCCCTTTTAATTTCCCCCCTTCAAAGGGGGGAACGCCGAAGGCAAGGGGGGTCTTTACTCAAACCGCACAGTATCTGAATTTCAGGATATTCCTCGTTAACAAAGTTTTGTTTTGAATTTCTGCCATTCTAATTTGTTTCGGATTTACGGTTTTCCTATTCAATCAACTCTGTTACTCGTCACTCATCACGCGTCACGCATTACGCCTTTCGTTTGTCTTTTTCCGTTTTATTTTTGTAAATTCACTTTGTACTCTTTTTCAGGCATCAAAAAATGAATTTCAAAATAATTTTAAAAATTTATCCCCCGTTGGAAATGTTTGTTTATTTTAAACAAAGAATAAAACATACCTTTTTTAGCCGTCCGCCTCTTTTATAAAATTATTACTGCTTAAACATAACCAACGGAGATAACCATGCGTATTAATTTTAAAAACATAATATTGCAATTCTTTGTAACATTGTTCTTATTCCTGATTTTCTTAACTTTCTCGTCTTCATGCAAATCAACGACCAAACCCGAAAATGATAATAAACCTGACACCACCAGCCATAACTATGTTTGGAAAATTGACACTCTGGGGATCGAAGGCAGTTTTCTCAAAGATGTATCGATCTTAAACAAAAATGATATATGGGCAGCAGGAGAGATAGTATTTGAAGATACTTATACTTATGATAGTCTTGGCAACTGGATAGATCCTTATAATGTTGCTCATTGGGATGGTATTAAGTGGAATCTTATCAGGGCATTAGCTAAGAATTATCATAATAATTATTATCAAAAAAACGCTGTACGAGCATTTAATATTAAGAATATTTGGTTTGGTGGTACTATTGCATCACGTTGGGATGGAGTAAAGTGGGATTTTTTCGGTTCGAATGAAGGGTGGCCTAAAGGTTTTCATATTTCTAAAATTTGGGGTTTAACACATGAACATATTTACTACATCGGGAATGCAGGTAATATTGTTGAATATGACAATGGAACTTGGACAGAAATGGACAGCGGAACGCCTCTCGATTTATATGATATTCATGGGACTGAAGAAACAGTTTTTATAACAGGCTATAATTTTGTCGGAGATCTATCCGGGCAAAGCATCGCTCTTCAATTGATAGATGGTAAATGGCAACCCATTTTTACATCATCAAGTTACTCGGGCGATATAAGTATGGGTGACTACGGTAGGTTGGAGTCTGTATTTGTTTATGGTGATACCGCCTATTTTGCTACAGGTGGAACAGGCATATTAAAATATAATTTCAAAACGAAAAACACCGATTTTATTTCGAAAACTTCAAGTCTTTTTAGATATTTAAGTCTCATAAAAATTGTTGGTACCGGTTACAATGATATCATGATGATCAGCGCCTGGGGCAATATGGTACATTTTAACGGCTCAACCTGGAAAAGAATTGATGAAGTTCATGATATCTATGGTGATGCAAAACTTTTTCCCAGAAACGCAGATTACAAAAACAATACTATAGCTATTGTTGGAAGATTAGATAATCGCGCAGTTTTAATTATTGGCGAACATCTA
>JAADIP010000245.1 GCA_013151275.1 Calditrichota bacterium | reverse complement strand
CCTAAAAGCACTAAAAATTCGCCGACAAAATTAGCAAGTCCCGGCAATCCCAGAGAAGCCATGGCAAAGACCATCCCGAATCCGCCCAGACGCGGAGCGACATTCCATAAGCCGCCGAGCTTGTCCATGTCTCTGGTGTGAATTCGATCGTAAATATCGCCGACCAGAATAAACAGCGCGCCGGTGCTTAATCCGTGCGAAATGATGATCATCATGGCGCCCTGCAGTCCCAATGTATTCCACGAAAAAACGCCGAGCAGAACAAATCCCATGTGGCTTACGCTGGTGTAGGCGACAAGCCGCTTAAGATCGGTTTGCGCGAAGGCGACCACGGCTGCGTAAATAATTCCCACAATTCCCAAAATCATGGCGAAGGTGGCAAATTCCGCTCCGGCTTGCGGAAACAGGGGAATTAAAAAACGAATAAAGCCGTAAGCTCCGGCTTTCAAAACCAATCCTGCTAAAACCACACTGCCGGCGGTAGGAGCCTCGGTGTGGGCGTCGGGCAACCATGTGTGAAAGGGAACGATGGGTAATTTGACGCCAAAGCCGAGGAAAAATCCCAGCATCAGCCAAAAAGCGACTTTGGGCGGAATTTCGGTTCCCAAAAGTTCAACGTAATTAAACGTGTAATTGCCGGTGGTATGACCGTGCACAAAATAAAGACCGAGAATGGAAATCAACATGAACAAACCGCTCGCCTGCGTGAAAATAAAGAATTTCAATGTGGCGTAAACGCGGTTATCGTGTCCCCAGATTCCGATGAGGAAGTAAAGCGGGATGAGCATGATTTCCCAGAAAAAATAGAAAAGGAAAAGATCAAGCGCCATAAAAACGCCGGTAAGTCCCGCCAGAATCCACAATAAATTAAAGTGGAAAAAACCGATTCTTTTTTGGATTCCTTTCCATGAACAGGCAACGGCAAGCAATCCCAAAAAGCTGGTAAGAACAATCAATAAAATGCTGAAACCGTCAACGGCTAAAAAGTATTCTATTCCCCATTGCGGAATCCAGGCGGCTTTTTCGGACAAAAACCATTGCTGCTGCTGAAGGTCAAAACCTCGTTGCGCTAAAAACGAAATCCATAGTTTTACGCTGAAAACCAGGTGGACAATCATGACGATTAAAGAAATCCACCTTGGGGCATCTTTGTGCCAACGACCCGCAAGCCAGGCAATCAAACCGCCAACAAGTAACCATAAATATAAGAACGTTAATGTCATAGGATCACCACAATTGTTATTGATACCACTGCTCCAAGGGCAATGCCCAGAATGTAACGACGAACCTTACCCGATTGCGTGTAGCTGAAAGCGTAATGAAATTGTCTCGACATCCACGGCAGAAAGACATAGAAAAGATCGATGAAATCGCGTTTGTTGGTTCGAGCGATCCAGACGTAAGGACGGATGAACAAGCGCTCGTAAAGCCAGTCGAATCCGAGACCGGACAGGAAGAACTGCTGCAATCCTTTACCGAATCCCGTATCGGTAAAGTTCGTGACGATCTGCGGCTTTTTAAGATAAAGCACGTAAGCCAGGTAAACGGAGACCAGAGCCAGAACAGCCGTTAAAATCTGAGAGAAATATTCCAGACTGACATTTTCATGCGCGACCTCTTCCATAGCCGGAAGCGCCGATTTCAGGAAATCGCTGAATAAGGTAAAATGACCCATGGTGCCGGGCAGTTCGATAAATCCGCCGAACAGGGCAAAAAAAGCAAGGACAATTAAAGGAACGTGAATAGTCCATTTCGGAAAATGGCTGACGTCTATTTTTTGTTGACCGAAAAAGGTCACAAAAACCATTCGGAAGGTGTAGAAACCGGTAATAAAAGCGCCGAATACCGCAGCCGCCCACAAATAGATATTTCCGCCCTCTGCGGACCAGGCAAACCAGATTATGGCGTCTTTACTGTAAAAACCGGCGGTCACCAGCGGCAAGGCTGCCAGTGAGCCGGAACCGATAAGGAAGGTCCAGAAAGTAACGGGCAACGCCTTGGCTAAACCGCCCATTTTGAACATGTTCTGCTCATGGTGCTGAGCTAAAATAATGGCGCCCGCACCCAAAAAGAGCAGAGCTTTAAAAAAGGCGTGAATCATAAAATGGAAAATAGCCGCGCTCCAGGCGCCAACGCCGAGGGCTAAAAACATGTAACCTATTTGGCTTATGGTGGAATAAGCCAAAACCCGTTTAATATCAACCTGAGTTAAACCGGCAAATCCGGCGATCAAAAGCGTGGCGGCGCCCACAATTGCTACCACAAACATGGAAACAGGAGCCAATTCGTAAATACCGTGCATGCGGGCGATCAGGTACACGCCGGCTGTTACCATAGTCGCGGCATGGATTAAAGCGCTGGTGGGCGTGGGACCCGCCATGGCGTCGGGCAACCACACTTGCAGCGGTAATTGCGCCGATTTACCGACCGCTCCGCCCAATAAAAGCAGCGTGGCAATTACAGCCAGATTATTACCGACCGACCAGGTTTGAGGCGCCTGCGTTAAAATTTCCTGAATATTCAAGGTTCCGAAACTGTAAAAAAGTAAAAACAGTCCGATAGCCATGGCAGCATCGCCGACGCGCGTAACAATAAAAGCCTTGCGCGCAGCATAGCCGTTGGCGGAATCTTTGTACCAGAATCCGATCAGCAAATAACTACACAGACCGACGCCTTCCCAGCCGAGGTAAAGCAGCAACAGATTATCGCCGAGCACCAGCAAAAGCATGGCGCCGACGAACAAATTCATGTAGGCAAAAAAGCGGCTGAAACTCTCGTCATCTGCCATGTATTCAACAGAATAAAGATGAATCCAGAAGCCGACAAAGGTAATCACAAAAGTAAATACAAGCGACAACGCATCGAGATGCAGAGCGATATTCACGTTAAAACGGTCAACCGCAATCCATGTCCAGAGCGTTTGCACAAAGGCGTCGCCTTCCGGCGGCGAGCTTAAGAAGCGAATCCCGATAAGGATGGTAATAAGCGCCGAGATTCCGATGGAACCGACGCCGACAAAGGCAGACAATGTTTTGCCTAATTTTTTACCGAAAAGAGCTAAAATCAAAAAGCCGAGAAATGGTAAAGTCGGCACAAGCCAAAGAAAATCGTACATATTAACCCCTCATGTTACTGGCGGCATCCGAATCAAGGGTTTTGAACTTTTGATAAACCTGTATTAACAAAGCCAGACCCACCGCAACTTCTGCGGCAGCCATGGTTAAAATGAAAATAAACATCACCTGTCCGTCGGGAGCGTTGTGGCTTGCTCCCGCGAAAATAAAAGCAAGACCGGCGGCGTTTAACATGATTTCCACCGAAATCAGCATAAACAGAATATTGCGTCGAATCATCACGCCTAAAAATCCCAGAAAAAACAGAATACTGGCAATAACCAAACCCGTATTTAAAGAGATGGAACTCATTCTTCCGCTCCTTCTAATTCTAAAAAGCGATGCACAACCTTTTTCTTCCTTCGAGCCAGATGGTAGGCTCCGATAATTCCCGCAAGAAGTAAAATGGCGGACAGTTCCACGCCTATCAGATAGGTGGTAAAAAGCGATTGACCCACCAGTTTGGGATCAATAACTTTTCCCGAAATCGGAACGGAACCCGACGAGCTGATGATGAATATTACTTCGAGCAGTAAAATAAGACTGAGAAAAGCCGGAAAAATCCAGCCGGAAAACGAGAGCCACTGTTTTTCCTGCTTAACCGCTTCTTCGCCCAGGTTGAGCATCATTACGACAAAAACAAAGAGCACGGTTATGGCGCCCGCGTAAATCATTATTTCAAGCGCGGCGATAAAAGGCGCGCCGATAAGAAAGAACATCACTGCCGTGGCAAGAAGAGACACAACCATGTACAGCAGCGCGTGAATCACATTGGTGCGGGTAATTACCATAATTGTCGAAATAATGGCAATAATGGCTGCAATGTAAAATAGAATTGTCATCTTTAATGACCCTTTTTCTCGGTAAAAATTATCATTGATCTGATCCCGAAATTATGGTTTTAAATCGTGAATATCGATCGGCGGATCTTCGCGTTCGGCTTCGCCTTTGCCTTTTCCGCCGACGGCGTAACCGGCAACGCGGTAAAAATTGTAATCGTGGTATTTGCCGGGACCGCTGATCAACAAATTTTCTTTTTCATAAACCAGATTTTGACGGTCGTACTCAACCAGTTCAAAATCGGGAGTTAACTGAATAGCGTAAGTCGGGCAGGCGTCTTCGCAAAACCCGCAAAAAATGCAGCGCGAAAAATTGATCCTGAAGAACTCGGGATAGCGTCTGCCGGTTTCGTCTTCGGCTGCCTGCAAAGAAATACAATCAACCGGGCAGGCGGCTGCGCACAAATAACAGGCAACACAACGTTCGGCGCCGTCGGGATCGCGCGTAAGTACAATCCTGCCCCGCCAGCGCGCGGGAAGTTTCGCTTTTTCCTCCGGGTATTGAATCGTAAAACGTTTGTGGAACGTGTGCAAAAAGGTCAACCACAAACTGCGTAAAATGCTAAACATCTATGCTCCTCACGAATTTTTCTCAACCTCCGATTGCCAGTTTAATGGCTGCGGTAACCAACAGATTAACCAGCGAAAGCGGCAGCAAAATTTTCCAGCCCAGGCTCATTAACTGATCATAACGCGGACGCGGTAAAGAGGCGCGCAGTAAAATGAACAGGGTAATAAACGCAAAGGTCTTAATAAAAAACCACACAACGGGCGGTAAAAACGAAGGACCCAGCCAGCCGCCGAAAAAGAAGGTGGCGATCATGGCGGAAATTAAAGTAATGCCCAGATACTCCCCTACAAAGAACATTCCGAACTTCATTCCGGAATATTCCGAGTGAAAACCGGCGACCAATTCGCTTTCGGCTTCGGGTAAATCAAACGGCGCGCGATGGGTTTCCGCCACGCCGGCAATAAAAAAGATTACGAATCCGATAAACTGCGGAATTACAAACCACATATTTTTCTGAGCTTCCACAATTTTAACCAGACTGAACGAATCGGAGAGGATAACCACGCCCATCAGAGAGATGCCCATGAACACTTCATAAGAAATCACCTGCGCCGCGCCGCGCAAAGAACCTAAAAGAGAATATTTATTATTGGACGAGATTCCTCCCAGAAGAATGCTGTAAGCGCCCAGGGACGACATGGCTAAAAAGTAGAGCAGTCCGATATTCATATCCGCGACTACAATTCCCGGGGCGAACGGAACAACGGCAAAACCCAGTAAAACGGCGACAACAATAATTGTAGGCGCAAAAATAAAGACCCATTTGTCGGCAAAGGGAGCAATCCAGTCTTCTTTAAAAAATATTTTAACCATATCAGCCATAACCTGCATCAAGCCGAAGGGACCGACGCGGTTTGGTCCGTAACGATCCTGCCACAGGGCGAGCATCCGGCGTTCGTACCAGATCAGAAGAGCGGCTATCGTGAGCATTACAACAAGCACGCCGACGATTATCAAAAGATAGTAAAGAGTATCGCTCATTGTTTCTATCCTGAAATTTTAACCCAGTTTGGAAATTTAAAAATTTTCATTTCTGGTAATCCGAACGGAATACCTACCATGCCCGACGGAAAAGAAGACGAAGTTTTGACCGTTAATTCGATCTGTTTGCCGTCGAGCAAAACGTTTACTTTTTCGCCGCTAAAAGATTCGGCGTCTTTTTGATTTAGCAGTAAATAGGGTTTTGGCGCCAATTCGGCGACGCCCGGGGTGTAAATGCTTAACTCGTCGCTTCCGAAAATGTGAAATACCGGAATGGCGAACCATTGATCTTTTTGAGGTTTAAACGCTTCGGGGATGCGCGTGTAATACGGCGCGTCGGAATCGGTTTGCGGCTCGAATACGCGTAAGCCCGGATCTCCGCCGCGCAATGCGCCGCCCACTTCAATCTGAAACTTGTTAACAGCCTGAACGGAATTCCAGCCCGGATACCAGAATCTGGAAATAAAGGGCGAAGGCGGCATGCCCTGATAGCCCTCCATCGTAAAAGACATGGGCGAATCTTCGTCTTCCGGCGGTTTGGGTTCGCTCACGTTAACATTCGCGTTCATCGAAGTGCGACCGGAATAACGGTGCGACTGCCGCGGAATTTTTTGTCCGGCAATCCGGAAGTCGGCATTAGGCGCAAGGTCTTTTACCGCTTTTAGTTCGGGAAAATCCCGAACGAGCGCCTCAATAAAATCATCCAGTTTCGAAAGCTCGCTCCTGCCGTTCAAACCGTGCCCGGTTATTATTTGTCCGAGCCAGCGCCAGCTTTCTTTAACCGAATCTCCCGGGTAAAAAACCTGATAAAAACGCTGGGCGCGTCCTTCGTTATTCACCAGCGTTCCGTCGGATTCGCTGAAAGGACCGACTGGAACGACCAGATTGGCTTTATCCGTGGTCGAATTGTGCAAATAATGTAAAACAATCACATGCTCAAAGGCGTCGAATAATTTGTTTGCTTTATCTTCTTCAATTCTGCGGTAAAGATCGTTCTCCAGAATAATCAGGGCGTCGTAAGAGTCGGAAAGCGCTTTTTCGATCGCCTGATTTAAATCTTTTTCGTCCAGCAGCGCCAGACCCACGCTGTTGGCTTCGGGAACGGTCAAAAATATCCACGGCGATTTCTGGCGTTTTTTCAGGGCGCGCGTTATGTTGGCTGCGGCTTCCAGCAAAGACTCGTTCAAACAGGAGGTTCCGCTGACGATTAAGGGCTGTTTTGAAGAAAGAAGATTTTCGGCGATTTGTTTTACAAGCTCGGTTTCTTCTTCGCTCAGGTTTTCGACTTCCGGAGCGGCGGAATCGATGTAATGCGCCACGGCGTGAGCAAGGCGCGCAATGTTGTCCGGAGCGTTGCGATAAACCGCTGTGGCGATGTCGTCCAGTTTTGTTTCGGTCGGCGTTAAAACAAAGAACGGGCTGCGCTCATCCTGCATCAATTCAAGAACAGCCATTTCGTGCCAGGTGGGAACATTCATCTTTATCGGCAATTCCATGGGTTTTTGGCGCGAAGCCTGTCGCAAACTCAAAGCCAGCATGGGGGCGGTGTTCGTAACATCTTCGCCCAAAATAAGCACCGTGTCTGCCTTTTCGGTTTCCCGCAGCGATGGAACTTCTGCGGGTCCTTCTTTGAGAATTTGTATTGCTTTTAACGTCAGTTGATGCTCGACAGCCGAAACGCCGGCAAAAAAGTTCTCTTTTCCGACCAGCATTTGCAAAGCGTGATTGGATTCCAAAGAAGCCTTCGGAGAACCGATTCCCAACAGACGGGGTTTTTTATCGAATATCTTTTTAAAATAATTGAATACAGTTTCCCGATCCACGGGTTCTAAACGACCGCTTGCCTGCCCGCGGCGTAAAGGTTCGCGAATGCGTTGATCGCTGTTTACGTATTCGTAACCAAAGCGACCGCGATCGCAGATAAAATAGCCGTTCACCTTGCCGTTGTAGCGGCTGGCGATGCGGCGAATGGTGCCGTAACGTTCGCCGGCGATGATGTTGCAGCCGAGGCTGCAATTGTGGCAAATAGAAGGAGCGGTGGTCAGGTCCCATTTTCGTGTGAAATGTTGTTTGTAGGTTTTGTCCGTAAAAACGCCGGTCGGGCAAACTTCCGCGAGGTTGCCGCTGAATTCGTTTTCCAGAACCCCGTCTTCGTAACGACCGAAAAAGACGCGGTTGCGGGAAGAAAACACGTTAAAGTCGCGACCTCCGGCGTACTCGCGGTAAAATCGCACGCAGCGATAACACTGGATGCAGCGATTCATCTCGTGATTGATGAAGGGACCGAGATATTGATTATTATGGGTACGTTTGTTGAAATCAAATTGTCGATAGTTGTGACCGGACATTAAGGTCACATCCTGCAGGTGGCATTCTCCGCCTTCGTCGCAAACCGGACAATCGTGCGGGTGGTTGGTCATTAAAAGTTCGATAATATTTGCGCGAAAGTCTTTAACTTCCGGATCGTTAACAGAAATACGCATTCCGTCAACAACGGGCTCCATGCATGCCATTACGATTCTGCCTTTTTGGTCGTCTTCGCCGCTGTATTTTTTAACGGCGCATTGACGGCACGAACCGACGGAACCAAGGGCGGGGTGCCAGCAAAAATAAGGTAAGTCCAGTCCTAACGAAAGGATGGTTTGCAGCAGATTGTCTTTGGGATCGACTTCGTAAACGTTCCCATCTATAGTAATTTTAACCATTCAGGACCTCCGGGGGCAGCGTTGTTCTTTAATATGACGCTCGAAATCTTCTCGAAAATATTTTAAAGCGCTTTGCAAAGGTTCCATTGCGCCGGGCGCCAGAGCGCAAAATGTGTTGCCCGGACCAAGGGTTTTGGTCAAACCTTCCAATATTTCCAGGTCTTGCATTTTACCCTGACCGTTTTCGATTCGCGCTAAAATTTTTTCGGACCAGGGCAAACCCTCGCGGCAGGGGGTACACCATCCGCATGATTCCTGCGCGAAAAAGTGTTCCAGATTCAGAACCATGCCCACGACGCAGGTTTTATCGTCCAATACGATCATGGTGCCCGTGCCGAGGCGGCTTCCGGCTTTTTCCACACCGGCGTAATCCAGCTTGATATCAAGATGTTCTTCGGTCAGAAAATCGGTGGAAGCGCCGCCGGGCAGCAAACCTCTGAATTTTAAACCGTCCTGCATTCCGCCGGCGTATTCTTCCAGTACTTCTTTTAAAGTGACGCCCAGCGGCAATTCCCACAGTCCGGGTTTTTTAACCTTTCCGCTGACGCCGAATATTTTTGTTCCGCCGTCTTCGCTCAGACTGATCTTTTTGTACCAGTCGGCGCCGTTACGCAAAATGTGCGGAACGTTGCAAAGGGTTTCGATATTATTTACGATGGTCGGCTTTCCGAAAAGTCCGCTGGTTTGCGGAAAGGGAGGTTTGGCTCGCGGATTGGCTCTCTTTCCTTCCAGTGAATTCAGAAGCGCCGTTTCTTCGCCGCAGATATATCTTCCGGCGCTGGTGTGCAGGTACAAATCAAAATCGAAGCCGCTGCCTAAAATGTTTTTTCCCAGCAAACCGGCTTCGTAAGCTTCGGCAAGGGCTTTTTGAATTATTTTCTCGCCCTTTTTGTAAGCCCAGCGCAAAAAGACGTAACCGATTTCGGCTTGAATGGCGTAGGCGCTGATGATCATGCCTTCGATTAACTGATGAGGATTGCCTTCCACAAGCAAGCGGTCTTTAAACGTGCCGGGTTCCATCTCGTCGCCGTTGGCAATCAAATACCTGGGACGGGGAGCGTCGTCGCCGATCGGAACAAAACTCCATTTTAAGCCGGTGGGAAAACCCGCACCGCCGCGCCCTCTTAAATGAGCGCGCTTAACGGTATCCTGAACCTCTTTTGGGGACATTTTAAGAGCTGCTTTTAACCCTTCGTAACCGCCGTGCTTTTGGTAGTCGGTGATGGTAAGAGTTTCACCCGGACGAATATGTTGTGTTAATGGTCTTTCCATGAGCATTCATCTTGTTCGTTATTTGTATTTTTTTAGAATTTCATCGATCTTTTGCACGGTTAAATTTCCGTGAAGATCGTTATCGATCATCATTGCCGGAGCCCGGTCGCAGGCGCCGAGACAGGGAATGGTCAATAATGTGAATTTCCCGTCTTCGGTGGTTTGACCCGGTTCGATTTTTAACTTTGCCCTGAGATGATCCATTATGGTTTCGTAACCCATAATCCAGCAGCTTACGCTGTCGCAAAGCAGAATCACATGTTCGCCGACCGGTTTGCGAAAAATCAAATTGTAAAAAGTGGCAACGCTATCCACTTCATCCGGGGTCATCTCCAGAAATTCCGCAATGTCCTTTACGTTCTCGTCGGAAACATATCCGCGATGACTTTGAACAACCTTCAGCGCTTCGATGACCGCAGCCTGTTTGCGAGGATAGTGCCGCGAATGTTCTTCTATCTCTGTTCGCTCTTTATCTGATAGCATAGTTCTATCCATGAATTTGTTTACCTGTCAACATCTGCCAAAACGTAATCGATGGTGGCTAAAATAGCCAGTAAATCCGCAATGGTGTGCCCGCGGCTGATGTAAGGCACCATTTGAATGTGCGGAAAAGACGGAGTGCGAACGCGCGTCCGGTAAGAGGTCGTTCCTCCGTCGCTTACCAGATAGTAGCCGTTATTGCCTTTTGTGGCTTCAATCCCGAAAAAGGCTTCGCCCGCCGGAATCACGGGTCCCCATGAAACATTTACAAAGTGATTGATCAGGGTTTCGATGTCCTTCATGGTTCGTTCTTTACGCGGAGGCGTTGTAATCGGATGATCCGATTTGTAGGGACCTTCGGGCATAATGTTCACGCACTGCTCAATAATTCGAAGGCTCTGGCGCATTTCTTCGACACGCACCACGGCGCGATCGTAACAATCACCGTTTTGTCCGATGGGAATATCAAATTCAAATTGATCGTAACCGGAATAGGGACGTTTTTTACGAAAGTCCCACTCAAAACCGGTGGCGCGCAAACCGGGTCCCGTAACGCCCCATTCGATGGCTTCTTCGGTTGTGTAACAGCCTATTCCGACGGTACGTGCTTTAATGATGCGGTTTTTCATCACCAATTTATCGTAAGTTTTTAATTGTTTCGGGAAGAAGTCGATGAAATCTTTTACGAGTTTTTCCCAGCCCTTTGGTAAGTCCTGAGCCACGCCGCCGATCCGAAACCAGTTCGGATGCATCCGGTCGCCGCAAATAGCGCCGATGATCTCGAAAATGCGTTCACGGTCGTTAAACATGTAAAATACGGGTGACATCTGACCGACGTCCTGGGCGAATGTTCCGTACCAGACCAGATGGCTGGCGATTCGGAAAAATTCGCTGAGCATGATGCGAATGACTTTTGCTCTGTCGGGAACCCGAATCCCGGCTAACTCTTCGACCGCCTGAACATAAGCGAAATTGTTCATCACTCCGCCCAGATAATCGATGCGGTCGGTGTAGGGAATATAGGTGTGCCATGACTGGCGTTCAGCCATTTTTTCCGCGCCGCGATGATGAAAGCCGATATCCGGAACGGCATCGACAATTTCTTCGCCGTCCAACTGTAAAATAATTCGCAAAACGCCGTGCGTGCCCGGATGTTGAGGTCCGAGATTCAGAAACATAAAATCCGCATCTTCGTGGGCGCGTTTTAATCCCCATTCTTCGGGCTTAAACTGAAGCGCTTCCTGCTCGCGATCCTGCTTGTCGTCTGGAAGGCGAAAAGGACCCATTTCGGTGGCTCGCGCCGGATGCTCCTTGCGAAGCGGGTGACCTTCCCAGGTGGGCGGCATGAGTATCCGCCGAAGATTCGGATGCCCGCGAAATTTAATCCCGAACATGTCGTAAACTTCGCGCTCGTACCAGTCGGCGTTTGCCCACACTTTTGCGATCGAATCGACTTCGGGATATTCTCCTTTAAGTGCAACCTTAACGCGGATATCGGAATTGCGTTCAAACGACAAAAGATGATACACCACGCTGAAATCGGCGTCGGGCAGGTTTTGACGGTTAGACCTTGAACGCTCATCGATCGCCGTCAGGTCGTAGAGCATTTTGTAAGGTTTGGGGATTTCCTGCTTGAGATATTTTAAGATATCCCGAATTTTATCCTGAGGAACGTAAACCGTGGGCATTCCGTCCCTGGTTTTTTGAAGAATAAAAGCGGATTCCCCAAACTTCTTTTTTAAACTGTCAATTACACTGTGATCGTACGTCATAAGAATATTACTGCGTTATTTTAACAATCAAAACGGTTACATTTTATTGACTTAAATTTCATCCGGAGGACGCAAAAAAGTCGTCTTCTTTTTTTCCTCCCAGCGCACCGGTTTTAAGGCTTCTTTTTCGGGTCTGATTACGCCCTGCGGACCGATAACCCAGCTTAAGGGTCGTTTTTCTTTTCCGACAACTTTCTGCAATTGAATCAAACCGTCCAAAAAAGCGTCCGGACGCGGAGGACAACCCGGAACATAAACGTCCACAGGCATAAATTTATCGACGCCCTGAACCACCGAATAGATATCGTACATTCCGCCGGAATTTGAACAGGAACCCATGGAAATAACCCAGCGCGGTTCCATCATCTGTTCGTAAAGTCTTTTAATGATGGGCGCCATCTTGATAAAAACCGTGCCGGCGACAATCATCAAATCGGCTTCCCTGGGCGTTCCGCGAATTACTTCCGCCCCAAAACGCGCCAGGTCGTAACGGCTGGTAATACTGGTTGCCATTTCGACATAACAGCAGGAGAGACCGAAATTAAACGGCCAAAGAGAATTTTTGCGACCCCAACCGATTAAATCGTTTAACCGGCTGAATAAGATGCTCTCTTTAACGGTTTCTTCAAAAGAGCTGTTTCCTTTAACGGACGCCGCGGGGTCGTTCGATTTGCTTAACCACCATTTCATATTTAGTTATTCACTCTTTCTTAATGTTTTCATTCGTTTGATAATCTTTTTGCCGTCGGCGGCAAAATCCAGAGCGCCGATCCGCCATTCATACACCAATACGATCAATAAAACGGCAATAAAAACAAAGATTCCCCAAAAGCCGAGCCAACCGACTTCTTTAAAAGCGATTGCCCAGGCGATAATGAATGCGGCTTCGAGATCAAAAATTATGAAGAATAAAGCGATTAAATAAAAATGCGCGGTAAAACGCAATTGAGAGTTTCCCGTATGAAGGATTCCCGATTCAAAATATTCACCGGTTGCTTTTTCTTTGTGACGCTGTCCCAATAGATAGGAAAGCCCGACCATAACAGAAACCAAAGCAAAAACAGCCAGAATGTAAACAAGCAGAGGCCATTGAGGAGTAGAGCCCGTTTCCAAAGTCGAATCCTTTCTTGTTTATTTTGCCTTAACAAGAAAATATTTGCGAATATTCACGAAATTTTTCACGCGTTTAAAAAACAACACCCGATTTTAACAGTGATTATTCAATGACACATGAAAAATTTCTCAAAGAACCATCTGATCAACAAAGATAAAAATAAAATCATTATAAAGCTAATGAAAATTTTAAATTTTGTAAAAAAAAGTAGGATTTTGAAACGCAAAACAGGCTGAAACACATAATTCTGAATCGGCGGGAAAAAAGAATTAAATCTGAAAGGTGAACGGTTTAACGGTTGAATCGATTTTCGGAATAACGAACGCCGTTCAAAAAAGGTTATTACTCTTCGTCGGGATAGCGGATGGCTATGGAACGGATTACGTCAAGCCGCTCGAAAAAACAATCCACCACCGTAGGATCGAATTGTTTGCCGCGCTCCTCGGCGATTACGTCCAGAACTTTGTTTTCATCCCAGGCTTCTTTGTAAACCCGGCGCGAGCTTAAGGCGTCGTAAACGTCAGCTAATGCTACAATTCTGCCGAACAGGGGAATCTCTTCGCCCTGTTTTCCTTTTGATGAACCGTCAGGATTTTCAAAGCCGGGCATGGGTTTGCCGGTGTGAACATCCACATGCCCCGGATAGCCTTTGCCGTCCCAGCGTTCGTGGTGATTTAGGGCGACCTCGGCTGAAAATTCATCAAAATCCGAACGGGCGTTTTGAAATAATCGTGCGCCGTGAATCGTGTGTTGTTTCATTACGTCGAATTCTTCGGTGGTCAGTCTGCCCGGTTTCCGCAGAATGACGTCAGAGATGGCGACTTTGCCCACATCGTGAAGCATGGCAGCCATACGCAGCGAATCTCTTTTTCTGTCAATTTCGGACTTCGGAACGTTTTGTTTTTGGGCGTAAGCCTCATAAATTTCGACAGCGTAAGAGGCGACGCGGTTAGCGTGGGGTCCGGTTTCTTTGGGGTCGCGCAGCTCTGCCATACTGATCATGCGTTCGATGGTGGTGCGCGTCATTTGCGCGCGTTCAATGGCGTTGGCGGCGTAAATGGCGAAATGGCGGACAATGGGTTCGTCGTCCTTTTCAAAAGGAATGATTTTACCCTTGTCGTCCTGCGCGTTGATTAACTGTAAAACGCCGACAATTTCTCCGCGGATGTTCTTCATGGGAATGGTTAGCATCGATTGCGTATGATAGCCGCTGATTTGATCAAATTTGGGATCAAAGGAAAAAGACAGCGAGCCGGGCATGTTGTAGGCGTCGGGAATATTGACCGTTTCGCCGTTATTTGCCACGTATCCGGCGATGGAATAGTTGTTTATGGGCAGAGTGAAGGTGGTGTAGATTAATTTTTTCCCCGGAGCAAGACGTTTTTGCAGGGTGTCGTTTTGCGAATAACTAAACCTTAAATGATCGTCTTCCTTAACGTAAATGGATCCGGCGTCGGCGTTTAGCAGCTTTCGTGCTTCGGTAAGTACTTTTTCCAGTAATAAATCGAGATCGCCGATTTGGCTGATCTCCAACCCTAATTCCACCAGACGATTGAGTTTTTGATTATGGCTAAGCATTTTACCCTTCAATAAAGATTAAACTTTTCCGCCGCGCGTTCCTATTGCGATTTATAATTAGTTTCGGAACAAATAGCAATAAGTTTAAAACAAGAATTAAACCGGGAATAATTCAAACAAAACGCATCCGATCCAATCACGTTGAACGACCCGTTATTCTTGTAAAACTTTCCTGCAATCGGCGGTAAATAATAACCGCAAAGCACACAAAGGAGTCACAAAGAACTCAGAGAATAAATTAAATTTAAAATTTCAACCGAAACAAATTCTCCTAATTATAAGCACAAAAAAGATCAAAAAACCTCGACTCAATCTGCGGTCAATTTTTCGTTTTCAGAAGCGCCCGTCCCGGTTTTTCTCCGGTTGTTTTCCCGTTTTTAACCACGATTTTTCCGTTGACCATCACCAGTTGAATGCCTTCGGGAAATTGGTGCGGCTGCAGGTAAGTGGCTTTGTCTTTAATGCTGTCGGGATTAAAAATCACAATATCGGCGGCGTAGCCTTCTTTGATTAAACCGCGGTCTTTTAATCTTAGTACCATCGCCGGTAAACCGCTCATTTTGTAAATTGCCTGTTCCAGGGTAAGAACCTTTTCTTCGCGCACATATTTGCTTAGAACTCTGGGAAAGGTTCCGTACGCTCTGGGATGAGGATGGCGTTTGGACATTAAACCCGTGGGGCGATAGGCGTCTGGTGCAAAAAGAGACCCAGGGCAGTTGCATTTTTTTACGCACATTTTCTTCGGACATCAAAAAGTAGATTCCGCCGCCGAAACCCTTTTCCATGATCAGCAAATCGAACAGCGCGTCAAGTTCGTCTTTTTGTACGGCGCGCGCGTATTCTTTTAAGGTCATTCCCTGATATTGTTGGTATTGAGGCAGCAGGTAGCTAATCAAAATATTTGCGCCTCCGCCGGGCTAATTGATAAAAATTCTCCCAGCCTTTGGTGACCGTCAGAATTTCCGTTTTGATTTTTTTCCGCAGTTGCGGATTTTTCAGTCTTTCGACCATGGCAGAGTCGCCGCCTTCTTTAGCCCAGGGCGGAATGATAGCCGAGAGTCCTGTGGCTCCCGCGGTATAGGGGTAGATGTCGGCGTAAATTTCCAATCCCTCCGCCTTGGCTTTTTCGATCAGGGTAACGGCGCTGTCCAACTTATTCCAATTGTCTTTACCGGCGGCTTTAAAATGGTACAGTTCGCCGCGGATATTCGCCTGTCTGCAAATTTCGATGAATTCATTGACCGCGGGAATAAAATCTTCGCCTTCGCTGCGAATATGGCTGGCATAAACGCCGCCGTATTCCGCCGCCACCTTTGCCAGTTCGATCAGTTCATGAGTGGAAGCGTAAAAAGCCGGAGCATAAACCAAGCTGCTTGCCAGTCCCAAGGCGCCGTGCTCCATTTCTTTGCGCAAAAGCTCTTTCATGGTTTTCAATTCTTCTTCCGTAGGCGGACGATCCTCAAAACCGATCACATACAGACGCAGCGTGGTTGCGCCGACGTAAGAAGCCACATTTACCGCGGTTCCCTGTTTTTCCACTAATTTCAGGTAATCGCTCAGGGTGCTCCAGTCGTATTTGATTTTGTATTCCCGCCACCAGCTCTGCATGGCTTTGCGCACGTTTTTATTAACCGGACCCATGGACCAGCCTTCGCCAAAGATCGCCGTTGTAATTCCCTGCTGCACAACGTTGGGAACCGTTCCGTCGTAAAGAATGGGACCGCACGCCCAGGACAGCATATCGATAAAGCCGGGACTCACCACTTTTCCCTTGGCGTCGATGTAATGTTCCGCCTTGCCTTTGATCGTTTCAGCGATTTTAACGATTTTTCCGTCGCGGATCGCGATTTGGGATCGAAAGATTTTGTTTCCCGCGCCGTCGGCGACTGAACCGTTTTGAATGATGTAATCGTATTTTTGCCCGGAACAGGCGATCAGCAAAAAAATTAAAACCGGTAACAAATAACGCATAGCTTGCCTCCTGAGGATTCGTCAAAAGCGCTTTTTTCTTCTCAAGATATTACAATAAGGCGGAATTATCAATTCAACCGGTATTAAATGATCAAAAAAATTGGAACCTTTGAGAATAAGTTAAAGTTATAAGGCGTTAAATCGATAATTTATCGTGGATCACAAATAGAAAGCCGTGTGACGGGTATCATGGCGCATTAAAGGATAAATAACGATTTTGCGCACAGTTGTTTGATTATGAAAGGAAAAACACAATGAAACTTAAAGTAAAGATCAAGTACAAGATCAAGATTCGGAAATACAAATCGAATTTATAATACCCTCCGGGAATCTCTTTTGAGACTCCCGGCACCCCTCACTCCTCCTGTTAATTTCACGGGACGTCCTTTTGCAAAAGGCGTCCCGTTTTTTTATGGAAAAAAGTTTCCAGCTAAAACCCAAAAAAATACTTGAATAAATGGAAATAAATTTTATATCTTGATGAAGTTAGGTTTAATCATATATAAAAATCACGCCATAGTTCAGACAAAAGTAAGAAGAGCTTTTTTAGAAAGAGGAAAGCGGATAGGAAATTTAATCTCAAATTATTTGAGTAAATTTCGGCACAAAAAGATT
>JAADIP010000114.1 GCA_013151275.1 Calditrichota bacterium | reverse complement strand
TTAATGGGCGACTATCTTCTTTCGAAATGTTTGATCGGCGCGACCATGACCGGCAGTTTGGACGTAATGCACAAATTAGCCATCGCTTCCAAACGCTTAAGCAAAGGCGAATTGATGCAAATCGAAAAAGCCCGCAATCTCCGCATTTCCGAGGAAGAATATTTTGACATTATCTCCAACAAAACTGCTGCTTTGATGGGAGCCGCATCCGAATTAGGCGCCATTACGGTTTCGCAAAATCAGGAAGATCACGAAAACCTGAAAAAATTCGGCGAAAATCTGGGGATCGCTTTTCAAATCAAAGATGATTTGTTGGACTATTACGGACATCAGAAAATTTTAGGCAAACCGGTTGGGAATGATTTCAGAGATAAAAAAATTACGCTTCCTTTAATTCATTCTTTTAACCAAGCCTCGCGCAAGGAAATTTCAAAAATTAAAAAATTATTGAAAAAAGGCGTGTCGGCGGGAGATGTTGAATATATCATCAAATTCGTTAAAAATTACAACGGAATTGAATATTCGGAAAATAAACTGAGCGAATACGCACAAAAAGCCAAAGAATGCATTTCGGGTTATTCCGATTCGGAAGTAAAAACGGCTTTGTATAATTTTGTTGATTTCACGATTAATCGATCAAAATGAATTATGAATTTCAAAAAAAGAATCCTGATCATTCGGTTAAGCTCCATCGGCGATGTATTATTAGCCACTCCTTTTATCAGACAAACGCGAATTTCCTTTCCCGACACAGCCATTGATTTTGTGGTTAAGAAAAAATTCATCGACCTTATCAAATATAATCCCCATTTGAATAAAATTTATTCAATCGACGAAAACGAAGGAATTTCGGGATTATTGCGTTTACGAAAACAATTATTAAAAAACCAGTACGATTATATTTTCGATTTACACAATAATATTCGCAGCAGAATTTTGACGTTTAATTCCAATAGTCAGGTTTTTCGGATAAAAAAGGATAAGCTGAAAAGAGCCTTACTGGTGTATTTAAAGATCAATACCTACAAAACCGTTTTGCCCATTCCCGAACGCTACCTTAAAGTCGGTGAAAAGGCGGGCGTTAAAGACGATTTAAACGGTCTGGAAATCTTCTGGAAAAATCATATCGAAGAAGGACTGTTATCGATTTTTGACAGAGGGTTTTTGCAAAGGGGTTATGTTGTAATAGCGCCGGGAGCGGGTTTTAAAACCAAACAATGGCTACCGAAATATTTTAAGGATTTAATTAAAAAATTATTGTCCGTTAAAAACCTGAACATAATTTTATTGGGAAGCAAAAAAGAGGTTAAAAGTTTCGAGGATCTCCGGATTTCGGACAAGGTTTTTAACTTGGCTGGAGAATTGTCATTGTTAGAAACCGCCATCGTCATCAGCAAGGCAAAGTTTTTGGTGTCAAACGATTCGGGTTTAATGCACTTAGCGACCGCAGTAAATACTCCGGTGCTGGCAATTTTCGGTTCGACCGTTAAAGAATTGGGATTTTTCCCGTTTCGCAGCGAGCACAAAATCTGTGAAAACGAAAAGCTGTGGTGCAGACCCTGTTCCCATATTGGGCGAAATTTCTGCCCGCTTTTTCATTTTAAATGTATGAAGGATATTAAACCTCAAGCCGTGTTCAACCAATTGGAATCGTGGATGTAACATGTCTTTTTTCACGCGTTTAGTTTATCGCTTTTTTATTTTTCCGCTGGCTCTGTTATTGGTTCATCTTACTGTTTTTTTTAATAAGAGAATCAGAAATGCCGTTGTCGGCAGATATAGATCGGTAAAAATTTTAACATCGTTTCTTCCTGAAGAAAAGAAGACGATTCTAATTCATGCCTCTTCTCTCGGTGAATTCGAGCATATCCGACCGGTTATTCATCATCTCGGAAAACAATATCAAATAATAGTCACCTTTTTTTCGCCGTCTGGTTACGAACACGCTAAAAAGACATATCCGGATGAAATACATGTTTATCAGCCGTTCGATTTTTACCGGTTGTGGAAAAAGATATTGAAAAGAATAAACCCGCGTTTGATAATCATTTCCAAGCACGACATTTGGCCCAATCAAATTTACGCAGCAAAAAAATTAAACATCCCGGTGTTTCTTGTTAATGCTTCTTTGTCCAAAGGATCATCCAGATTAAACGCATTTTATCGATTTCTTTTAAAAGACGTTTACAAAAACCTGGACAAAGTTTACGCGATAAGCGATGAAGACAAAGAGAGATTTATTGACTATTTCGGGATAAAAAATATTTCCGTAACGGGCGATACTAAATTTGATCAGGCGTTAATCAGAAAAGAAAAGGCGTTTTCCAAGAATTTGCTGAATAAAAAGTGGACGGAGGAGGCGTTTGTTTTTGTTTTGGGCAGTATCTGGCAGGAAGATTACAACGCGATTAATGATTCTTTACAAAAGCTGATCACAAAATATGACCGGATTAAAGTTATTTTTGTGCCCCATCAACCGGAAGAGCATTTTATTCAAACTATTAAAAATCAATATGACCACGTCGGAGTATCGCTTTATTCGCAGCGGGAAAAGTTACAAGATCAGCGCGTGTTGATAGTGGATGTCGTCGGTGTTTTGGCGGATCTTTATCAATACGCGGATATCGCCTATGTGGGGGGCAGTTTTAAACAGGGAATTCATAATGTTATGGAAGCGGCGGTTTACGGCATTCCCGTAATTTACGGACCGAAATACGAAAACTCCTATGAAGCCGCACAGTTAGTTAAAGAGAAAAGCGCTTTTGTCGTCAGGGACAAAGAAGATTTTTTGAAAATAAGCGAAACTCTTTTTTCGGACGCTGATTATCGAAAGGAAACGGGCGCTAAGGTGGAATTGTTCGTGAGAAAAAAAACGGGAACCACTCGGAAATTATTGGAAGAATGGGAGCCGATATTACAAAGAAAAGATCGTCAGGAATCGAGCGAATCCTGACGATCCGATAACGGTTTTATTTATCTTCTTCATCTTTTTCTTTGTCTTCTTCGCTCTCTTTATCTTTATCATCTTCGTCCTGTTTATCCGCGTCTTCGCCGATGTTTTTGGTGTCTTCCTCCTGGGGCTTGCTTTCGTCTTCCTCTTCTATTTCACTGTCTTTCCTCTTGAGTAAATTCGTGTTGGTCAATTTGGAATCAAAAATCACATAAGAAATAACGAGCCCGGTGCAGCCAACCGCTTCGCCGTAACCGACGGTCATGTAAGCGGCGATCAATAAAAAGAAATAGACGATATAAGAAGAAATTTGGGTCGATAGCGGAATTTGAAGGCTTAAAGCTTCGTAGTTTTGTTTTAAATAAAAGATTTTGCTTCCGCTCGGACCGAGTAGTTCGACAATCCAGTCATTAACGCTACCCATAGAAATTTGAATGAACCGCAAGGCATTGTCCAAAATGGGAGCCAGAGAATGCATTAAGGGCATGAACAGAACGGAGTAGATGATCAAACCGATTTTCAGGACAAAGGCAAAAAAGAAAATGCCGAAAATTTCAAGAGCAATAATGGTAATGCCGTACAGAACAAGGCGCCAGGGTTGTCCCCATGTTAAGTGGAGAGATTGAACTGCTGCGCCGAATCCGTCTTCTTCGGAGGTGGCGATAATAACCGGACCGTAAAAGAAAGAGACAAAAAAGCTGATGGTAAAAAACACCAGAACCATTCCGGCGAAAATGTAAGGCAAGGTAGCAAGAGAATTTAAAATTTCGCCGAACCAGGGAATTCGCCCGATTAGCGCCATGATAACCGCGCCGATGATAAAAGGCAAAATCAAAAAGATAAAGGTAAGATAGGTGCCGGCAATGGAAACGGCTTTGTCTTTGGTAAAACTAAGCGCCTGTTTCCAGGTGTAAAACAAATTTTCCCGTAAATGCATGTAAGCCGCTCTGGAAACGGCGGTGTTCATCAAAAGCAAAATATAGCCTGTTAAAATAACCCCGATCCAGTATAAAATGTAAGAATAAAAGGGTAAATCAAACACATAAGCGCAGGGGAATAATCCGTATTCCGACCAAACAAGAGCGATTGAATGTCCTCCCAATGAAATAGCCAGATAAGTGAATAAAAGATAAACAAAGTGGGCGGCGAGCAATCCTAACATGGCAAGAGAAATACGCTGAGGACCGATTGCCATTCGCGGCGCTTTGAAGAGGTCTTTAAAATTGAAATAAAAGTTATCCATGGTTCGCTCTCCTTATGTTAATGAACAATCCAGGCGTCTGGGAAACCAAGATTTTTTATTTCCTGCAGAATTTTATCGGCTTGTTCCCGGGTTGCAAATTTCCCGAGAAAAACTTTGTAAAGATTGTTTTTAAATTCATAATGAGCGGGATAATCGAATTGTTGAGAAAGCCGCGTCACCAAATCTTTTGCCTTGCTTTCGTCGGAAGTGGCAAAGACCTGAATCTGATACTTGCCGGAAGCGGAAGGCGATTCCGCCGCCTGGGGCAAAGGTTCAGTTTTGCCGTCATAAACATAAACGGTGGTTTGCAAAACCCAGGCTCCGGGAAAACCGTCTTTCTTAACCTTCTCTCTCAAAGAGTCGGCTTTGTAACGTTTAACAAAGTCTCCTGCCTGAACTTTAAACAGGTCATTTTCTTTAACCAGATAACAACTGTCGGATACCACGGAAGAAAGTCTTTTAAGTTGCTGAAGAGCGTTAAGAGAATCGATGCTGGCAAATACCTGAACTCTAAAGCCCTGCGCTTCACGATAGTTCTTTTTGGGCGCGGGAGGAGGAGCCACGGTTTTTTTGAGAATTACCGGTTGATCCGAATTTGAAAGCAGACCGTCAATAAAAGGATCCGCGACATCCTTTTTTTGATAGAAAAGCACGCTGTCCACTTCGGAGGTGGCGGAAGGTCGTTTTTTGACAAACTCGGGTTGGCAGCTCCAAAACAGGGATAAGGCGATTATTATGATTGCAAAGACAATTTTATTTCCAAACATCAATACATCCTTTTTAAATAGGTTCCGGGAAAATATTGGTTCACCAGGATATCGTAATACTTGAATCCCTTTAAAGACATATTCATCGCTCCCCACTGACAAAGCCCGATTCCGTGCCCGAAGCCGCCCCCGTTAATCACTAAAACTGAATCCGAAGACGACGAAATTTTAAATAAAAGACTGGGGAGGTTTCCGGAATTGAATTTAGAAAAGAATCTGCGGATTTCAAAATCCTTTAACACAACGGAGGTATCGGCATAGGTTAAGGTGAGCGATTTAACTCTGCCGGAGGACGTGCGCTGATTAACATCGATTTTGAGCCGAAGTCGAAGGGTGTCGGTCAGCGGTTTTTTCAACAAGGAGCGGTGAAAACGGTTGCCGAACAGAGAATCGATTTGTTCGATCGTAAAAGTGCGCTCCCAGCGGAAATAGGGGGAAATCGCGCAGGTAAAGGTATCGCCCAGAACATCCTTTCTGGAGGAGAGGTAACTTAAATTACTTTGTCCGCTCCACAAATTATTGATGTCTTCCAATATTCCGCCGCAGGTGGAGTGGTAATAAATTTGCGCGAGGGTGTCCTGGTATTTCAGAACAACGCCGCGTGTTGTTTCAACCGCGTAATCGGCAAGTTTTGTTCGTTTTTCCAAGCCGGCGTATTCCTGATCGTGAAAATCGCCGTAAACATGATAGGCGTTATCCTGCCGTTGATTCATTTTGTTGATGGCGTAAGTTCGGGCGCAAATAGCCTGAGCTTTTAAGGCTTCCAGATAACCGTCTTTATCGGAAGGCATTTCGCCCACAAGAACGCTTTTTAAATATTCTTCCAGATCGATATTGTTAATCAAAAGAATGGATGCGTTATCGTCGAGCTGCAAAATTATTTCACCTTTATACCATTTATTACGAAATTTAAACTTGTTGTTTGTAAATTCCAACGGAGTCAGACGGATTATATCGTTGGCGTTGAAAACGAAGAGGCGGTTTTGATTGTAAATTTTAAATCCGGTCTTTGAGGGAGAAAGGTAGAAAAAAGCGTTTTTCTTGCCCAATTCATATTGCGCTTCTTCCAATTGAAGCGAGTATTTTCCGTCGAAAAGGAGGGAATCCCTGTGATCGATCTTTCCCAAAAGCACGCGGATTTTAGGAGCTTTTGACGGCTGGGTGGGCTTAATGTTTTTTGTACAGGAAAACAACGAAAAGATAAGGATTAATATTAGAAAGAGTTTAGTTCTCAAAAGACAACCTCCTGCATGGAAAGACAAAGATTAATAATAAAATTTAAGCAAAACAATGATATGATGAAACAATAAATAAAAATAAACAACACGGAGAGCGAAGATGCAAAAATGGAGCGCCATAATTTTAATCGCAGTGTTCTTTTCCGCTACACTTTCGCTGTTAGTCGGAGGTCGTTTTGACGACAGAGTAAATCGGACCTTTGAATTCGACAACCGGGCGCATAAATACAAAATCGAACGCCTTGCGGTTGTCGGCGACTTTTCGGAATGGAAAGAATGGTATTATCTGACGGACAGAGACGGCGACGATATCTGGCAGGTTCGCATTCCTTTGAAAAGAGGCTGGCATTCCTATCGCTTTGTCATAAACGGAAGGCGTTGGCTCAGAGACCCGAAAGCGGAAGCCTACGGCGGCGCTTATTCCAATTCGATGATCTTCGTCGATACTTTAAAAATACCGCGGCTTAAAGGGGCAATACCCAAAACAGGATCGTGGTTGTATGGTAAAATCGATAGTTTGTATTTCAGTTTCGATACGCCGCTCAAAAAAATAAGAAAGAGCTTCGAAATCGGGTTAAGCCTTGATTCCGTTAAAAGCGCGTTTTCGGTCAAAGATTCAACCATATCAGCGCCGTTCCGATTTTTAGGGGAAGGAGAACACGGATGGCGGTTAAAACTTGTAAAGAAAAACTCTGACGAAACGGCTTTGGATAGAAGCGGAATTTTAATCACAAACCTTGAGAATAAAAAACCGAAGGCGAATGCCGGCGCCACTCAATTGGTTCACAAGGGAGATAAAGTGATTTTGAACGGGGGATTGTCTTTTGACCCGGATTTTGAACCTGTTACCCAATACCGATGGAGACAATCAAACGGAGCGCAAAAAGTTTCTTTGATAAACTCCGATACCCCTTTTCCCTATTTCATCGCGCAGTCGCCGGGGAATTATCGTTTTCGCTTAACCGTCAAAGATTCAATGGGATTAAAAGACAGCGACGTAACGGAAGTGGTTGTTCTCCCTTACGACAGACCGGAGACGGAATTTAAGGTCGCCTTTTACGGATTAAACGTTCCCGTTAAAAAGGTAGCGTTAGTGGGAGAGTTTAACAACTGGAATTCGTCGGCACGGCTAATGAAATTTGATTCGCTTTCAAATGAGTGGAAGATCAAAATCCCCTTAAAATCCGGCAAGTGGGAATATAAATACGTTATTAACGATTCAATATGGATACCGGACCCCTCGAATCCGAACAAGATTGCCGACGGCTGGAACGGATTTAACTCCGTCCGCCATGTTCCGCAAGATACGACATTTGAGGGAACTTTTGTCGAAAGCGATTTTACGACCGCAGATCGGTTGGTAATCGAATTTAAGCAAAGCCCGGGAAAAAGAATAAAATACCGCTGGTACGGAGACGTGCAAAATCCGGCGGCAGGAGTAAAGGCAAAAAAGAATTTGTTGTATTTTGACAAAAACCTTCCGCAGGGAAGTTATTTTTATTATCTGGTTTTGGAAAAAGAGCGGAGCTTATCGGAGCCGAAAATACTTTTAATCAATCATTACCAAACGACCGAATGGATGGATTTTCGGCAAACTCCGGCTTGGGCGGACACGGCAATTGTTTATGAAGTGTTTTTAAGGCGGTTTACTCCGCAGGGAAATTTTAAGAGTCTGATCTCCAAATTGCCCTATTTAAAAGAATTGGGCGTGAATACGATTTGGTTGCTGCCGGTTTACGAGGGACCCACCGAGCACGGCTACGCTCCGGTTTCTCTGTTTGATACCGAAGCCGATTATGGCACGTTGAGCGAATACAGAGAATTTATCGAAAAGGCGCATCGCTCCGGGATGCGGATAATTTTTGATTTTGTCGCCAATCATTTGTCCGATCAGCATCGGTTTGTAAAGGCGGCGTATCGAAACAGGAATTCGCCGCTTCGCGATTGGTTTTACTGGAAACCGGACGGCACCTGGGGCTATCATAACGACTGGGACACATTGGTGAATTTAAATTACGGCAATCCGTGGGTGCGGCATTACATTCTCAATTCGGCTTTATTCTGGCTGAATTTGGGAGTTGACGGTTTTCGCTGCGACGTTGCCTGGGCGGTTCCGCATGATTTCTGGAAAGATTTCAGACGGGAAATAAAAAAAGTGAATCCCGAATGTTTACTGCTAAACGAGGTGCTGCCCAGACAGCCGCAGTTCCATGATTACGAATTTGACATGTCTTATGACACCGATTTTTACGGAAACGTTTTGGATGTGTTGAACGGGAAAAAGCCGATTTCTGCTATTCCCTTCGGGCTGGAAAAAAGTCGGTTGAATTATCCGAAATTCAGCCAAACATTGCGATATCTGGAAAATCACGATTTGCCGAGATTTGTGTCGCAATTTGGCGAAAAATATACCCGCATAATGGCGGCGGTTTTGTTTACCTTGCCGGGAACGCCGATGATCTATTACGGGCAGGAATACGGTGAAAGAGAGGTGAGACCCAAATCACCGGAATTTAATAAAAATTCAAAATGGTTTGACTTTTATCAAAAGCTCATTAAATTTAGAAAAAGACATGCAGCCTTAAAGAACGGTAGTTTTGAAAATATTCTGATCGATGATCAAAACAAACTGTGGAGGTTTCGGAGAAGGCTGAACAATCAAATAATTGATGTGATTATCAATTTGTCGGATTCGGCTAAAATCGTAAATAATGTGAAAGGGTTTTCGATAGTCAATTTTAAGAATTCGGGATTTAAACGGACGGGGTTACAGTCGATTAAAATAGAAAGTAAAAGTTTTTTGATCATCCAAAAGGATGAAAGCAAATGATTTCAAAATCAAAATTACAAAAATCGATTCAGGAAATTTTCACGCTTTACACAAAGCGTAATTTTACTTTGGCGTTTACGTTGGAATCGATTTATGATATTTTTGAGATCGGCAACGAAGTTTTCATGAAAAACAATCCCGAAGAGATGGACAAATTAGCTAACCGCCCCAAAAACAAAGCTCCCGACATCTTTGACGACGAACCCTTTTCCTTCGAAAGAACCTTTGAAATTTACTCCCAATTAAGCGATCAATATACTGAAATCACCCCCGAACTGATCGAAAAGGTTTTTGAACTGAACAGCCAGTTGGCGTGGCGCGATTACAGAGAACGATATGATCGATATATTCTTGAACTCTATAGAAAATATCCCGATGACGAATACATAAATTATCTTTCTACGGTTGTCTTGTTTGATTTAAAAGATTATTCGGAAGCCCTTCGATGCATAAACAAATCTTTGGCGTCTAATCCTTCCTGCGCTGTTTACACGCATTTAAAAGCCAAATGTTTAATTCAAATGGGCGAATTCGAAACCGCCCGCACTTATCTTTACCAATCTTTATTTTTGTTGGAATTGATGCAGGATAATCCTCCGCGGAAAGGGACAAATAAGGAGATTTATCCGAATTACCCGGTGGATTTTTTTACTTCCATCGATCAGATCCGCACCGACCTGCGGCAGTTGGATAAAGTCGATACCTTGTTTAAATATCAGCTACTTCCTTTGATCGACTGAAGAGAAGGTTTTTAATCTGTCAATAAAATCGTATAACCGATAACCCGCTTTAAACGCTTCCTCAAATAATATTTCGAGATTTTTTAGCTCTTCTAAAATCTTTTTACAATTTGTTTTGGGCTTTGAGCAATGCGAAACGGCGTGTAATAAAAAGAGCCAGAACATCAACTCTTCAAAGTGTTCTTTGTTAAAATAATAAACGCCTTCAAAAGGATGAATTTTCAAATATTCGGTGGCTAAATCCACCGAAAGCAAATTTTCGATATTAAGGTTTATTTGATCAAAATCCGCAAAAGAAAATCCCTCGGGAAACAGAGTCAAAATAAGCAGTAATTTTAAAGAAATCTTGCGCGGTTTCCCGGCTTCGTTTATCCGGTCAAGATGTTGTTGAAATATTTGATCGAAAAGCCGCTCCGAAATAAATGAAAAATCTTTAAAGCCTTTGTATTGTAATTTCAAGAGCATTAGCGCTAACCAGAGGTAAAATACTTTCAGGTCCGGAGAAATTTGAGCCGGACTGCCGGAAAAAAATTCGACAAAACGTTGGGAACGCGCGGAAACGGATTTACTTCCGGTAAGCGAAGCAAAATATCCGGAACGGTAAATTTTGAAAAAGTTGTTAAACTTTTTGATAATTAATTTCAGATCCTGTTCCGGAACAGGGTCTGATTTTTCGAATTCGGCGGCTTGATTACAAAATTCTTTAAACAAAGAGAGCAATTCGCGTCCGGGATTTTTAGTGCGCGGTTTTTCACCAACGATTTTTAAAGCCGATTGAAAAAAATCAAAATTCAGCAAATTATCCAAAGATCTGTGCAGAGGTTCGTAATGGATTTCCTTGAGCGTGTGATTAAGGTTCAACACCCCCTTACCGGCTAATTTTTGATAGAGTTTTTGATAAGGCATCTGCGGCGAATGTTCCACAATTTTAAAATTGTAATAAACCTGATATTTGTAACCGCCCAGATCAACGAATAAGCCTTTTTCCTTTAATTCTTTTAACTTTCGAATGAACTCCAACTTGCTTATATGATCTTTGAACACGACAAACGCTTCATCCGAGCCGCTGAGCCCCAATCCCTCCGCCAGACTCTTCTGAATCAATTGATCGTTTTCCCTGAAGGCGGCGGACATTTTAATCCACCCGGAAGCGTGGTTGTAGCTGTTGTTGTAAATGACAAGGGCGCTTTCCTGACTAAAGCGATTACTGTAGGCGATCACATTTTCATTTACGTTTCCCTGATCCGTAAAAACATCGTACAGAATAAAGTTGTTCACTTCACTGAATAAATATCGCTTTCTAAGCAGCGGAGCGATTAAACGGAAATGTTCATGAACCAACCAGGTGTCTTCTTCTTCGTCCCAGTAAGCGCGGCGGTATTCCATTCCGTATTTTTCGCTAAAGCCTTCCAACTGTCCGTGACCGAACATGGGTAAGCCGGGCATGGTTGCCAGTAAGGTGCACACGCCGAAATATTTGTCTCCTTTGCCAAATTGCGTCGCCGCGGTTTCTTCGTCCGGATTATTCATGAAGTTGACATAGCGTTTCAGAATTTGCGGATTGAATTCCAGGACATTTTTAATTAACTGGCGAAATTTTTGATTTTCTTCGTTTTTGAGCATGTTCATAAAAGCGCTGTTGTAAACCCGATGCATGCCCAGGGTTCTGACAAAATAGCTTTCCATCAGCCAAAAGGCTTCAGCCAAAAGGAGGGTGTCCGGCACTTCCTGTTGAATCCGGTCAACGACCTCCCGCCAGAATTCGTGAGGCATTTGTCTGTCAAATTCCTGCCTGGTCATGGAAAATTCGGCTCTGGAGGGAATGTCTCCGCCGGAGCCGGGCTCGGGAAACCACAAGCGTTGAAAATGTTTTTTGGTTAAAGTCATGGCGGCGTCAAAACGAATGACGGGAAATTGACGGGCGATTTCAAGAATTTTTTGAATGACCGCTTCGCGGACTTGGGGATTCAAATAATTTAATTGAGCCGTGTCGTTCCAGGGCATGCTTGTTCCGTCGTTGCCGTGATAAATGTAACGCACCTCGCCCGAATGATAGTGAACCCATTTAAAAACAACGGCGGCATCCGTCCGATCCCAGTACCCGTCTTCAATAAAAACGCCGATGTCCGGATGGTCGCATAAATCGGGACCGTTAAAAGAATACTTCGGAAAAGGCGAATAGGGCAGTTGCACAAACCAGTCGGGATGTTCAACAATCCATTTGGAATCAATACCGGTGTGATTGGGAACCATGTCCGTCGCCATACGAATGCCGTATTTCCAGGCGCGTTCCTTTAAATTATTGAGAGCCTCTTCGCCGCCAAGATCGTGAGCCACCACATAATCATAAAGCGAATAGGCGGAGGCGAGAGCTTCGGGATTGCCCGTTCGCTGCTTGATTTTCTGAGACGCCCGGCTCCGTTCCCAAATGCCGATAAGCCAAAGACCGGTAATCCCGAATTTTGCCAGCCGTTCCAGCTCTTCATCGGGAATTTCATCCAGCCGGCGAATATCGTGATGGTATTTTTTACTTAACTGATCCAGCCAGACATAGGTGCTTTTTGCGATGAGAACCAGCCGCGGCATCCAGTGTTCATCCCGCGAAAAGCGTTCCGGTTCCAGATCCCAGGAATCTTTAAAATCGGGAATTTCAGAAGGTCCTGGTCCAAAGGTCGCCTTGTCAAAACGCGCTTTTTGTTCTTCTTTAATAAAATCCATGCTCTTCAATATTCTGTCTAAAAACGCGCCGATGTATTCTCGCCAGTGGATTCGGATGAATTCTAACTGAGCAAGAACGGCTTGCGGGTATTTTTGAGCAGGCTGACGTAAAAAGTCCAGAAAAGAAATCTTCTGCTTCGGAAGTTTGGGAGCCTCTTTAAAATAATCATCGATCAGATCAAACGTTTTATCGAAGGCGCTGACTTTTTCTAAATCCGAGGGATCGATAAGCGTTTCGACGGAAGCGAAAGCCGGGTTAAGATTATCCAGCCAAAGCACAACAATCTCTTCTAATAAAATAAAGCGGTTGGGAAATGATTCGGTTTTGTTTTTGAGATATTCGTTTACGGAAGTTTTATTGTTGAAAACTTCGGTAGGGGGGAAAAGCTCGCAAAATTTCTTTAATAACTTTTGATATTCCTTCCGTCCCAATGAATCTATCAAATGGTTTTCCAGTTTATCGTATAATTCGGGATGAAAGTTTTTAAAGTAATAACGAATCATATAGTGTTCTATTTCATGAAGCAAGCCCAAAGCGTTCAGTTCGCTTGCCCGAATTTCGCTGTTAATTTCGCGCAATCTTTCGGCTAACGTTCGGGTAGCGCGCATATTCAAAAAAACAATATCGCCCTGAAGATTAAACAGCGATTCGTCAAGTTCGAATTGTTCTCTTGCCTTGCGGTTGGGATGAAATTCAACCATAAAATTAAAATCCATTTGTATCTCCGATAAAAATAGCCGACAATCAACAATCAATTACTGAAAAGAAAGTTAAATGAATACGGTACTTATGGCAAATGGATATGGATCGATTTTTGATTGATGTGAAAATAAAAGCGGAACATAAAAAATTAACTTGTTAAACCCGCAAAGAGATTTAAAAAAACGGAGAATTTTTCACCGTACAAAAAAGAGCCCTGCGTTCGGTGATTTATGGAAATCGGCTTTCCCGATCCGCGAATCAGGTTTTGAAGCGCGACCGACAAAAAAGAGAGATAGGATCGGGAAACGCAATTATGATAATCAAAACCCCCGTTTTTTGAAAATAAAGAATTACTTAAAAACATCAATTTTAAGTATTACTACCGGTCGTTTGGGCAAATTGTTTTCGTCGGTCGGTACGTTGGCAATTTTATCCACAACGTCCATGCCTTTGGTGACCTTGCCGAAAATTGTGTATTGATTATCCAGATGATAAGCGGGCGCCTGGGTGATGTAAAACTGTGATCCCGCTCCGAGAGCGACAT